>CBFGUT010000436.1:0-1506 GCA_965652265.1 uncultured Cellvibrionaceae bacterium | reverse complement strand
GTTCACCGGCGAACTGCGGGCTGAAGCCGGTGAAGACCGGCAAGCCTATGGCATTGCCGCCAGTATCACCCTGGGGCGGTTGGGCGCCCTGCACTGGTCCGGTGCCACTAGCCAGACTCGCCAGGGCGTGAGCGGGCAGATGCAGGAGTTGCGCCTGGAGCGCTCGGGCCGCCGTTTTTCCTTCGGTGCCAGCGCCCGCCTGGTGGAACCGGGGTTTTCCCAGATCTCGCACAGAGTTGACCCCGAAGGACGCAGCCGCACCTGGCAGGCTTTTGCCAGTACCCGGCTGGGTTCGTTAGGCGCTCTCTCCATCAGCTATGTGGATAGAGAGACCGAGCTGCAGGATAGCCGAATCGTCAACCTCGGCTACACCACCCAAATTGCCGGAGCCGCTTCGCTGCTGTTCAATGCCTCCCATACCCTGGATGACGAAGAGGCCGACACCCTGTTTTATCTCTCTCTGGTGCTACCCTTGGGCAGAGGTACCAGTGCCAGCCTCAGTGGTCGCCAGCGGGGCGAAGAGGTGGAGGGGCGCCTGGCCCTGCAGCACACACCGCCCTCGCGGGGAGGGTTGGGGGTGCGGGCTGAGCAGTATTTGGGGGATCGGCGCGATCAGGCGCTTTATACTGAATGGCGCACTGATTACGCGCGCCTGCGCGCCGACGTGGTCAAGCGCCGTGATGATCTGGCCTATCGGGCGGGGTTGCGCGGCAGTCTGGTACATCTGGGGGGAAGACTGTTCGCCGCCGACTGGGTTAGTGGCAGTTTTGCGGCGGTTGCCACGCCGGGTTTGGCCGGCGTGCCGGTCTATCGCGAAAATCGCCATGTTACTCATACCCGACGCGACGGCTGGGCTTTTGTCAATCACCTGCGTCCTTTCGATCGCAACAAGATCCGTCTTGATGAGCGCGATTTACCGCTGGATGTGCACCTTCGCAGCGAGGCGCGCCAGCCACTGGTGCCGGGCTATCGACGCGGCCTGGTGGTAGAATTTGACATTGAGCGCGAGCGCGCGGTCGTGTTGACGCTGGTGGATAGCCAGGGCAAGCCGCTGCCGGCGGGCACACAGGTTGAGGCGACCTTGAGCGGCGAGGCTTTTACAGTGGGCTGGGAGGGCATGACCTACTTAACCGGCATAGAAGACAACACCCCTTTTACAGCGCGCTGGCCGATGGGGGAGTGCCATTTCAGCCTGACCTATCCCGACACTCGCGATCCCTTACCGGAGCTCGGCACACATGTCTGTCTCGAAAAATAACGCTCTTTGGGCGCTGCTAGGCTGCGCGGCGCTGCTGTTGTTCCCCGGCATGGGCGTGGCCTGTACGGTAAGCGCCACGGGTGTGGCTTTTGGTGTTTACGACCCGCTGGGCACGAGCGCTGTGGATTCTACTGGTGAGGTGGAGGTCAGCTGCCCGGCGACCACGGCCTATGAGGTGACCCTGAGCCAGGGGCAGGGGAGTTTTGCCAGCCGGCATTTGGTCAATGCTTCCGCCAATGTATTGGAGT
>CBFGUT010000435.1:0-1522 GCA_965652265.1 uncultured Cellvibrionaceae bacterium | reverse complement strand
AAATCGCTAGACCTGGTGGCAGTAACACCGCCACAACTGAACCCCGGGAAGTTGACTTTGTTTTCAGTGGTCAGGGGTTTGAATATTTCAAAATCTGGATAGTGAATATCCTTCTATCCATTGTCACGCTGGGCATTTATTCGGCCTGGGCCAAGGTGCGCAACAACCGCTATTTCTACGGCAATACCACACTGGATGGTGCCAGCTTCACCTACAGTGCCGATCCGGTAAAAATCCTGATCGGGCGAATCATCGCCTTTGTGTTTTTACTGCTCTATTCGTTTTCGGGACAGTTCAGCTTCGTGGCGGGGACGATAATGGGTCTGTTGTTACTGGTGTTTTTGCCCTGGGTGATTTGCAAATCACTGCGCTTTAATGCCCGCTACAGCCAGTATCGCAATGTGCCTTTTGTTTTCCACGGACGCGTGGGCGAGGCAGCCATGGCCTATTTACTGTGGCCCTTTTTGGGGCTGATTACCCTGGGCATACTTATGCCCTATGCCTATTACGAGCAGCGCCGGTTTATCTATGGCAATCACGCCTATGGTACCGCCCGCTTTGACTTTCGGGCTACGGTAGGTGGTTACTATGTAATCTTCCTGCTGATGCTGGCAATTTTTATCGTCGGCGGCATTGCGGCGGTTGTCCTGATGATGCTCATGCCACTATTGTATTTTCCTATGGTGGCACTGCTGTATTTACTGGCCTTCGCCTACTTTACTGTGGCCACCAGTAACCTCAATTACAATAACCTGCATATCCGCGATCACCGTTTCCAGGCCAACTGGGAGATAGCTTCCTATATGTGGCTGCTGTTCACCAATACCCTGGGAGTGATTGTCACTCTGGGCTTTTTCATTCCCTGGGCCCGGGTGCGCACGGCCCGCTATAAGGCCGAACATACACGCGTCCTGGCAACGGGCGACCTGGAGAATTTTGCCGCCGATGAGCGCGAAGCGGTTAATTCCGTGGGCGAGGGTGTGGGTGACTTGTTCGATATTGAAGTGGGGTTTTAACCGCTTATGCTGGTGTTCACGGGAGACTGGTTTTTCGCCGGCCAGGCACAGCGCCAGCGGGCACAAGTGCGCGTGGACGATGCGGGCGCGGTGCGTGTGTTCGCGGTGGCTGACAACCGCGAACTGGCGCGCGCCTGGGCAAACGAGTTGGAGGCCAGTTCGCGGCTGGGCAACACCCCGCGGTTTGTATATTTCCCCTGCGGCGGCGCACTGGAAACCGGCGATAATCAGACTGTGGACGCGATGTTGCAGCAGTGGCAACCGCGCTGGTATCAGGGTTGGATCCATCGGCTGGAAAGTCATTTGCCCTTTGTGGCCTTGACCGCCGTGGTGGTGGCGGTTTTTGTCTGGGGCATGGTGTTTCGAGGCATACCCGCCGCCGCCGAATGGATGGCACATGCCTTGCCGGCGCAGACGCTCAATACTGTCTCCCGCGAGACGCTGGGGCTGATGGACCGCCTCTATCTCTCTCCCACCGCCCTGTCGGCGGAAGAGCAGGCGCAGTG
>CBFGUT010000434.1:0-1523 GCA_965652265.1 uncultured Cellvibrionaceae bacterium | reverse complement strand
GCCATCGACGGTCATATCGAAGCGTGGGGCGGCGCCGGAATCGCCGGCATTATGCCAGTACACATGCCATTCGGGGTCCACCTCAAAGTAGAAGCCCAAGGTGCTGGATTCCCCCGCCGCCAGGCTCTGCGGCGCCAGCCAGCGCACGGTGACATGGTCGCCGCTGGTCTGTGACTGGGCGCTGGAGGGCAAAGCAGTCAGTGTTGTCACCAGCAGCAATGCCGCTGTCATCCAGTGTTTGAATCCGATTGCCACATTTACCTCGACAAAAATCGTTAATACTCAGGATCAGGGTGACATATAACCTATACTATCGCATGGCGTGGATAGATGTCCGCGATCATTATCTATACTTTACTTGGGAAGGAGGTTGTAAGGCCTCTGCTACTCATCGGCGAGCTTTTTTCATGCAGATAGATGCCACACTGGCCTTGATTCTCTTGCAGCTACTGGTGGTACTGGCAGTGTCCACCCTGGTGCTGGGGCTGGTGGTCTGGCGTTTGCGTGTGCGTCAGCACCGGTTGATGCGTGCCTATGTGAAACTCAAGGCGATGCAGAAGCGCCAGGCGTCCCGGCGCAGAGCGCAGCTTGCCAGCGATGACGAAGCCGCCGGTCGCGGCGGCCCCTCCTGGGAGGCGCTGAAGGAAGAGACTTTACTGCATTACCAGAAGTTAACAGGAAAAACCCTGGGAGACTACAGCCGCGAGGACCCCTTCAGCGCTCGTATTGCCTCGGTGCGTTATCAGTATCTGTCCGGGGAACTGGACGCCGCCGGGAGAGCCGGTGGTGAGCATGAAAAATGGCAATTGCTGGAGCGCTCCATTGCCTCGCTGTTGCGTGTGCTGGCGGACAATGCCGGCGGTATCAGTCAACAGGAGGCCGACCAGACACCGCTGTTGCGCCAGCGCCTGCAATCGCTTAAACAGGTGGAGCAGGACAACGCCTCGCTGCGAGCGGAAAACAAACGCTACGGTCAACAAATTCAGAAATTGCGTCGCTACTATGAGCGCTACCAGCAGTTAGTAGCCCAATTGGATTCCACCGCGACCGGCCATGATTCGCACGAAAGGCAGCTCAAAGCCATCAGTCACACCCATCACCAGCGTCGACAGTTGATGGGCGATATTCATCAGCATGTACATAGCGACCGCAATCGTGCCTTTTACCAAAACCAGAAACCCTTGATGTCGCAATTGACCACGCTCAGGGAAGGTGTGGAAAAGGATACCGCCAGCATTGATATTCTCAACGACCTAGACACGGTGTTGACCAGCGACGCGCGTTTTGCGCATATTCGCACGCTGCAGGAAAACAACCGTGCCCAGCGCAATTTGATTATCGAGTTGCGCAAGGAGTTGAAAATCCTGCAGCGTGCCATGGTCGAAGAGGCGGCTAACGGGGATCCGGGCGAATTGCCCAAGCTTGAGCGCATGGTCAGGGAGCTGGAGTACTGTATCGAGACCCTGGAAAGTGAAGTGGATGCGCTGCATGAAAAACTGCAGACAGTGCAACAACCCCCTACC
>CBFGUT010000433.1:0-1548 GCA_965652265.1 uncultured Cellvibrionaceae bacterium | reverse complement strand
TTACTATTTTGTTTTTTACTGTACGAAGTGTAGTTCATTCACCTAGTGTGGCCAGCTATTAAGTTATCGACCAACCACCGGGATTCTGAAGGCCAGCAGCTCCTGCGTCTGCTGGCATTTACTGGTGCAACTTCAAACTGACTTTCGTCAGCTTGGAATCTTTCATTTCCAGCACGACAAACTCAATGTTCCCCAGCCGCACCCGGTCACCGACCACAGGGTGGCGATACTGGCTGTAAATGTAGCGGGCGATACTCCAGTTGCGCTTGTCTTCCGGCGCCACGAATCCGTACAGCATACCGAGGTCTTCAAGTTTGGCACGCGGGGTGACCACAAACTCCCCAAAGAACGCCTGAGCGGACAAACGATCCGGCTCATCCACACCCACGAGCAGTTTGTCCAGCGCCGCCAGGTTGGAGGCCGATGCCAACAGGTACACATGGTCACCGGGCTCGAGCACAACGCCGCCACGAATCTCCAGAGGCTGGTCATTGCGCAGTGCGCACAACAGTCTCACGCCAGAGGGCAACGGCATTTGTTCAGTGGATTTATGCACGGCCGGACTGCCTTCGGCCAGCTTGTAACCCACAAATTCATAATCGCCCTGCCCCGGAACACCCAACTCCACCCGCTGCACCCGGGACGACGTCGTCGGCACATCCAGCTTCAGGCGGCGAGCAAACGGCGCCACTGTCCACCCCTGCAACACCAGGGAGACTAGCACGATGAAAAACGCCACGTTGAAAAAGAACGGCCAGTTATCAAAGCCGGCCAGCCAGGGGAACATCGCCAGCACAATCGGCACCGCGCCACGCAACCCCACCCAACTGATAAACAGCTTTTCACGCCAGTCCCACCAGCACCGCGCTGGGGGCATAGACCATCAATTCCCGGGGCGACACCAACAACCCCAGCATTAAAAACAAGCTGATTTGCGCCAGCCAGGCGATGCCGTCGTGGAAGCGCTGAATATTGTAGAGCCCCCGGGACAAACGGTTCCCCACCACCAGGCCGGCCAGGTACACCGCCAGAAAACCACTCGCCTGCAGCACCGCCGCCAGCCCGAAAATGGAAATGCCGCCGAACAGCGCCAGCAACGGATACAACCCCGGACTCAAGGCCAACCGCGCCACGCCGTAGGCCAGAAGGCGCCCGCCCAGTAACCCGATAGCGGCCCCGATGCCCATCTGCCAGAAAAACTGACCGAGCATCATGACGTCAAAGCCCGAGGGCTGGCTGACCATGAACTCCACCAGGAAAATGGTCAGGAAAATGGCCATCGGATCGTTCAGGCCGGACTCAATTTCCAGGGTCGCCCCCACCCGTGTTTTAAGCGCCAGCCCCTGCATATTCAACACAGAGAAAACCGCCGCCGCGTCCGTCGAGCCGACAATGGCACCAATCAATAACCCTTCAATCCAGCCCACACCCAGCACCCAGGCTGCGAAGGCCCCGGTCAGCGCCGCCGTGCCCACCACGCCAATGGTGGCGAGAACCAGCGCCGGGCGCAGCCCCACCCGGAAGTTGTGTCGATCCGTGCGCAACCCG
>CBFGUT010000432.1:0-1578 GCA_965652265.1 uncultured Cellvibrionaceae bacterium | reverse complement strand
TGATACCCTCTATAACTTTGCCGTTCAAGCCGTAGACGCCGCCGGTAACAGCTCGACGCCGAGCAACGCCGTATCAGTCACGACTTTGATGGAAAGTGACGATCCACTCGCCATACTTGACGATGAGTTTGGGGATATCAACAGCCTTAATAGCTGGACTCGCCTCTACCAGCAGGAAAACTGGCTGGCGGACCCACTGCACTCGCTGACCATCGACAATGATCAGCTGATTCTCGAGCCCTCTGCACGCACCTGGTGGCAGGGCAGAATCGGTCCACTCTTGTATAAGGAGGTCAGTGGCGACTTTATCGTCACCGCTCTGGTGCAAGTGAGCGACGTGAATGGCGGCGGCATACCCACCCAAAGCTACAGCCTCGGCGGTCTCATGCTGAGAGCGCCGCAGTTTTCCGGTTATGATGCTCAGGAAGACCCGGCGCAGGGACAAAATTACTTTAACGCGCTTTTGGGTTACACCACCAACGGGCCGAGAATTCTTAATAACTCAACGCAAAACAATCAATCAACCAATCCCTCGATTCCGGTACCCAGTTGGCAGATGGAGATTCGCATTGCCCGGCTCGGTGACGCCCTCTTTTCCCTATATCGGCAGGAAAATGGTGACTGGCAAATCAGTGGCCGGATTGAACGCTCAGATCTTCCTCAAACTTTACAGGTGGGTATGGCCACGGTTGCCGATTATGGCAGTGCCTCCAGCATCTCCACGGCCACACATAATAATACGGTGGTCAATGGCAATGAAAATATACGGGTCAGTTATGATTTTCTGCGCTTTAGAACACCGCAAGTCCCTGAAGAATACCAGGCTGTGGATCCCCTCACCTTATCCGATGGAGCGCTTATTGACTTTTTGGGGGTGGACACGCAGCCCGAAAACGCGGAGCCCATCGATCCGCCCCCTTTTGATCCATTGTCACTGTTGAACGACGAGTTCGCTAATAGCAGTAGCCTGGATGATTGGCTAAGCCTTTATGAAACCGAGAACTGGAATGCGGACCCGCTCAACAGTATCGGTATTGAGGCGGGCCAGCTGGTCATGGAGCCTTCGGCACGCACCTGGTATATGGAACGCATCGGTGGGTTTCGTTACAAGGAAGTCGCCGCTAACTTCTCGTTGACCACACACCTGCGGGTCTCCGACCTCAGCGGCCTGGAGGCGCCCGGCGGCGGCTTTTACTCCCTGGCCGGGTTGATTATCAGGGCACCACAAGTTGAAGGCTATGACGCCCAAACGGATTTTACCCTCGGCCAGCAAAATTATTTCAGTGCGCTGCTCGGTAATACCACTCACGGGCCGGACCTGCTGGGATGTATAACCACCCAGAGCGTCTCCACCTTTGAGACTTACGGCGCTAACAGCTACGATATGGAGCTGCGAGTCGCGCGCATAGGCACCCACTTGGTGATGCTGGGCCGTGAGCCAGGCGCCGCCTGGACAGTTTACGGACGGTGGAGCGCCGACTGGCTGCCATCCACGGTGCAGGCGGGCATGGCCGTTGTGGGTGATCATTCCACCGCCATACAGTACGCTCCCGCCCAGCACAACGATATGCTAATTAG
>CBFGUT010000431.1:0-1601 GCA_965652265.1 uncultured Cellvibrionaceae bacterium | reverse complement strand
CTCCGTGGATGAGACCCTGCTCTACGATATTGGCTATGCCCCCATCGGCCTGGACGACACCTGTGAACTGGGGAGCCCGCTACGCCCCCATGTGGTGTGGTTTGGCGAGGCCGTGCCCATGATCGAACCCGCCGCCGACACGGTGGCCCGCGCGGATCAATTGCTGGTGATCGGCACCTCCCTGCAGGTGTACCCCGCCGCCGGACTGGTGGATTTTGCCGGGCCGGACGTACCCATTACTGTGATCGACCCCGGCGAGCCCGCCGCGCTACGCGGTGCCCGGGTTATTCGCAAAAGTGCGGTGGCGGGTATCGATGAATGGATTGCCACGCTTTAATTCAGAAAATCATTAATCTTAATGATATAGATTATCATTTACATACTCACTTGCAGCCTGTAGACTCCCTGTTTTTGCCAACAACTACTCACAGGGAATCTCACCATGCAAGACCCACACTTCCCCACGTCGCGGCGCGGCACCGCCGCCAGCATTCTGGCCCTCACCGCCTGCCTGCTGCCACTCGCCAGCCTGGCGCAAACAGATACTGAGACCGACAAGACAGAACCCAAACCCCTGGAGGAACTGGTGGTGGTCGGCCAGCCACTGGACAGCCTGCTCGACAGTGACGACCTGGACCGCAAGCAGGCCAACGACCTGGACGATATTTTTTCCGGCCTGTCCTCAGTGCTGGTGGGTGGTTCGGTGGGCGCGGCGCAAAAAATCTATGTACGCAATCTGGGCGAGGATACGCTCAATATTATGGTGGACGGTGCCACCCAGTCGGGCGTGACCTATCACCACACCGGGCGTATTACCATTGAGCCGGAACTGCTAAAACAGGTGCGGGTACAAGTGGGCGCGGGCGATGCCACCAACGGCCCAGGTGCTCTAGGCGGTGCCATCCGTTTTGAAACCAAAGACCCGGAAGACCTGCTGGCCGGCGAGCGCTTTGGCGGCATGGTGAAAGGCGGGTACTTTTCCAATACCGAGGGCAGTAAATACAGTGCGACTCTATATGGCCGCGCCAACGACGCGCTGAGCGCCATGGTCAGCTACGTCACCTCCGACCAGGATGATATGGAAGATGCCGAAGGTAATACCCTGACGGGTACCAACTCCGAACAGACACTGGGTTTTGTCAAACTGGTGGGCAACTTTGATGGCGGCCACCGCGTCAGCCTGAGCCATGAAAACCTGAATGAAGAGGGCGAGAAACTGACACGCCCGGAATGGGGTGAAGGCCCGCGCAATCCGCTGCGCGAATTGGAATTTGAACGCGCCACCAGCACTCTCAACTACACCTGGGACGCCAGCAGCGATTTTATTGAACTGGACCTGCGCGTCTACCAGACCGACTTTGAGATTTATCGGCCCTGGGATAACTACACCAGCGCCGTCAATACCGGGGGTTTTACCTTCGACAACACCAGTCGTTTTGCCGGCCACGCCCTCACCTACGGGGTCGACTATCGGGATGACGAAGTCACCGCCGGCGAGGCCACCGACCCCTCCGAGCTTGAAGAGAACAGTGACGTAATCGGCTTATATGTGCAGGATCACTATCAACTAACATCCAGGCTGCTGTTAAGTTTTGGCACCC
>CBFGUT010000430.1:0-1603 GCA_965652265.1 uncultured Cellvibrionaceae bacterium | reverse complement strand
TCCTCCCGCTTTATGAGTGACCTTCATAGGGTACACTCTGACGAGGAAAAAGCCAGTGCTTGAGACGACGCAGGCCACGGCGCAGATCATCGGCAATCAGATACAGACAGGGCACTAGTAAAAGTGTGACAAACGTTGCCAGCAGTACACCAAAGGCCAGTGAAATTGCCATGGGGATGACAATTTTGGCCTGTAGCGAGGCCTCAAACATAATCGGTAACAAGCCAATAAAAGTCGTCAGGGAGGTGAGAATAATCGCCCGGAATCGCCGCACTCCGCCCTGCATAACCGCATTGAACAATGTTTCATTACGCGCTCGCGCCTTGTTGACATAATCCACCATAACCAGCGAGTCATTCACTACTACACCAATGGCGGCAAAGATACCGAAAATCGACAGGCCACTTAACTCATACCCCATAATGACATGCCCCCATATAGCGCCCACCACGCCGAAGGGAATGACCGACATGATCATGAGCGGCTGAGTGTAGGAGCGCAATGGCAACGCCAACAAGACGTAAATGGGCAATAGAATCATCGCCAGGTTGCGCAACTGGTTCGCCAGATTTTGCCGCTCTTCCTTGAGACTGCCCGCTTCCTCAACCGAGACCCGCGGGTAATTTTTTTCGATATCGGGAAAGACCGTTTCCGCCAGGGTATTCGCCACTTTGAGAGGCTGTATTTTGTCAAATTCCAGCGAGGCCCATATGGTGATGGTGCGACTGCCGTCCTCGCGGTATATCTGGTTGACACCCGGCATCAGCACAATGTCGGCCACCTCCACCAGCGGCACCTTGCTACCCGAAGATGTGGTAATCAGCAAATCGTTCACCGATTCAAGCACATTGCGTTCACTCTCGGGGTAGCGCACCATCACGCGTATTTCCTCGCTATCGCGGACAATGCGCTGGGCTTCAATACCGTACAAGCTATAGCTGGCCTGGCGCGCCACTTCCGCCGCTGTCAGGCCCAGACTGTAAGCCACGGGTTTTAACACAAAACGTGCCTCCTCGGCACTTTGCTGTTCGCTATCGGCAATTTCGTTAACGCCGTCGATTTCCCCCAGAGCCGCCTTGATATCTTCAGCTGCGCGGCGCAACTGCTCGAGATCATTGCCGTGGATGCGGAAACTGACATCGCCGTCGTTGGTACCCCCACCAAAAATATTGTCGATAATGGTCAGACTTTTCAGGCCGCTGATATCGGGCATGACCTCGCGCCACCGGGCCGACAAGTCAAAGGTACTCATGGGACGCAATTCCGGATCCACCAGCTTTGTCTGGATCTCGGCCCGGGTACGGCTCTCGAGAGACACATAGTAGCTGTCCACCATGGGCTGGCCAAACTCCTCAACAATATCGGCTTCCACGGACTTGATCATCTGCTCCAGCTGTAACACCACTGCCAGGGTATCCTGTTCGGGTGTGCTGGCATTCATTTCTATCTGGATGCGCGAGAAATCGTGCGGGACCTTGGGCTGCCCCACATAGTTGATAATCCCGCCGGCGAACAATGCTGCGGTGATAATAATCACACCGGTAAAAATGGCCAAAATCACATAGCGAAAATACAGTCCCCAGGACAATACCGGCGTGTAAAC
>CBFGUT010000429.1:0-1615 GCA_965652265.1 uncultured Cellvibrionaceae bacterium | reverse complement strand
GTTGGCACTGTGATTAAGGCTGAGACGCGCGGCGAGACGGCCGGGTATCATTGTGAATTCGCCGGCGAGATTGTAGAGAGTGGCATAGGACACGGCGCTGTAGTCCAGGTTTTCGGTGCGCTGGCGCTGCCACCCCGGCTGCAGACTGGCCCATTGGCCGAGACGAAAACTGGCATTGGCAAACAGCGAATGAATGCGGCTGTCTATTTGCAGATCGGTGTAGTCGTCGAAGGACTGATAGCTGTAACCCAGGCTCCACTGCCAGTGGGCGGCCGTAAAAGCGGTATTGAACGATACTGACTCGGACAACATGTCCTGCCGATTAACCTCCGGGGCGGTATAGCGGTCTTCCAGGCGCGTGCGCTGCAGGTTCAGATGGTAACTGGGCGCACCCAGCCAGGCCTTTAAGCTACCCGGTTCGGCGATATCGAAATCACTATAGCTGACGGCGAGTTGGGCTACCCGGGTCTCACTGCGTGAGCGTGCGGGGTCCTCCTCCACATTGTCCTGCTCCTCCCCCAGGGACGCGTTGAGGTGCCATTTGCCGGCGGTAAGCTGGCTAAACACTCTCTCCGACTGGCGATCCACCGGCAGATAGGGGTTGGCGAGGCTGTGGTAATCGGGGCCGATTTCCCGGGCCTCGGCACCCAGTTGCCACTGCGCCCTATCCCACTGGGGCGACAACACCAGCAGTGCACTGTGGGCGCTGTCGGATCGATCTGCGGTTTCGCCATTGCTGCGACTGTCGGTGGCAGCGCTTTCGAGCCGCAGTCGCAACTGACGTGTGAACCAGTAGTTGTCCAACGCCAGATTCCAGCCACTGCCGGTGGTAACATCAACCGTCTGGCTCCAACTGCCATAACCCACCTGGCTGCGATGGCCCTTGAGATAGGCACCCGTCAAATGGGCCTCGTAAAATTCGGACTGCCACAGGCGCGTCTGTAGCAGGCCACCGTGATAGCGGTTGTCGTTATCACTGATGCCCAGCGCATCATCGGCACCGGCGAGCTCCCCGGCACTCATGCCAAACACCGTCAGCTTGCTGCGCGCCGCCTGCCAGTTGCCGCTGAGGGCAATACCCCGCTTTTGGTAACCGTCAAACAACAGGCTCTGCCCGGCCACCACCTGGTGTCCCACGGTGGCCCCCAGGTATTTTCCCTCGGCCCGGGCCACAAAAGTGCCTATATCCAGGCGATTATCACTGGGCGTCTGGTCTTCACGGTGCAGGTACAGCATATCCATGACGCCCGACCAGTTGCCGGCAGCCGTGTTGCTGGTCGCCTGGAAACTGGCGCTGCCCTGGGCGTTAAAGGCCTTCTGCTCCTCCAGTGCACGACTTTCGGCTACACGCTGGGTAAGACTCAAATCCACATGCCCGGTGAGCGAGGCACTGTGGAAAAAGCCCTGTTCACGCACGGTAAAGGTCCAGTAACCCAGTTCACTCACGCTGCCGTCGATGCCGTAGGCTACCAGGCGCAACTCGTGGGGGCCGGCGCTCAGGGGCTTAACCGGGGTGAACGTCAGGGCCTGGGCGTCGAACTGCACCATGGCGGTCACATCGATAGCGTCCACCTCGACGCTCAGACCGGCATCGAGCTGTTGAAGATTAACGCCC
>CBFGUT010000428.1:0-1618 GCA_965652265.1 uncultured Cellvibrionaceae bacterium | reverse complement strand
CTTTACCGGGCGCGCCACCTGGCACAGCGGGCTGGATTTTGCCGGCAAGGAGGGCGCCAATGTGATGGCGGTGGCGGCCGGGGTGGTCACCATGTCGGAAGACCGGGATGGTTATGGCCACATGGTGGAAATCAACCACGGTAATGGTTTCACTACCCGCTATGCCCACAACAAGGAAAACAAAGTTGAATTGGGCGATGTGGTGAAAAAAGGGCAGGTGGTAGCCCTGCTCGGCTCGACGGGCCGCTCCACGGGTCCCCATGTGCACTTTGAAGTGTACAAGAACGGACGCCCCGTGGATCCCGCCGCCTACATTAATCGCACCCTGCGATAATACTCCCCCCGTTTACTCCCCGTTATGCCGTACAGCCTGGTGCTGCTTACGGACAGATTTCTGTGTTAATTGTTTAATGGATTCTTTTCATGTTCAGTAAAGTCATTAAGTGGATTTTCGGATCCAAGAATGAGCGCGTGCTCAAGCGCATGCGCAAAACCGTTACCAAAATCAACGCTCTGGAAGAGGCTATGCAGTCGCTGGACGATGCCCAGCTCCGAGCTAAAACGGATGAATTCAAACGGCGCTATACCGACGGTGAAACCCTGGACGATCTGCTGCCGGAAGCTTTTGCAGCGGCGCGGGAGGCCAGCCGCCGTACACTGGGCATGAGACATTTTGATGTGCAGCTGATCGGGGGTATGACCCTGCACGAAGGCTGTATTGCCGAAATGCGCACGGGTGAGGGTAAAACCCTGATGGCGACATTGCCCGCCTATCTGCGGGCACTGACCGGACTCGGTGTGCATATTGTCACGGTGAACGACTACCTGGCGGGACGCGATGCCGCCTGGATGCGGCCGCTGTATGAATTTCTTGGCCTCAAGGTGGGGGTCATCCAGTCGGGGCAGGACCCCGCTACCAAGCGCGCCGCCTATGCCGCCGATATTACCTATGGCACCAATAACGAGTATGGCTTTGATTATCTGCGCGACAACATGGCCATGAACAAGGCCGACAAGGTCCAGCGCCCCTTCCATTTTGCCGTGGTGGATGAAGTGGATTCGATTCTTATCGACGAGGCGCGTACCCCGCTGATTATTTCCGGCGCTGCGGAAAACAGCTCGGAAATGTACCAGCGCATGAACAAGCTGATTGGCCACCTGACACGCCAAAAAGAAGACGAGGATGACGGTGATTACTTTGTGGATGAGAAATCGCGCCAGGTGGAATTAACCGAGCAGGGCCATCAGAATATTGAGAAATTGTTGATCAGCAATGGCATGCTGCGTGAAGATGAAAGTCTCTACGCCGCCAACAACCTCGGCCTCTTGCATCACGTCAACTCCGCCCTGCGCGCTCACGCCCTGTTTCACCGCGATGTGGAGTACATTGTGCAAAACAACGAGGTGGTGCTGATCGACGAGCATACTGGGCGCACCATGCCCGGTCGGCGTCTGTCTGAGGGGCTGCATCAGGCGCTGGAAGCCAAGGAGGGGGTACATATTCACAACGAGTCGCAGACACTCGCCTCCACCACTTTTCAGAATCTTTTCCGTCTTTACCCAACCTTGTCGGGCATGACGGGTACCGCCGATACGGAGGCCTTCGAATTCCGGGAAA
>CBFGUT010000427.1:0-1634 GCA_965652265.1 uncultured Cellvibrionaceae bacterium | reverse complement strand
CCTATGTGCACTCCAACAATCGCATTGCTACCGTGGTCAAGCTGGAAGGCGGTAGTGCTGACCTGGCCCGCGATGTGGCCATGCATGTGGCGGCGGTGAACCCTTCTGTGGTCAACCCCGACGATATGCCTGCTGATCGCGTGGAGAAGGAAAAGGAAATTATCCGCGCTCAGCCGGACATGGAGGGCAAACCCGCCGAGATCGTGGAGAAAATGATGGTGGGTCGCATCAACAAGTTCCTCAAGGAGAGCAGCCTGGTGGAGCAGCCTTTTGTTAAGAACCCCGAGGTGACCGTGGGCAAGCTGGCCAAAGTGGCTGGTGCCAGTGTCGATAGCTTCGTGCGCTTTGAAGTGGGTGAGGGCATCGAGAAGGAGCAAACGGACTTTGCTGCCGAAGTAGCCGCCCAGGTGGCTGCCTCCAAGGGCTGATAGCGCCACCACACCCGCTAACGGGTGTCCGAGCGACAAAAAAGGAGGCCGGATACCCATCCGGCCTCCTTTTTGTTGTAAACTGCCTCCCCGATTTGCCGCCAGCGAGGAGAGCTCCCAATGCCCAGTTCCCGGGACAAGAAATACAAGCGCATACTGCTCAAGCTTAGTGGCGAAGAGCTGATGGGATCTGAGGGTTTTGGCATTGATCCCAAGGTGCTGGACAAGATGGCGTTGGAAATCGGCCAACTGGTGGGTATTGGGGTGCAGGTGGGCCTGGTCATCGGTGGTGGCAACCTGTTTCGCGGGGCGGCCCTCAATGCCGCTGGTCTGGACCGGGTAACCGGCGACCATATGGGCATGTTGGCTACGGTGATGAACGCGCTGGCCATGCGCGATGCCCTGGAGCGCTCCAATATCTCCTCGCGGGTGATGTCCGCCATCCCCATGAGCGGCATCGTGGAACACTATGACCGCCGCCAGGCGATTCGGTGTCTGAACGCCGGCGAGGTAGTAATTTTTTCGGCTGGTACCGGCAACCCCTTCTTCACCACCGATTCCGCCGCCTGCCTCCGCGGTATCGAGGTGGAGGCCGATATCGTCCTCAAGGCCACCAAGGTGGACGGCGTCTATACCGCCGACCCCATGAAAGACGATACCGCCACCAAATACGACCGCCTGACCTACGATCAGGTGCTGGAAGACAAGCTGGGTGTAATGGATTTGACTGCGATCTGCCTGTGTCGGGAACATGAGATGCCGGTGCGGGTCTTTCGCATGAACAAAAGCGGCGCGTTGCTCAATATTGTGGTTGGCAGTAACGAGGGCACGCTGATAGAAGAGGGTTCAAACAATGATAAATGATCTGAAAAAAGATGCCGAGCAGCGCATGCAAAAAGCGGTGGAGGCACTCGGCAATAACTTCAACAAGATACGTACCGGACGGGCTCATCCCAGCCTGCTGGACGGCATTACTGTACCCTATTACGGTGTGGACACCCCCTTGACCCAGGTGGCCAATGTCACTGTTGAGGACGCCCGGACCCTGGCTGTCAGTCCCTGGGAAAAACAGCTGGTACCGGAAATCGAAAAGGCCATTATGAAATCGGATCTGGGGCTTAACCCCTCCACGTCGGGCAATCTTATTCGCCTTCCTCTGCCCATGCTGACCGAGGAGACGCGCAAGGGCTTTATCAAACAGGCCAA
>CBFGUT010000426.1:0-1659 GCA_965652265.1 uncultured Cellvibrionaceae bacterium | reverse complement strand
ACAGGCGTGCATGCAGCGTTTTTCCAGGTCGTAGCGCACGGTGTTGCTCTCGGTGGCGCAGGCGCCGCCCAGGGTGTCGTGGCGGCCACAGGTATCGGCGACAATTTCCAGTAATTCGCGGTTGTGATTGGAGATCAGCTTACTGCCCGCGGTCAGGTAAACATTACCCTGGCTGCGAATAGTATCCATGGCGCTGTAGCGCTCGCTGGGATCCTGCGCGTTGTAAAAAAGCACATCGGCAGCCTGGTTGCCTTCCAGATCTACCAGTCGCAGGGTTTGACCGCGAGTGATGGTGTGTAAGAAATAATCCCCGGCGCTGATAGTCTGGCGGCTATTGGCAGTGTTGATATCGCGCGGGCTCTCAAGTATCGGCATGATCTATCCCTTCCTTAACCCAGATGATAGAGGGCGTTGTTGGCAAATCCGCGCCGGTTTTCCGGGCGGAAATTCATACAATAGTCATCTTCGCTCACCGGGTCGGCCACGCCCAACTCCACCTTGACCGGGGCGAAGGGGTAGTGGAGCGATTGGTTCAGGGGATGCGGGCAGGTGTGGAGGATGACCAGGGTCTCCATCTCAAAACGCAACCCGAGTGAGATGCCCTGCTGGTTGGCAGTGGTGTCCAAGGTGATATTGCCCTGGTCGTCCGTGACGACCTTGCTGAACCAATTAATATTACTGGCCATGTCCGCATGGCCGAGACCGTATTTGACCAACTCCACCAGAAAGGCATCCTGGCCGTTTTGCAGCCAGTTGTTTTGCTGGGTCTGGTAGTCCCTTTTGCCCCAGCGGCTTTCCACCTGGCGGGCGTTACTGGTGCCGCAGACGGTGTCGTGCCAGCCGCTGGCGTCTTCCACAATGGACGCGAAAATGCGGCCCATATCCGAATACAAACAATTGCCGCGCTGCAGCTTAAAAGTATGTTGACACTTGAGTGTGTCCGGGGCGTTGTAACGCTCCAGCAAATTGCGCGGGTTGTAGAACAACATACCCACATTGGCACCGCCCTCAAGGTCGGTCAGGCGCATAAAGGTGCCGCGTTTCAACGTGAGCGACCAGTGGGCATTGCCGGGCAGGATGGTGGTGTAGTGAATCTTGCTCATGACTAACGTGTCTCCAAACGTCAGGATGCTGTGAGTGCCGCCTGCACGTCTTCCGGCAGCGTTGTGCGATGGCGGGAGATGGGCAGGTCATAGGTAATACTGGCGCCATAGGCGTTAGGAGCCTGTAGGTCATGGCGCAGCTTGTCGAAAACCCACAGGCGGGTACCGAGGGAAAACCCCTCGCTCAAATCGTGGGTGACCATAAAAATGGTGAGCTGATGCTCTTCCCACAGTTTGAGTACCAGTTGATGCATGTCGGCGCGTATGCCCGGATCCAAGGCGCCGAAGGGTTCGTCCAGCAGCAGTATACGCGGGCGTCGAATCAGCGCCTGGGCAATGGCCAGACGCTGTTTCATGCCGCCGGAAAGCTCGTGCGGGTAACGCTTTTGCGCGGCGCTGAGGCCCACGGTGTCGATCAGGGACCGGGCCTCTTCCACCACTTGTTTTTTACGGTTGCCGTAGAGTTTACCCAGCAGCGGAGAGCGCTCGAACTCGCGCGCCAGGATCACATTGTCCAGTACCGTCAAATGGCTGAAGACCGAGTACTGCTGAAAGA
>CBFGUT010000425.1:0-1669 GCA_965652265.1 uncultured Cellvibrionaceae bacterium | reverse complement strand
CGAAAAAGCGGAGTTTATGGATTATAAATGAGCATTTTGAGCCTGATTTTAACGCAGTAGCGGCCACGTAGATAGTTTTTCATCAACCTGCTAGGTAAGCTCCGCGCCATCCAAAGATCGCAGTGTTGGGTGGCGCGGAGCTTATTCAACCTACAAACGACCCGACCCCGGCTCCGTGCCAATCCCAAAGTAGTAAGACACCCAGGGTTAAAGAGGTAGGGGCATGACAACCGGGTCCGTGGTTTACCGTTCAATCGATTTGTTCCACCCCGCGCAGCTTGTGGTGGCTATCGAAAATAATGCGGAAATGCCCATGCACCCCCTCGCGGGTGACAAAGGGGCGCAGTACGCTGGCGGGAAAGCGGACTTTTTTGCCCTCGAGGCTGTAGGCAAGCACCTCTTTAGCGCTGCCCCGATACCAGCGCTGCATTTCCTCGGCGTCGATCGCCAGTTTCACCACCAGCGCGCGAATCTCTCCCTCAGCTGCCACTGACGGATGGGCCTATACACAGATACTTGAGCTGCAGGTACTCATAGAGGCCGTGGCGCGACCCTTCGCGGCCAAAGCCGGATTGATCCACACCGCCAAAAGGCGCGGCGGCATTGGAAATCCCCCCTTCATTGATACCCACCATACCCGCTTTGATACCCCGGCCCAGACGCCAGATTCGGTCGGCATCGCGGGTAAAGGCGTAGGCCGCAAGCCCAAAAGGCGTGTCATTGGCCAGCTGCAGCCCCTCCTCCTCGGAATCAAACCGGGTGATCGCCACCAGCGGTCCAAAAGTCTCTTCGTGCCAGAGGGTGGCATCAGTGCTCACCCCCGTGAGTACGGTGGGGGCCACGCGGTTATGCGGCAGATTGCCGGGGCGCTCGCCGTGCACACAGCAGGCGCCCTTTTCCAGCGCATCGTCATAATGACGCTGCACTTTTTCCACCGCGCCGCGATTGATCAGCGATGTCTGCTTGACGTCCGGATCCATGCCATCGCCCACCTTGAGCCCGGCCACGGCCTCACACAGAGCCTCCACAAAGGTATCGTGAATATGGCTCTGCACCAGAAAGCGATTGGGACAGATACAGGTCTGTCCGGTGTTGCGAAATTTGGCGGCCAGTGTGCCCTCCACCGCACGCGCCACATCGGCGTCGTCGAATACCATAAGCGGTGCATTACCGCCCAATTCCAGCGACAGCTTTTGCAGGTTGGGCGCACACTGAGCCATTAGCTTGCGGCCCACTGCGGTGGAGCCGGTAAAGCTGAGTTTTTTCACCTGGGTGCTCTGACAGAACAACTCGCCAATCGCGGCGGAATCGCCGGTCACCACATTGAATACTCCAGCGGGAATTCCCGCTTGTTGCGCTAGGTGGGCAAGCGCCAGCGCACTGAGTGGAGTCAGTCCGGAGGGCTTCACCACCATGGTACAACCGGCCGCCAGCGCGGCGGCCGCCTTGCGGGTAATCATGGCGGCGGGAAAATTCCAGGGAGTAATCGCGGCACACACACCCACGGGTTCGGGGGTCACCAGAATCTGCTGATCGCTTTTCGCGGCGGGAATCATTTCCCCATAGGCACGCCTGGCTTCCTCGGCAAACCACTTGATGTAGGAGGCGGCATAATCGATTTCCCCGCGGGACTCGGCCAGCGGCTTGCCCTGCTCGGCCGTCATAATAC
>CBFGUT010000424.1:0-1678 GCA_965652265.1 uncultured Cellvibrionaceae bacterium | reverse complement strand
GTACAGTCGGCCCGACAGGTGGGCGACATCCAGCGCCGCCATGGCGGCCCGGCAGACCTGATGATCCACCGCTGCGCCGGTACTGTGCGGTGTGCGCCCCAGCCCCACCACCTCGGCCACAGTGAAGGGAAAAGACAGCGGGTTGGCCTGGGTCAACACCGCCATGGACAGGGCGCGCTCGGCTGTCGACCACTGTGACAGCCGCTGGCCGCCAAAAAACAGAGAGCCGCTGGCCGGTTCCAGATCCCCACTGATGGTGCGCAGCAAGGTGGTTTTACCGGCACCGTTGGGGCCGATAATGGACAGCACCTCGCCCGGCTGCACCGCGAATGACACATCGGAAAGCAATTCGCGACCGCTGACCTGCACGGACAGATGATCGATGTTCAGCAGCGGGTTCATTCACTCCCCTCACGACGCCGATGACGCAGCAGAGAGATAAAAAACGGAGCGCCCAGCAAAGCGGTGATCAACCCCACTGGCAATTCCGCCGGGGCCATCACAGTGCGCGCCAACACGTCCGCCAGCAGCAGAAGCACCGCCCCGCCAAGCGCACTCAACGGCAGCAGAACGCGATGATCCGGCCCCACCCAAAGCCGAACCATATGAGGCACCACCAGCCCCACGAAAGCAATGCTGCCAGACACCGCCACGGACAGGCCAACGCCGGCCGCGACCAGGAGGATCAGACGGGTTTTAAGACGCTCGACATCGATACCCAGATGTCGCGCCTGAGACTCACCCAGCAACAGCGTATTCAAAGCACGCCCAAAAGCGGGCAGCGCCACCAGCAGCAGCAACAGCAACGCGGCCGCAAGTCCGGCTCGGGGAAAATTCGCTCCCTCCAGGCCGCCCATGCGCCACAGACTCATTCGCCGGAGCATTTCATTATCGGCTACATAGTCCAGCAGACCCGTCGCACTGGCGGCCAGGGCCGAGACCGCAATGCCCATTAATAGCATTGTTGCCACGGAGGTACCGTTGACACTGGTGGCCACGCGATATACCAGCCAGACGGCCAGCAGACCGCCACTAAAAGCGCCCAGGGAAATCAGTGAAAGACCGGCCACGCCGCCCAGCGCGGCGCCCAGCCCGGCGCCGAACATAATCATCAAGCTGGCACCGACGGAGGCACCGGCGGTGACCCCAATCAGGGAGGGGTCGGCCAGGGGATTGCGAAACAGCCCCTGCAAAATCGCACCACACACCGCGAGAATCGCACCAACGTTGGCCGCCAGCAGTGCGCGGGGAATCCGAATGGAATGAATGATCAACGCCAGGTGCTGTGGTACTTCACCGCCCGTCAGAGCCTTCCACACGGTAGCGGGCGGCAGCGATACCGACCCCATGGCCAGCGCCAGCACTGTGCTGATGCCCAGCAGGCCCAGTAAAACCAGGGTCGCTTGCCGGCGTCGGCGAAGACGCTGCTCCGTATGCACCACCACGTCAGGGAGCCCGCACCAGTTCGTTGGTACTCACCGGCGTGGCCTTCGCTCGCCATCGCTGTAACCAGCGAGCATCCATATGCGTCGCCAGCGTGTCGGCCAAACGATTGAGCGAGGCCTCGCGCTGTTCTGTAATGGACACCCCGGGGGACGACGTCAACCCGGCCCAACCCAGCAACAGCCCCTGCACCTCCGGCTGGTCGAGAATGCCGTGCACATAGGTGCCGATTACC
>CBFGUT010000423.1:0-1690 GCA_965652265.1 uncultured Cellvibrionaceae bacterium | reverse complement strand
TCCAACAAAATTCCCCACGTCAGTCACACCGTGAGAGGAAGCCTGTCACAAACGGGGAGAAGTTATTTGTTACCGGTGGCGCCGGATTTATTGCGGGGGATTCCAAAGCGCTGACGCCGTTCCCAGAGGCATTTGCGGCTGACCCCCAGTTTACGAGCCAATTCAGTCTCGCTCATGGTGTCCTGGTGCTCCAGTACGAAGCGCTGGAAATAATCCTCCAGGGACAGATCCTCCGGTGGGTCCTGGTGGGCCGTGGGGGAACGTCCACTGGCTGTCCTGGCCTGGGCATAGGGGTTGTGCTCATCTTCATCGTCAAGTGGCACCAGGTCCAAATCAATATCCAGCAGCTCATGGCCAATCTCGCGCGGATCCTCGCAGAGAATGGCGGCCCGCTGCATGGCATTTTCCAGTTCGCGTACATTGCCGGGCCAGGTGTAGGTGGTAATGGCCTGGATGGCCTCGGGAGAGAGTTTGAGTGCGGGTTTGTTGTACTGCTGGCAGTAGCGCGTCAACAGCGCCTCGGCCAGGCGCAGAACATCGCGACCGCGCTCGCGCAGGGGCGGCAACTCCAATTGCAGGACATTAATCCGAAAAAACAGGTCCTCGCGAAACTTGCCCTCGCGGGCCAGGGCACGCAAATCGCGGTGGGTCGCCGCCACCAGGCGCACATCCACCTTGCGCGACTCCACCGACCCCAAGGGTCGCACCTCACCCTCCTGCAAGACCCGCAGCAGGCGTGCCTGGGCCTCCAGCGGCAGCTCGCCGATCTCGTCTAGGAACAGTGTGCCACCGTCGGCGGCGGCCACCAGACCTTCGCGGGTACTGGCAGCGCCGGTAAAGGCACCCTTCTCGTGGCCAAACAGTTCCGCCTCGATCAAGGTCTCGGGAATGGCGGCACAGTTCACCGAGATCATCAGGGCCTTGTGGCGAGGGCTCTGCTCGTGCAGTGAGCGGGCCACCAGTTCCTTGCCCGTCCCGGTTTCGCCGTGAATCAATACAGTGGCATCGGTGGGGGCGATCTTGTGTATCCGGTTGTACAGCTCCTGCATGACATCGCTGCTGCCAATCATGCCCGCCACACCATGGCCCTCACGCGCGGCCGGCACCTTCTGTCGCTGCGCGGCCGAGGCCTTGCCGATAACCCGTTTGACGGCATTGATCATCTCATCGTGATCAAAGGGCTTGGCAATATAGTCCACCGCGCCCATGCGCATGGAATCCACCGCCGAACGCAGGCTGGCGTAACTGGTCATGATCAACACCGGCACATCGCCGGCCAGCTTGATGAGGTCGGTACCCGGCGCCCCCGGCAGCCGCAAATCACTGATAATCAACTGGTAATCGGTAAGGCGGTACTTGGAGGTAGCCTCGCGCACTGAGGGAGCCTCATCCACACTGTATTTGTTGCGCTCCAACAGCTTGCGCAGGGCCGTGCGAATAATTGCCTCGTCTTCAACAACCAGTATCTTCGTCATAGTACTCGTGTTCGATCTAGCGCCAACGCGTGGCAGGAATTTAAGGCTCTGTGTGCGGCAGCCAGTCGGGCGACAGCGATTCCAGGTGTCGGGGCAACTCGATAATAAAGCGCGACCCGCGCTGTTTCTCGCTGTCCACGGGGCTGTGAATATCAATACTACCGCCGTGCTCCTCGATAATGCTATACACCCTCGCCAGCCCCAGCCCCGTCCCC
>CBFGUT010000422.1:0-1709 GCA_965652265.1 uncultured Cellvibrionaceae bacterium | reverse complement strand
AATGGCTTCAGCATGTCCCGCATGCAGCGCCCGTTGGAAGAACGCCTCCGGCACCTCCACCCCCACTTCAAAATGCCGGGCAGAAATAGCCGGCCCCAGATAGGCCATCAATTGGCTGGGGGGCACACTGAAATGCGACAGCACCCGCGGCAATATGCCTTTGGCCAGGGAGCGCCAGCCGGCGTGGACCGCCGCCACCTGCTCGCCACTGCGATCGCAGAGCAACACCGGCAGGCAGTCGGCCGTCAATATTGCGCAGGCGAGACCCGTTTCGCGGGTATAACAGGCATCGGCGGTACGCACCCGCCCATCGGCCCGCGCCCTGCTCACCTTAACGCCGTGGACTTGTTGCAGCCACTGTGGCTCCTGTTCGAGATTCAGCGCCTGCAACAACTGCAGGCGATTCTTGGCCACGGCAGTGAGTTCGTCACCCACATGCGCTCCCAGATTGTTACTGGCATAAGGCGCACGGCTGATACCCCCGGTACGCAGGCTGATTGCGGCCCTGACTCTGGCCGGGGCCGGCCACTGGGGGCGAAAAAAGGATACCGCAGTCTGTTCAGTCATATTCGTGATGCAGAATTTCCAGTAATTGGCTCATATCCTCCGGTAACGGCACTTTCCAGCGCAGCGGCCGACCGCTCACCGGATGCTGGAGCCCCAGTTGCGTGGCGTGTAATGCCTGACGGGGAAATGTCTTGAGGGTCTCGAGCAGTTCGGCACTGGCATCGGCGAGCCGGCGGGCGCGCTTGCCGTAAACCGGGTCTCCCACCAAGGGGTAGTGGATATGCGCCATATGCACACGAATCTGGTGCGTACGCCCGGTTTCCAGCCGCAGGCGCACATGACTATGATGTGGGAAGCGATGTAATACTTCGTAATGGGTAATGGCGGGTTTGCCGCCATGGATCACCACCGCCATCTGTTTGCGGTGTTTGGGGTGACGACCAATGGACGCCTCGACAGTGCCGCCACCAGCGAGGGCCCCCTGCACCACGGCCTCATAGACGCGACTGACACTGCGCGCCTGTAGTTGGGCCACCAGGCGGGTGTGCGCCGGCAGGGTTTTGGCAACCACCATCAGCCCGGTGGTGTCCTTATCCAACCGGTGTACAATGCCCGCCCGCGGCAGTGCCTCCTGGCCCGGCGCGTAGTGCAGGAGGGCATTGACCAGAGTGCCGGTATAATTGCCCGCGGCAGGGTGCACCACAAGCCCGGCGGGTTTATTAACCACCAGAATGTCTTCATCCTCGTGGACAATCTCCAGCGCCATGGCCTGGGCTTCCCAGACCTCCTGCCGAGGCAGATGGGCCTCCAGGCGCAGAATTTCGCCCCCATAGAGCTTATCGCGGGGGCGCACGGCACTGCCTTCCACGGTCAGCTCTCCGGATTTAATCCAGCTCTGCAGGCGCGATCGGGAATAATCGGGGAACAAGCTGGCGGCCACCTGGTCAAAGCGCTGCCCCCGCATGGACAGGGGTACCCGCTGTTGCTGGCAGATTATCTCGGTCATAATGGCTGGCCGCTCCGCGGACGGCGAGTCTCAAGGGATTCAGAGGTCGCAGGCACAGGACCGGCAGCGATTTTGGGATCGGCCCCGACTGTGGTTAAATAGCGGCCCGACCATGCCCCTGTGCATGATAACGAATTATGAGTTATAACCCTATGCGCGCTTTAGTTTTTTCTGTTCTGGTACCTGTTTTCGCCCT
>CBFGUT010000421.1:0-1733 GCA_965652265.1 uncultured Cellvibrionaceae bacterium | reverse complement strand
GGGAGGGCTTTGCCGGTGGTGTGGTGGCCAATTTGTTGCTCGCGCTCCTGATCGGCTCCCTGTTTGAAGGGGGGCTGCTATTCTGGATAGCCATCATTATTCCCACCAGCCTGGTGTCGGTGCTGGGCGATTTACTGGAAAGTATGGTCAAGCGCTATCGTGGCATCAAGGACAGCAGTGCGCTGCTGCCAGGCCATGGCGGTGTGCTGGACCGGGTGGACAGCCTCACTGCCGCCGCGCCCGTATTTGCGCTCGCCCTGTTGGCCGGCGGCTGGCCGCTGGCCTGAGGTGACACTTCCAATGACTACCGATCAGGTAAGGAATCAGGCGTCTGTACAGCAAGTGACGTTGCTCGGCGCCTCTGGCTCAATTGGTGCTAGTACACTTGATGTACTGGCGCGGCACCCGGACCGATACCGTCTCTATGCGCTCACCGCACACCGTCAGTGGCGGAAGCTGGGCGAGTCCTGTTTACGCCACCGGCCTCGCTACGCGGTGGTGGTAGAGGCTGCGGGGGCCGAGGCACTCAGTGCCTGGCTGAAAACACACGGCAGCGATACGCGGGTGCTGTGTGGTGAAGACGCATTATCCGAGGTGGCTTCCGCCCCCGAAGTGGATACCGTAATGGCCGCTATTGTCGGGGCAGCGGGTCTGGTGCCAACGCTGGCCGCTGTCGAGGCCGGCAAGAAGGTCCTGCTGGCCAATAAAGAGGCACTGGTTATGGCTGGCGGACTTTTTACCCGTGCGGTGGCCCAGCACGGTGCCACGCTGCTCCCGATTGATAGCGAACACAATGCAATCTTTCAGTGTCTCCCCCGTCATCCCGATGACTGCCTGGCCGGAGAGGGCTTGCGTCAGAGCGGGGTCCGGCGTATTTTGCTGACCGCTTCCGGTGGCCCGTTCCGGGCGCTTTCCGCCCGGGAACTGCTTGATGTGACGCCGGAGCAAGCCTGTGCCCACCCGAATTGGAGCATGGGTCAGAAGATTTCCGTGGATTCGGCCACGCTGATGAACAAGGGGCTGGAGCTGATTGAGGCCTGCTGGCTGTTTCACACGCGTCCCGATCAGATTGAAATAGTGGTGCACCCGCAGAGTGTTATCCACTCCATGGTGGAGTACGTGGACGGTTCGGTGCTCGCGCAGATGGGTAACCCCGATATGCGCACTCCCATTGCGCATGCTCTGGCCTGGCCCGACCGCATTGAATCGGGAGTGGCCAGCCTGGATGTGATCGCCACGGCTCGACTGGATTTTGAAGCACCGGATACAGCTCGCTTCCCCTGTTTGAAGCTGGCTGCCGAGGCGGCTAGGCAGGGCGGCACAGCCCCCACGCTTTTGAACGCTGCCAATGAAATCGCGGTGGCGGCTTTTCTGGAAAGGCGACTGGGATTTACCGAGATTCCAGTGGTGATTGGCACAGTTATGGAGCGTTTATCCACTACTGAACCCCACGACCTGGAAATGGTCCAAACCGCCGATCGGCAGGCACGTGAACTTGCGCGCCATCTGATTGATGCACGATGAGAGGTAAGCCGTGGCACTGATTCAGACAATCCTCTGGTTTTTGGTCGCACTGATCGTGCTTGTGGCGGTGCATGAATTTGGCCATTTTTACGTGGCGCGGCGTTGTGGCGTGAAGGTGCTTCGCTTTTCGATCGGTTTTGGGAAAGTTATTTGGCGTCGCTATGATCGCCACGGAACAGAGTATGCCCTGGCGAGTATCCCCATGGGCG
>CBFGUT010000420.1:0-1754 GCA_965652265.1 uncultured Cellvibrionaceae bacterium | reverse complement strand
TCCAGATGACCCTTGTCGCCGGTTTTATACCAGCGGCGGCCATCCAGTTGCACGATGGACTCGGCGGTTTTTTGCGGATTCTTCAAATAGCCGAGCATCAGCTGTGTGCCGGATACCAGAATCAAGCCATCTTCGCCTTGCGGCAGTGTTTCCAGTGTGTCCGGGTCCACAATGCGGATACTGCTGCCGGGCAGCGGCATGCCCACAGTGCCGGGCTGGTTGCCTTTTTGCAGTTTCCAGTAGGCGGTATCGAGCCTATCGGGAATATTCACGCTGATAACGGGCGTGGTTTCCGTGGTGCCGTATCCTTCATAGATACGTTTGTTGAATTTGGCTTCAAATTCGCGGCGCACCTGGGCCTGTAATTTCTCGGCACCCGCTACCACAATGCGCAGGGACTCGAGCATCAGCGGTTCCACCTTGCTGTTTTTGGTGTAAAGCCGCAGGAAGGTGGCGGTGGCGCAGAGGACGGTGGCCCGGTAACGGGCGATGGCCTTGGCGATGCCCAGCACATCGGTAGGGTCCGGATGGTGCACCACCGGAATACCTTCGAGCATGGGCATCAGGGTGGTCACTGTTAAACCGAAAGAATGAAAGGGTGGCAGCGAATTCATAAATACGTCGCTGCTGCGAGTGTCCAGTACATCGCTGATCTGTTTGCAGTTGGCGATTATGTTGCGGTGGCTGAGGACGATGCCCTTGGGTGAGCCTTCGCTGCCACTGCTGAACAGAATGGCGGCCGGATCGTCCAGTTGGCGTTTGCGCCCCAATAAGGTGTAGATCAAGCCGGCTGGCAAAAACGAGAATGCCATGGCCTTGAGTAAATCCACTTTGCTCAGCTCGGCTTTTACCTCTTCCAGATAGACTAACTGCACACCTTTCAGCATTTCGCCGATAGCAATGCCGCGCTGTTCCAGCTTGGCCATAAAGCGCCTGGAGGTGAACACAGTTTTTATGTCCGCGGCTTCCACACTTGCCTGTACCGCCGCCACGCTGCTGGTGTAATTAATGTTTACCGCTGTTTGCCCGTTAAGCAGCACGGCCATATTGCTGATCAGGCTTGGGCCAGAGGCGGGAAGCACCAGGCCAACATTTTGTTCGCGGGCGTAGCGGCGCATGGCCTTGGCGAATGCCAGCGTTGCCGCCAGGGTGCGGCCGTAGCTGAAAGAGGTGCCTTCGCTGTCGGCCATAAAATGTGCAAAGCGGTTGCGCTTGGCAGTTTTGATCCAACTGAGCGACAGTGTGTCCAACTGGTGTGTGTGTTGCTCCCAGGCTGACACGGACAGTTCAAAGACCTTTTGTTTAAGTTCGGCTGTTTTGGTGGCGAGTGGTAGTGGTTCGCCAAAGGCGACAATAATATCCCGGCGAGCGCCCAGGCTACGACGCAGTAGAGTGGCCTGCTCGCGCAATTTACCCGCGGAGCGGGAAAAGGCACTGCCCCAGAGACCGCGAAGGTAGAAGGGGACAATCACTGCGTTCTCGACAGCCTCGACAGTGCGCTCATAGCCGCTGTGGAATTTTCCCAGGTGGCCATTGCGACTCAGGGCACCTTCAGGGAATAGACATACTACTTCGCCGTTTTTCAGCAGTTCGTTAATGCGGCCCAAGGCTTCTTTGCTGTTGCCTGAGGCAATCGGGATCATACCCAGGCGACTCATTAGGGGTTTTAAATACCAGCGGTTGTAGATTTCCCGTTGCATGACAAAGCGAATCGGGCGTGGGCAGGCGATTTGCACCAGCGCCCAGTCGATCCA
>CBFGUT010000419.1:0-1787 GCA_965652265.1 uncultured Cellvibrionaceae bacterium | reverse complement strand
TCAATGGCATTACCGCGCACATTATTGAGGACACCGAAGAGGCGCGCCAGCAGGCCGCCAAACCGCTGGACGTGATCGAAGGCCCGCTGATGGACGGCATGAATGTGGTGGGCGATCTGTTTGGCGAGGGCAAGATGTTCCTGCCCCAAGTGGTGAAATCCGCGCGGGTGATGAAACGGTCCGTGGCCTACTTGCAGCCGTTTATCGAGGCAGAAAAAACCGAAGCCACCAAGCCCAACGGTAAGGTGCTGATGGCCACGGTCAAGGGCGACGTGCACGACATCGGCAAAAATATTGTCGGCGTGGTACTGCAGTGCAACAACTACGAGGTGGTGGACCTGGGCGTGATGGTGCCCGGCGACAAGATTATCGACACCGCCGTCGCCGAAAATTGCGATATTATCGGCCTGTCGGGGTTGATTACCCCCTCGCTGGATGAAATGGTGAGCGTGGCGCGGGAGATGCAGCGCCGGGGTATCGACAAGCCATTGCTGATTGGCGGCGCCACCACGTCCAAGGCGCACACGGCGGTCAAAATCGAGCCCGCCTTTCAACTCAACCAGGTGGTCTATGTGCCCGACGCCAGCCGCGCCGTGGGCGTGTGCAGTAATTTACTGTCGGACGACTTGCGCCCGCCCTTTGTGGAAAAACTCAAGGCGGAATACGAACAGGTGCGTGAGCGCAACACCAACCGCAAACCGCGCGGCACCGTCCACCCCTACCCCAAGGCCATTGAGCGCGGCCTCAAGCTGGACTGGGACAACTACACCCCGCCCACACCCGCCTTCACCGGCCTCAAGGTGTTCGACGATTACCCGCTGGAAGAGCTGGTGGATTTTATCGACTGGACACCGTTTTTTATCAGTTGGGACCTGGCCGGCAAATACCCGAAAATTCTCGACGACAAGGTGGTGGGCGAAGCCGCACGCAATCTGTTTGCGGATGCACAGAAAATGCTGCGCAAACTGATCGACGAAAAACTGATTAAGGCCAGCGGCGTTATCGGCTTCTGGCCCGCCAACACCGTCAATGCCGACGACATTGCCGTGTATAACGAGGCAGGCGAACAGATCAGCACCCTGCACCATATTCGCCAACAACAACTGAAACAGGGCAAGGAAGGTGAACCGAATCTGTCTCTGGCGGACTTTGTCGCCCCCCAGGACAGCGGCAAACGGGACTATGTGGGCGGCTTCGTGGTCACCGCCGGCATCGGCGCCGAAGAGTTGGCTAGGCAGTACCAGAACGCCGGCGACGACTACAACAGTATTATGGTCAAGGCCCTGGCCGACCGCCTGGCGGAAGCCTTTGCCGAGCACATGCACCAGCGCGTGCGCAAGGAATTCTGGGGTTACCAGCCCGACGAGCAACTGGATAACGAAGCGCTGATCAAGGAAGCCTACACCGGCATCCGCCCCGCGCCCGGCTACCCCGCCTGTCCGGACCACACGGAAAAAACCCAGCTTTTCGATTTATTGCACGCTGAAAAGCATACCGGCGTCTCCCTCACCGAACACTTCGCCATGCTCCCCACTGCGGCAGTCTCCGGCTGGTACTTTTCCCACCCGGAGTCCAAATACTTCCCCGTGGGTAAAATCGAAAAAGACCAGGTACAAAGCCTGGCCGAGCGCAAGGGGATAAGCGTGACGGAGCTGGAGCGCTGGCTGAGCCCCGTGCTCGGCTACGAGCCTGGAGCGTAGACCGTGGTAGTTTGGATCAAGCTGGGATAGGTCGGGGTAGGTCGGGTAAGCTCAGCGCCACCCGACATCCTCTCGACACCTGGCGCA
>CBFGUT010000418.1:0-1800 GCA_965652265.1 uncultured Cellvibrionaceae bacterium | reverse complement strand
GTAAAGGTTCGCGCCTCCGGATTCAGCGAAGCGTGTACGGTGACGCCCGCCTGGGGATGATTGAGGCTCACTCTGTCCACTTCGCCAATTTTGACACCCAGGTAGCGAATATCGGCACCCGCCTTGAGGTTATTGGCTTCGCTAAAGGTGATTTCCACGGGAATGCCCTCGGTGCTGGCGGCGTCCAGGGAGTCGTAAAGTGCGAACTGCTGTTCTGCGCCGGCCGGTTGCGGGCTGGCGTCGGCCGGCAGGTAGAGGCCGATACCGCCGCGCAGGATGCTGGCCAGAGACTCGGTATTAAGGGTAATGCCCTGCAGGTTAGCCTCCAGTTCCACACCGCTGGTTTGGTAGAAGCGCGCATCGCGGCTGATCAGTGGCGCAAAACGCTCGGGGATATGAACATCAATCAGAACCCGATCGCGGGACTGACTCAGACGATAGTCGATCACCCGGCCAATACTGACTTTGCGATAGTAAATTTCGCTGTTGCGGCCGATACCATCCAGCCCACTGGCGCTCAGGGTGACATACAGCCCCGGTTTGTCACGTGCTGGCGATGGCGGTTCGCTGAGTGCGCGGAAATTTGTCCGGGACTCACTGTCGTGGCCGGGTGTGAAACTCATATCGATGTGGCTGCCCGTGAGCAGGGTGCTCAACCCGGAAATCCGTGACAGGGAGATCTGCGGCTGAGAGAGCCAGAATTCCGTGGTCTCATTGAGTTGCACCTCCGCCAGGGGATCGATGCTGATTTTGGCAATCACCCCGGAAAAGTCATCTTTCATATCCAGGGATATAATTTTACCCACGGTGATGCCCTTGTAGCGGACCTCGGTGTGATTGGCCTTGAGCCCCTCGGCGCTGGGAAACTCCACCTCAATCAGGAGGCCTGTGCGCGCCTTGGCGTAATTATCATAGAGCGTAAAGACACTGCCGTTGCGGGCGGCGCGCCCGGTATCCAGGTGTTCGGGATTGTCGAAGGAAATACCGCCCAGGATGATGGAGGCCAGCGAGTCGGTATTGAACTCAATGCTGTTGAGGTCCCCGCTAATAGATACGCCGCTGGTGTTCCAGAAGCGGGAGTTCTCGTGCAGCAGGTCGGCGTAGTCACTGTCGATGTGAGCCTGGAACACCACATTGTTGTTGTCTTCGCTCAGGCTGTAGTCGACAATTTTTCCCACCTTTAATTTGCGATAGTGAATGGGAGAGCCGGCATGCAATGAACCCACGTCCGCCGCCAGCAGGGATATCTGGATATCACCCTCGGCGGGCTCTGGGGGAGGTGCCTCCTTGAGCCCCTTGAAAACATAGCGTGTAGGCCCCGTGTGGCCGGGTCGCATGGCGATGTAGTTGCCGGTCAACAGCGTGTCCAGCCCCTGCACGCCAGCGAAGCTCAATTCGGGTTTGACCAGCCAGAATTGTGCGGACTCTCGCAGGGCCGATTCAGTGTGGCGGTCCATCATCACATGGGCCGCCACACTGCCGAGGTCGGGTTGAACCTGCAGCTCGGTGACCGTGCCCACGGTAATACCCTTGTAGCGCACCTCAGTTTTACCGGCCACCATGCCCTCGCCTGAGGGAAAGGTGATAACAATACTTACCCCGGCCTCGGTAAAGTGTTTGTAGGCCAACCAGCCTCCCAATAATACGGCGAACAGCGGTAACAACCATACTGCCGATAAGCTGCGCCTGCGATTGACAGCATAGGCGGGCGTGGCCTTGTTCGGGGAGGGTGAATCACTCATGTTGTGGCGGCTCCTGTAGGTCCCAAATCAGGCGCTGGTCGAAACTCTCGGCGGCGAG
>CBFGUT010000417.1:0-1826 GCA_965652265.1 uncultured Cellvibrionaceae bacterium | reverse complement strand
CTCTGGCAAGATGCGAGACTGATTGCACCCGAAAGGTTTAACACCTGGCCCCTTATCCAGCCACTGGCCTCACAAGCGGAGCGACGATTGGAGATAGGCCCGGGACTCAGACCCAGATTGCCCATCCCCGGCACCTGCTTTGTGGATATCAGCACTCCCGCGCTCAAGGCATTGAGCGCTGCCGGGGGAGAGACCTGCAGCGCCTCCATCAGTCATTTGCCCTATCCCGATAATCACTTTGACATGGTGTGTGCGCTGGATATTGTCGAACATGTGGACGACGACCTGGGTGCGCTCGGCGAAATCAGCCGGGTGGCGAAAGCCGGCGCCACTATATTGCTGTCGGTGCCGTTGCACCCGGCCTACTGGACGGCCTTTGACGACTTTGTGGGACATCGCCGCCGCTATGAGCCGGAGCACTTGGCTTCTCTACTCAGAGATCATGGTTTTGAGCTGGAGCAGAGTGCCGCCTTTGGCATGAAACCCAAATCCAACCGCCTGACGCAATTGGGTATGTGGTTTCTGATCAATCAGCGCAAGCGTGCCCTCTGGTGGTACAACCGTGTATTTATGCCGCTGGGATTGCGTTTCCAAAAACCGTTACAGCTGCAATCCGGAATGATACCCACCGAGGGAGTGGACGACGTGTTTTTGGTGTGTAAGAAAAATGCGATGGTGCCCATCAAAAAAAGTGGTCCCTAAGGACCACTTTTGGGTGGTTAAAAGCTGGTACTCACTGTGACTTTACTACCTGATTCCGGGTCGATCATATACAGCGCCTGGTCGTAATCCGGTCCGGCCACGCCGTAGAGAATACGACGTTCGGGGTCGTAGACAATATCGCGGGCCGTGGATTCATCGGGGCCGAAATTTTCCAACAATATGTCGCGCTCGCCCGTTTGCAAATCAATCTCTGTGACATTATTGGCCACTCCGGTCAGAACGAACGCGCGGTTGTTCTGATGGTCGATGGTGAGACCTTCGGCAGATTCCAGAGGCACAGGGCCAAAGGAAATTTCCGCACCTACCGAGATCATATGCGAGGTGGCAGTCTCTCCCAGCGTCAAGCCCAACATATCCACCGCCCCGGCCTTCTCCTGCATCACCACAAAGCGCTGTCCAGTAGTATCCCAACTAAGCTGCATCGGACCATTTACCGGCTCGCTCTCGGTGCTGCTGTCGGCAACCAAGCGCGAACTACCCGACTCTGGCTCCACCATCACCAATTGTCCAATGGCATCGGCAATATAGAGTTCACCGGTTTGGTGCAGCACGATATCCTGCGGGAGCACCAAATTGTCAGTGCCCTGCTCAAAATGCAGGAATATCCGCTCACGCATTCCCGTCTGCCCATCCAGGCGATACAAATGGCCGTTGTCTTCAGCGGATTCAGGCAAGGCGATCAGAAAAAATGTATGACTCTCGGCATCGTAGGCCAGGCCTGTATATTCGTCAGTCACTGGTCCCAGGGATTCATCGGTAAAGTCCGTCACCACCGCTTCGCGAAAGCCTGTTTGCAAATCTACCGCCATCAGCTTGTAGCTTTCACCGACTGTGCCCTCTGCCAACAACCACACGGCATCGCCATCGGGCGCCAACAGCATAGCCGTGGTCTGTCCCCAGGGCTCCGTGGGGCCAATGGCAAAGCTGTCGGTACGTAACAGTTGCGACTCGGCATAGCTGGCCCGGCCCTCGTTATCGAGCGCCTGCACCTGAATACGCGCCTGAGACGTGCCCGCAGGCAGGGGAATATTGTCGGCTCGCCACCGACCCTCAGTGTCCACCTGAGCATCGATAACCGCCCCCCCGGCATCCACATTGACTTC
>CBFGUT010000416.1:0-1838 GCA_965652265.1 uncultured Cellvibrionaceae bacterium | reverse complement strand
ATTTGCATGGGAACGCCGCCAAAGCGGGCGCTGAAAGCGATTGCCTCGTCCCCCAGATCCAGCTCCACCACCGAAACCGGCGAGATATTGAGAATGATTTGACCGTCTTTGTTGACATGCTGCTGAGGGACTTCCACCCCGTCACCAAAGGCGTTGACCAGCATATAGGGGGTACAATTATTGTCCACAATCCACTCGTAGAGAGCGCGAATCATATAGGGACGACTTGAGGTCATGGACATAACAGGGCTCCCGGATAACGGCCAGGGAAAGTGGTGGCCCAAGGGGCCTGTGACTTTACGATGAGCGCATTTCCTTTTCAAATTCCGTGAGGCTTTGCTGGAAAGACTCGCGGTTAAACAGGCGCTCCATGTACTGCTTCAGTGGTTGCACCTGACGGCTGTTGGGCAGGGCAATCTGCATCAGCTCCAGGCGCCAGAGTATCGGCCCCAGACAGCAGTCCACAATGGTGAACTCATCGCTCATAAAAAACGGCATCTCGGCGAAAATAGGTGCTATACCCAGCAGGCTGTCCTTGAGATCCTTGCGCGCCTGGGCAATCTCTTTAGCATCGCTCGAGGTAAATATCTTGTCCACCAGCGGCGCCCAGTCGCGCTCCAGCCGGTACATCCACAGGCGGCTCTGGGCTCGGGCCACCGGGTAAACGGGCAGCAACGGCGGATGGGGAAAGCGCTCGTCCAGATACTCCATAATCACCTTGGATTCGTACAGAGACAAATCGCGGTCCACCAGGGTGGGCAGGGAATTATAGGGATTGAGGTCCGCCAGCTCCTGCGGCTTGTTTTCGACATCAACATCCACCAGATCGACCGACACACCCTTCTCCGCCAGCACTATGCGCACTCGGTGGCTGTAGTGATCCTGGGCGTCGGAGAAAAAAATCATGGATGAGCGCTTGGTCACAACACCCATTGTGTCACCTCAAATTACAGTATCATCGGATTGGGCGGCCGCGGCCGCCCAAATGTCGCTGTCAGTGAATACCTTTCCAGTATTCGCGATTCAGCAGGTATGCCAGCACAAAGAAGAAGGCGATAAACAATAGCACGAAAATACCGATGCGCTCACGCTCAAGCCGCGCCGGCTCGGCCACATAGGCGAGGAAGTTCACCAGATCGTAGGTGGCCCGGTCAAACTCCTCGGGCGTCATACTGCCCTCGAGCTCACCCTCCACCAGCGAACCACAGTGCTCGTCGATGACTTCGTTGCCCAGCTTGTCGCGCAGGGGATGCCCGTGGCTGTCCAGCTTGGGGCCCGGTCCACACTCGGGCAGGCCCTGCAGTTCCAACATGGCATGGGGCATACCCACATTGGCAAACACGCGGTTATTCACACCCAGCGGACGCGATTCATCCTTGTAGAAGTTGCGCAGGTAGGTGTAGAGCCACTCGGGTTGACGGGCTCGGGCCACCAGGGTCAGATCCGGCGGCACCACACCAAAGAACTTCTTGGCATCGTCCTTGGTCATGCTGATATCCATCAGATCGCCGATGGACTGGTCGGAAAACACCAGGTTATCCATCATCAACTGGTGGGGAATGCCGAGATCGTCCGCCACTCGCTCGTAGCGCGAAAATTTGGCCGAGTGACAGCCCATACAGTAGTTGGCAAAGTACTTGGCGCCGCGTTGCAAGGAAGCCTTATTCTCAAGGTTCACTTCCATCTGGTCGCAGGGAATGCTGCCACAATCGAAAGCACCCTCGGCGCCCACCGCCTTGATGGGTACAATCACCAGTGCCACAAACAGCGCCAGACCACCCAGCACCAGACGCAAGGGTAAGCCTTTCATCTGCACGCGAGTGGGTTCTGGATGGGTT
>CBFGUT010000415.1:0-1839 GCA_965652265.1 uncultured Cellvibrionaceae bacterium | reverse complement strand
TTTTACTTGAGATAAAGTTTATGAAAACAGTGACTTTGGGAGGATGCATAAGCCTGGTGGCTCTGCTAGGCGCCTGCGGCGGCTCGGGCGGCCCCACGGGGAGCAGCCCCACCAGCAGTAGTCCCAGTAGCAGCAGCGTCTCCAGCAGCAATAGCAGTGTGGTCTCCAGCAGCTCTTCATCCAGTTCGTCGGTGACCGGCGAGCTGACCTTTTGCGAACGCATGAACCAGGTGGTGGGCTTTGCCGCCTTGGGCGATGGCACCACGGGTGGCGCTGATGGCGAACAAGTGGTTGTCACCAGTGGGCACGAACTGGCTCAGGCACTCACCAATAAGGGTGCCCTGCCGCTGACGATTTTTATCGACGGCACCATAACCCCCGAGAACAGCCCGGGCACCAAATTTGATATCAAGGATATGAACGATGTCTCGCTGATCGGCGTGGGCGACAGTGCCCTGCTGGACGGTATTGGTATCAAGATCAACCGCGCCAACAATATTGTCATTCGCAACCTCACCATTCGCTATGTGGATATCGGTGAGAAAGACGGCATCAGTATCGAGGGGCCGGCCAGTCATATCTGGATTGACCACAATGAGATCTACAATAGCCTGGAGTCGGACAAGGATTATTACGACGAGCTGGTCAGTGGCAAGCGGGATGTGGACAATGTCACCATCTCCTATAACTACTTGCACGACAGCTGGAAAACCTCACTGTGGGGCAGCAGTGATACCGACACCAGCCACCGCCGGGTCACCTTCTACGCCAACCACTGGCAGAATGCCGAGTCGCGTATGCCGCTCTACCGCTTTGGCGAGGCGCATGTGCTCAACAACTTCTACGAAAATATCACCTCCACCGCCGTCAACTCGCGCATGGGTGCCACTATTCGGGTGGAAGGCACAGTATTCGAAAATGCCAAAAATCCGATAGTCAGTTTTTACAGTGAAGAAATCGGCTTCTGGGATGTGGCCGACAATATCTTTACCGATATTAACTGGAATCCCAGCCCCAGCGACGGCATTATCGCCGGCCCCGATGTGGCGTCCACTGTCAGCTATACACCGCCCTATAGCTATTCCGCCATGCCCGTGGCCGAGGTCAAGGCGCATGTCACCGCTTTCGCGGGTGTGAACAAGATTGGCGACTGTCTTCCATCACCTGATTAAAGCTCTCTCCTTTATCACGGTGATTTTCCTGGCGGGCCCCTTGCCCGCCTTTTTTATTTTATTGCAACCTCTGCAAATTCTACAAAGCCTGTAAATACTGCTTCGTCCCTACCCGGGTAGGGCCTGCCATTAGCGACAAACCACCTGAAGAAAATGCAGTAACTCACTGTTTTTAATTACTTATCAATTATTTTTTCAAACCTGGCACGCTTTGAGCTAAAAACAATTCATGTGTAAGTGAATGGCAATCGAAGGTGCCTCGGAAACATGAAGCTCAAACTGAATTCTTCATTGCAATCACCCTCGTTGGGCCGCCCGACGGCCCCTTTTTCTTCCCTCCGATGATGGCCGCGTCCGCGGCTGACATCACACCACCCCCATTGGGCCCTCGTGGCCCTTTTTTTATTCCGCCCACCATTTACTCCGCCTATAGAGCACCCTTTTGCCGCAGCTTATAAATCGTGCGCAGGTTAACCGTAATCAGGGTCATCTCCAGTAAGCTGCCGCCTATCGAACCCACCCAGAGATTGTTGCTGAGCCAAAAGCCGGCACCCACCAGAAAAGCCAGGCGCATGCGTATGCCCTGCAGACAGAACAGGGCGTAGGTGCCGATACAGGAACCTATGACCGGCAGCATATCCTGCCACTGATCGGACAGCCAGACACC
>CBFGUT010000414.1:0-1844 GCA_965652265.1 uncultured Cellvibrionaceae bacterium | reverse complement strand
CACTTCGGCGGTTATCAATCCCAGGTTTTCCGCCACTAACGGCAGTTGGGGACAGTTATCAAAGAGCGCGGCCAAGAGTTCATGTCCCGGTGCCTGTACCCAATGACCGGCGGTGGCGTCGGGTGCCTTGGCCGGTATTGACCAGTAGGCTTCCAGCCCGCGGAAGTGATCGATTCGTACCAGATCAAAGCGCTCAAGCTGAGTATGCAGACGTTTTTGCCACCAGTTGAAATTATCGGCTTGCATGACATTCCACTGGTAATGCGGGTTGCCCCAGTGCTGACCCGTGGCGGAGAAATAGTCGGGTGGTACCCCGGCCACACTGACAGCCATGCCTTCGCTATCCAATTGAAACTGTGTCTGTGCCGCCCAGACATCGTGGCTGTCGGGCGCCACGAAAATAGGCAGATCACCAAACAGGAGAATATCCTTGGCCCTGGCGTACTGGCGCAGTTTGCGCCACTGGTAAAACCAGGCAAACTGTTCAAAGCGGGACTGATCAATGTCCACCTGGCATTGTGTGCGGGCAGCGGCCAGGGTATGAGGATTGCGCAGGCGGTAATCACTGGGCCAGGTCTGCCAGGCGGCGTAATGGAACTGCTTGCGCAATGCGAAAAACAGGCAGTAGTCATCCAGCCAGTGGGACTGCTGCTCGCAGAAGAGAGTAAAATCCTCCCGCAGCTCGGAATTGTGGCCATCCTGTAAACGTTGGTAAAAACACTGCCCCGCTCGCTCGCGCAAATGAGATAAGGTTTTGAAGTCCAGTGCGGAGTCGGCCTCCTCACCGAGCAAGTCCTCGATCGTCCACCAGCCCTCTTCCGCCAGGGATTGCAGGCAAATCAGATCCGGATTGCCTGCATGAGAGGAAAGCGCGTTATAGGGCGAACGGTCACTGTGTGTGGGTGCGAGGGGCAGCATTTGCCACACGCGTAAGCCACTGCTGTGAAGAAAATCAATAAAATTGTGTGCCTCCTGACCCAGGGTCCCACAAGGTAATGGCAGGTCATGTAATTTACCGGGTAAGGAGCTGGGGTGCAGGAGCGTACCGGCAGTACGGGTTTGCAAATGCGGATTTTGCGCAGCCGTAGCCTTCATATCAACTGCCCTGGTGGCCGTGACGCATCACCCCTCCCATAGCCGGATGACCCCGGCCTTCACTGATAGGTTGTTGGAGTGTGGCCGGCGCGGGCACCTGTAAAATCCGGTACAGATTATCCACATGGCGTCTGAAAAGATAATCAAAGTCGTGCACACTGTCGGCGGGGTTGTAGTCGCCGAACCACCAAAACCAGTCCGATCCTTCGCAGAGAGCCAACTGCTGTTCGGCTATGGCTCGATCCGCCGCAGACAGTTGCCCGTTGGCTATGGCCTGATCGTAATCATGCTTGGCCTGACAGAGAATATCCCAGGCGCGGTTTTTATCAGTGTCGCCTATCCAGGTGGAAAAGGTGCCATAAACCCAGCTTCCCGCGGTGAGGCTATGCAGGTGTTGAGGCGCCGATTGATCGAGGATATCACTATAGGTGGCAGTTGCCAGTCGCGGATGCTTCTCCAACCGGGTATAGAGCGCATCGAGAAAATACCAGGCGTTTTCCGGATAGTATTCCCAGGCATTCTCACCATCCATAATGATGGAAATAATGCCTTGAGGATGCTGTTTGGCAATGGTGTCCAGGTGGTGAATAAAATCCCCCGCGGCGTCGTCGGCATGCCAGTCGGCATATTCAAAGCCGATCTTATCCGACAGACCATCATCGCGGAAAAATACGGTAATCGGCAAGCTGGTCAATTGATAGGCGGTATGGCGGCTATTGGGTAACTGGGCGATGCTCTGTTGCAAGTCT
>CBFGUT010000413.1:0-1852 GCA_965652265.1 uncultured Cellvibrionaceae bacterium | reverse complement strand
TCGGTAATCAGCGCCACTTCACTGCCCAGGCCCTTGCCCATAATGGCCGAGGTGGGCGTGAGCATCTCGCGCATGCCTGGGCCACCTTTCGGCCCCTCGTAGCGAATCACCAGTACATCGCCGGCCACCACCGTGCCATCCATAATGCCTTCGGTGGCGGCCTCCTCCGAGGCGAACACCCGCGCCCGGCCGGTAAAACGGGTGCCCTCCTTGCCGGTGATCTTGGCCACCGCACCAGTGGGGGCGAGGTTGCCATACAAAATGCGCAGATGGCTGTCTTTTTTAATCGGCTGGTCCAGGGCGTGGATAATATCCTGGTCCTGAGGATAGGGGGCGACACCGGCGAGATTTTCGGCCAGGGTTTTACCAGTCACGGTCAGACACTCGCCGTGCAACAAACCCGCATCCAGCAGGATTTTCATCAGCGGCTGAATACCGCCGATGGCCACCAGTTCGCTCATCATGTAGTGGCCACTGGGGCGCAAGTCGGCCAGCACCGGCACACGCTGGCCGATGCGGGTGAAATCCTCCAGAGATAAATCCACATCCACCGTATGCGCCATGGCCAACAAATGCAGCACTGCATTGGTGGATCCACCGAGGGCAATCACCACGGTAATGGCATTCTCGAAAGCCTCGCGAGTCATAATGTCACGGGGTTTGATATCTTTTTCCAGTAACTGCAGCACTGCCGCGCCGGCAGCGCGGCAATCGTCCAGCTTGTCGTTGCCCTCGGCGTTTTGCGCCGAACTGCCCGGCAGACTCATACCCATGGCCTCGATGGCCGAGGCCATGGTGTTGGCGGTGTACATGCCGCCGCAGGAACCCGGACCGGGAATCGCCGTCTCCTCAATCTGCTTGACATCGATCAAGGATTTATCGCCCTTGGCATAGGCGCCCACCGCCTCGAATACGGAAATAATATCTGTGTGATTGGCACCGGGCTTGATGGTCCCACCATAAACGAAAACCGAGGGTCGGTTGAGCCGCGCCAGACCCATCACGCAGCCGGGCATATTCTTGTCACAGCCGCCAATGGCCACCAAACCGTCAAAGCCCTCACACCCGGCCACCGTCTCGATGGAGTCGGCGATCACCTCGCGCGAGACCAGCGAGTACTTCATACCCTCGGTGCCGTTGGCAATACCGTCGGAGACAGTGATGGTATTGAAAATCAAGCTTTTACCACCGGCCAGGTCGGCCCCCGTCGCCGCTTCGCGCGCCAGGCCGTCGATATGCATATTGCAGGGCGTGAGATTGCTCCAAGTGGACGCGATACCCACCTGCGGCTTACTGAAATCCGCATCGGTAAAACCCGTGGCCCGCAGCATTGCACGGCTGGCCGCCTTGCCCACCCCATCCACCACCGGGGCCGAATGACGACGACGATGATCGCTCATTATGATCTCCTCACTTTCGGTTGTTATTCACATAGAGTAACAGGTGATAAAAGGTCTGACGACTGAGGTCTGATGTCTGCCGCATAGCCAACTTGCCAGCACTACATGGCGTCCACGCAAGTTGTTGGGCGGCGCGGAGCTTGCGCAACCTACGACGCGTCAGACCTCCGACGTCCACATCCGACTTTCTTCCCCCCACTGGCCAGCACCAGACCGAGGTTTTATCATAGGCGCCTTTTAACGGGAGGAGCCCATGGCGCGAGTACAGATTCTGGTGGGCAGTGAAATGGGCACAGCCGAGAGTGTGGCCGAGTCCCTGCGCGACTGGCTGGAGGCTCGTCAGCAAGCGGCGGTGGTCAATCCGCTGCCGGAAATTGACGACATCACCGACAACCCCGAGGATATTCTGCTGGTGTGTACCGCCAATACCGGTGCCGGCGACCTGCCGGGTA
>CBFGUT010000412.1:0-1858 GCA_965652265.1 uncultured Cellvibrionaceae bacterium | reverse complement strand
CGCGCTGCTGGCCAGGGCGTGCTGTAGCCGGTCCATCAACAGGCGGCGGTTGGGCAGTTCCGTCAGCGAATCGTAAAACGCCAGCCGCTGGATACGCTCTTCGTGGCGGCGCCGCTCGGAAATATCACTCACCAGGCCGATCAGCTTGACCTGGCCATTGTGCAATACCCGCGATACCGATAGCTCCATAGGAAACGTGGAGCCATCCCTATGTTGCCCCTCCATTTCGCGCCGCTTGCCGAGCACGCGGGAGAGCACATCCTTGAGCCCCTCCTGCTGGCCGGTATCGGCCTCTTCGTACAAGCCAGGCATCAGGAGATTCACGGATTGGCCCAGCATCTCCTCAGCGCTATAGCCGAAGATACGCGCAGCCGCATTGTTAAACGATTCGATGGTGCCCTGGATGTTGGTGGTGATGATGCCGTCAGCCACATTGTCGAGGATGGTCTGGGTGTACTCCGCACCGTCTCGCAGGGCGGCTTCGGACTGTTCCCGCTCGATAGCCACGGCCGCCGTGTGGGTCGCCATGGCAATGATCTGTTGATGGCGTGGTGTCGGAGAACCGGGCTGGCGGTAGTAAACCGCAAAGGTTCCCAATACCCGGTGGCGCGCACTGAAGATAGGGGTGGACCAGCAGGCCTGTAAACCGTGGGGCAAGGCCAGTTGGGCGTAGTCTTTCCACAAGGGGTCGGTGGCGATATCCGTCACAATGACGGGTTCGCCCCGGAAAGCCGCCGTCCCGCAGGAGCCGGCGGCTTCACCAATAGCGGCCCCATCAATAGCGTTGTTGTAGGCCAGGGGCAAACTGGGCGCGGCGCCGTGGTGCAGATGTTGCCCCTCGGCATCAAGCAACAGCACCGAACACAGCATCTCCGGCGCCTGGGTCTCCACGGCATGGATCAGGGTGGTGAGGATGTCGGCCAGCGGCGCGCGGCTTGCAATCATCTCCAATACCCTCATCTGGCTGCCGAGCAAGGTTTCACTGTGCTTGCGCGCGGTGATGTCTTCCACTACCGCCACGTGATAGTCAAAGGGAGCCCCGGCCTCCCACATGGGTGAGACCGTCAGATTGACCCAGCAGATACTGCCGTCTTTGCGCACATAGCGCTTTTCCATGGTGAATTCGTCAATCTCACCGGCCTTGAGCCGCTCAATATTGGCCAGATCCGGCGCCAGGTCGTCCGGATAGGTGATCATGGTGCAGTCCATCTGCAACATCTCCACCACCGAATAGCCCACGATATCGGCGTATTTCTTGTTGATACGGATAAAACGGCTGCTGGCCGTCTCGATCACCGCTACGCCAACACCGGCCTGCTCGAACAACACCCGGAAGCGCGCCTCACTCGCGCGCAGTTCGGCTTCCGCGTATTTGCGCGCGGTAATGTCACGCACGATGGCGACAAAACGCGATGCCTCGCCTTGGTGATGAATCACCTGCAAAAAGATTTCCACCGGGAACACATGGCCGTTCTTGTGGCGGTGCTGACTCTCAAAACTGATGGCGGGGACGCGCCCGTCCAGTAACGGCTGCATGCGGTCGCGCAAGGATTCCGAATCACCGTCAGGTTTGATGTCCAGCGGGCTCATGCCCAGCAGCTCCGCCTGGGTGTAGCCCAACTGGCGCTGGGCGCCCTGGTTGGCGTAGAGAAAGCGGAAGTTATCGGTGCTGGCGATGAACACCCCATCAAGGATCTGGTCGAGGGTGTTCTTGAACTGCTCCAGTTCTTTTTGCGTTTGGGTCTGAACCTCGTTGGATTGGGCCAGGTCCGCCTGCATCTTGCTCACCGCAGCGGCGAGGGCCGCCATCTCGCCATCGCCTACGATGTTGATCGGTATATTGAAATGGCCGCGGCTG
>CBFGUT010000411.1:0-1873 GCA_965652265.1 uncultured Cellvibrionaceae bacterium | reverse complement strand
TGAAAGCAATAATGCCGCCGAAAGCGGATTCCGGGTCGGTGGCAAAGGCGCGCTCATAGGCCTCTTGCAAATTGCTGGCGCTGGCAACACCACAGGGGTTGGCGTGTTTGACAATCACGCAGGTAGGTGCGTCAAATAATTTAACAGTTTCCAGCGCGGCGTCGGTATCGGCAATATTGTTATAGGATAATGCCTTGCCCTGCAACTGACGCGCGGTGGCGATGGTGCCGGGCGCGGGATTTTTTTCCGTGTAAAAGGCACTTTTCTGGTGAGAGTTCTCACCGTAGCGCAGAGTTTGAACCTGGTGAAACTGGCTGTTAAAGGTGCGCGGAAAATGTTCGCTGCCACCGTCCACCTTGCGGCCAAAATAGTTGGCAATGGCACCGTCGTAGGCGGCGGTGTGCTCGTAGGCCTTGATGGCCAGATCGAAACGGGTTTGATAGGTGGTGCAGCCGTCGTGCTCGGCCATCTCGGCCAGAATGCGCGGGTAATCGGCGGCATTGACGACAATGTTCACCCAAGCGTGATTTTTGGCGGCGGCGCGGACCATGGTGGGGCCGCCGATATCGATATTCTCGATGGCATCTTCCAGCGAACAGCCAGGTTTGGCCACGGTTTGCTCAAAGGGGTAGAGGTTAACCACCACCATGTCAATCGCTTTAATGTCGTGCTCCTGCATGACCGCATCGTCCTGTCCGCGCCGGGCAAGAATGCCGCCGTGAATTTTGGGATGCAGGGTTTTGACGCGACCGTCCATCATCTCGGGGAAGCCAGTGTGGTCGGAGACTTCCACGGCGGGGATTTTCGCTTCGCGTAGCAGGCGGAAGGTGCCGCCGGTGGAGAGGATCTCTACGCCGGCCTGGTGCAGTTGTGTGGCGAATTCCACAATACCGGTTTTGTCGGAGACGCTGATGAGGGCGCGTTTAACAGGAGCAAGGGCGCTAGTCATTGGGCTCGGGATTCCATTGGCAGTCAAATAAAAACAGGGTGGCCAATGACCACCCCGCCAGCGAAAGAGGGATACCGTTTACAGCAGGCCGTATTGCTTGAGTTTCTTGCGCAGTGTACCGCGGTTGAGACCGAGAACCTGGGCGGCGCGGGTCTGGTTGTGACGAGTGTACTTGAGTACCACTTCCATCAGTGGCGCTTCCACTTCGGCCATGACCATGTCGTAGACATTGCTCACCGGCTGGCCGTCCAGGTGTTTGAAGTAATTTTCCATGGCCTGTTCCACCGCGCCACGCAGGGACTGGGTTTCGGCCGGCTGGGTATTGAACCCGCTGTCTTGTCTGTGAATGGGGGTATCGGTCATAAAGGTCTCTGCTGTGTTCATGCGGCTATTTCCTCTTTCTGTATCAGTGTCTCAAAGTAATCGAGCACACTGTTGTATTGATCGTCTGCGTGTTCCAGCCGGTTGAATTGACTGCGGAACACCTCGCTACCGGGCAGCGTTTGCAGGTACCAGCCGAGGTGTTTGCGGGCAATGCGCGGTCCCATAACCGGACCATAGAGCGCGGCGAGTTCACGCAAATGGGTGCATAGAATGTCCCTGATTTCACTCAGGGGCGGGGGTGGGAGTTGCCGACCTGTGCGCAGGAAGTAGTCAATCTCCCGGAAAATCCACGGGCGCCCCTGGGCGGCGCGCCCGATCATAACGGCCTGGGCACCGGTGCGTTGCAGCACGTCCCGGGCTTTTTGTGGCGAGTCGATATCGCCATTGCAAAACACCGGTATGCGGCTTTGCGAGACCACCTGGGCGATGGTGTCGTACTCCACTTTACCGGCAAAGCGGCAGGCACGCGTGCGGCCATGAATGGCCAGTGCCTGAATGCCGGCATCCTCGGCGAGACGGGCAATACGCGGGGCATTCTTG
>CBFGUT010000410.1:0-1876 GCA_965652265.1 uncultured Cellvibrionaceae bacterium | reverse complement strand
CAGGTGCGGCCCAGTAACCAGCGACCGCGACTGATGGCCTGCTCCAGGGATAAGCCGTCATACAGGTAGCGAGTCAGCAGTGCCGCCTGGGTTTGTGGCTGACCTTCGCCGCCCATGGTGCCATAGCTGATACGGCGGCCATCGTTTAGTAACATCATGGCCGGGTTGAGGGTGTGGAAAGGTTTATAACCCGGCGCCAGGGCGTTGGGGTGCTGCGGGTCCAGGCTGAAGCTCACACCGCGGTTGTTCCAGATCAAGCCCATCGCCGGAATAACCACGCCGGAGCCGAATTCCCAGTAAATACTCTGGATAAAGCTCACCATAACCCCATTTTTATCCACGCAGCCCATCCACACGGTATCCCCCGGCGCAGCGGGTTGTGGCCAGGGTAAGGCTTGCAAACCCACCTGCCCCGCCAGTTGCTCAACGTGGCTGTCGGACAGCAGCTCAGGCCAGCGCTCGCTCAGGCGGCGCGGATCAAATACTTCACGATCCCGTACCAGAAATGCCTGCTTGGTGGCTTCGATAAGTGCGTGGATGCGCACCGATTCATCCCAGCCCGGTTGAAACAACCGGTCGTAGATCGCCAGGATCAGCAATGACGCCAGCCCTTGTGTAGGCGCAGGCAAGTTAAAGCACTGACCGAGGCGGGTGGCTACTGACAGTGGCGCAACTTCCCGGGCGCGGTAGGCTTGCAAATCGTCCAGCCGCAAGGGGCTACCGGCGGCTGTCAGGGCATGGGCGATGTCATTAGCCAGTGCCCCACGATAAAAATCGTCCAGACCGGCATGGGCCAATTGCGCAATAAAGTCGCCCAGGTCCGGGTTGGTAAAGGTCTGGCCGGCTTCCAACAATTGGTTCCCTGGAGCGAATACCCGCTGAAACTCGTCCAAACGGGCCATCTCCATCATCACCTTGTGACTCGCAGCGGCCAGGCTGTCCGTCACGCGGATGCCCTGCTTCGCCAGGCTGATGGCTGGCGCCAGCAGTTCAGGCAAAGGGATATTCGCCTGGGTTTCTGCGGCAATATCCCGCGCTCGCTGCCATCCGCCCAAGGTGCCGCCGACGGTCAGCGCGGCCAGCGGGCCGCGCCCTGGAATCGTCGATTGCTGCTGATACTGGTACCACTCGATACTCGCTAAACCCGCCGCCGGACCGCACGCATCAATCGCGCGCGGTGCTTCGCCGGGTTTATGGATCAGCCAGAAACCATCACCGGCCAGGCTGTTCATGTGGGGATAAAGGACACTGATTGCCGCCGCAGCGGCAACCATGGCATCAATCGCACTGCCGCCGTCGCGCAGCACTGCCAGCCCTATTTCAGACGCTTGATAATGCGGTGCGGAAAATCCGATAGCTGTCATAGCATCACCTGTGCAATGCGCAACGAGGCCGCCCGATCCAGATGGGTGGCCAGCTCCAGCAAGGCTCGGTCAAAGCCGGCCTGCCCCAATAGAGAAACACCCGCTGGCGCCCCCGCCACACTGAGTACCGGTAGGTGGACCTGCGGCAAACCGGCCAGGCCAGCCGGCGCAGTCAGGCCCATCAACTGGCTGCGGTAGTTATCCATCCAGGTGGCATCGGCGCCCAGGAGCGGCGCGGGGCCCGGCGTGGTCGGCAACAACAATAAATCGACCCCTTCAAACCAATCTTGGATCTCAACCTGCAGCGCGAGGCGTTCGATCTGCGCTTCGCGTTCCTGGGCCGGGGTTAATTGGCTGCACCAGTCAAAGCGCGCACGGATGTCCGGTGCAAAATGCGGCTGGCGTTCGTTGATCCATTGGCCGTGGGTCTGCCAGATGGCGCGGCCCTGCAAGGTGCGAAAGCATTGGCTGGCGCGGGTCAGCCAGTCGGCGGACAAGCTCAGGCGTTTGAA
>CBFGUT010000409.1:0-1881 GCA_965652265.1 uncultured Cellvibrionaceae bacterium | reverse complement strand
CACTCACGCACAAGATTCCGGTTTATCAACCGCTGTCTCTTAAAGAGGTTGCCGCCCAGCAGGAGCTGGCCGCGCTCGAAGCCGATATCATGGTCGTCGTCGCTTACGGACTGCTGTTGCCCAAGGCGGTGCTGGATACGCCGCGCCTGGGCTGCATCAATGTACACGCCTCGATTCTGCCACGCTGGCGCGGCGCGGCCCCGATTCAACGCGCACTGGAGGCCGGGGACACCATCACCGGGGTCACCATCATGCAGATGGATGTCGGGCTGGACACAGGTGACATGCTGGTGAAGGCCGAATGCGCCATCCTGCCGGACGATACCGGCGGCAGCCTGCACGATAAATTGCTGACCATCGGTGCGCCGGCACTCCTGGAAGCGCTCGACCAATTGCAACATGGCCTCGCCAAGCCTGAATCACAGGACGACCGCCAAAGCTGCTACGCACCCAAATTGCACAAAGACGAAGCCCTGCTCGATTGGCGGCAACCGGCGGCCGTACTGGAGCGCAAGATACGCGCCTTTAATCCCTTTCCCGTGGCCTTTACCCAAAAAGCCGGCAGCGAAGACCGCATTCGTATTTGGTCAAGCCGTGTCGTACCGAGCAATACGGATAAGGCACCCGGTACCGTAATCGAAGTGAGCAGCACTGGCATTCGTGTGAGTTGTGGCCAGGACAGTTTGCTGCTTGAGCAAGTCCAGTTGCCGGGCAAAAAGCCTATGGGTGTTGATGAACTGCTACGCGGACACCCACATTTATTCAGCCTGGGCGATCCACTGGAGTTACCCGCCTGATGGCACTGACCGCTCGCACCGCCGCCGCCCAGGTCATCGGCCAGATCCTGCGCCAACAGGGCTCGCTGTCGAGCCTGTTACCGGCGATCCAGACCAAAGTCCCGGAAACAGAGCGAGCATTTCTGCAAGAGCTGTGCTTCGGTACGCTACGCTGGCAACCGCAGTTAGATGCCTACTTGCAACGTCTGCTCGACAAGCCCCTGCGCGCCAAGGACAGCGATATCCAGGCGCTGCTGCTGTTGGGCCTTTACCAGCTCAATCACCTGCGCGTGCCCGATCACGCCGCCATCAGCGAGACAGTGGAAGCGGCACGCCCGCTGAAAAAGCCCTGGGCTACCAAACTGATCAACGGCGTGTTGCGCCGCTTCCAGCGTGAGAGGGAGGAACTGGACCGTCAGTTGCAGGATGACCCGGTATTCACCAGCAGCCATCCTGCCTGGCTGCTCAACACGCTCCAGCGCGCCTGGCCGGATCAGATTGATCACATCATCGCGGCGAATAACGCCCATCCGCCGTTTACCCTGCGTCTGAATACCCGGCAGGAAACTCGGGGCAGCTATCTCGCCCGACTGGCTGACACCGCTATCGCTGCGCAACCCACTCCGTTTAGTCCGGTGGGGTTTACTCTGGAGACCGCCTGCGATCCCCGGCAATTACCGCTGTTTGATGCGGGCATGATCAGCGTGCAGGACGAAGCCGCGCAATTAAGTGCCGGCCTGCTGCAACTTGAACCCGGTCAGCGGGTGCTGGATGCCTGCTGCGCGCCCGGCGGCAAAACCGGGCATATATTAGAAAGCGCGGATAATCTACAGGTCGTGGCGCTGGACAGCGACGAGCGTCGCCTGGGGCGGGTGCGGGAAAACCTCGCACGCCTGAAGGTGAGCGCGCAGATCCTGTGCGGTGACGCCAGCCGGCCAGGTGACTGGTGGGATGGTCAGTTATTTGACCGAATCCTGCTCGACGCCCCCTGCTCCGCCACCGGCATTATCCGCCGACACCCGGATATCAAAGTCCTGCGCAGCGCCGCCGACATTGCCAAGCTGGCTCAGCTGCAGGGCACATTGCTCGATAACCTCTGGCCACT
>CBFGUT010000408.1:0-1919 GCA_965652265.1 uncultured Cellvibrionaceae bacterium | reverse complement strand
CCTGACGTTGGTGCTTGCCTTCGGCCAGTTCTTCCAACACTTTGCGGTTAAAGTCTTCCAGATCGTCGGGGCTGCGGCTGGTGATCAGGCCGCTGTCGCAGACGACAGGTTGGTCGTGCCAGTTGGCGCCGGCATTCACCAAATCGTCCTTGACGGTGTGGTAGGACGTGAGGTCGCGCCCACTGACGACTCCAGCGCTGATCAGCACCCAGGGGCCGTGGCAAATAGCGGCCACTGGCTTATGCTGCTGAAAAAAGTGGCGGGTAAAGTCCAGAGCATCCTGGTCGGCCCGCAGCGTGTCCGGGTTGAATAACCCGCCGGGAATCACCAGCATGTCGTAGTCATCGCTGGAGACTTCATCGAGTGTCTTATCCACGGGATATTCCTGGCCCCAGTTGGTCTTGGCCCATGAAGTAATCTGGCCCCCTTTGAGGGAAACAATGTGAGTGTCGACACCGGCGGAGGTTAACGCCTCTCGTGGTGACGAAAGCTCCGATTCTTCAAACCCGTGGGTGGCAAGAATCGCAACGCGTTTACCTTTTACTGACTTAGCCATAAATACCTCCAAATGCTGTCAGTGAAGTTCAATCAGAATAAAGCAAAGAGCTTGCCGATCTACACAGCCCAGTACGCCAGAGTTTGGCGCATTAATCGGTGAGGGGTGTGCAGAGATTGCAAAATTGCCTTCAGTATTTACAAAAGCGGTGAAGGGGCCAGGGGCAACCTGCATGGCCTTTAACCAGGCGCTGCCTTTCAGGGGTTTGTCAGTGTCTTCTGTGCCTGCCATTCCACAAAACGATAGGCTGCGGTAAAGCTGATATCGGGGGCCGCGGCGATATTGCTTTCCAGGCCATTGATGGCGGTGGCAACAACCAGTTCATGCTCGGGAAAAATCAGCAAAAAAGCCGAACTGCCGCTGGCTGTGCCGCCGTGGTGAACAAAAAAATCGGGTCGCTCGTCGCCAAAATTTTCCAGCACTTTGTGCTCCACCCGCCAGCCCAGCGCATAGGACTGAGGGTTGACCTGGCCGTTGTTCAGAGTTTGCGGTGTCCAGAAAGAGCGGCGGGTGTACTCTGTAAACAGTGTGTTGCCGAGCCAGGCGTTGCCCAGTTTCACCAGATCACTGGGGGTGGAGAGAAACCCGCCGCCGGCCCACTTATAGCTGGCATTGGTGGCTGGCGCCCGCCGGACACCTTCATAGTCCTTGAGCACCTCGTACCACTGGGCTGTTGGTGGTGAAGGCTCGACACCTTCCGCCGCCGTATGGGACATACCCAGGGGTGTGAATACCTGTTCGCTGATATAGGTAAGAAAGTTCTCGCCGGTAGCGCTTTCCAGTACCCCACTGGCGAGGTTGAAGCCATAGGAGCTGTACGCAAACCTCTCTCCGGGCGGGTATTGCAGTGGGTCTTCCACAAACAGTGTCAGTCCCTGGTCAACGGTGTCGAAGTTCCGGTTGAGATAGTATTCAAAAAACGGAGGATGCCACATCATGCCGTAGTGGCGAATGCCCGCCTGGTGGCTTAACAATTTGCGCAGGGTAGCGCCTTTTCCGCTGTGGGGGTAATCCGGGCGGTAGTGCTCGATGGGCCGGTCGGGGTCGATAATATTGCGGTTCACGGCAATGGCGGCAGCGGTGGCGAGTATGGTTTTGGACACGCTGCCGATGCGATAGACCGTCTCTGGGGTGGCGGGTTGTTTTTGCTCAATATCGGCGTGTCCTACAGCGCCCGCCCAGACCAACTCCCCGCGGTGGCCGATGGCCAGTGAAATCGATGGCGCCATATGCTCCTGGCGCCACTGAGGCATCAGAGCCTCAAGCTCCCGTCCCAGGGCGGAGGCCTCGGGCTGGTAGCTGTGATACGTGGTGCTGGCGGCGTCCTTTTTCGCCCTCGGGGTGCCCACCGACGACCCCGGCG
>CBFGUT010000407.1:0-1952 GCA_965652265.1 uncultured Cellvibrionaceae bacterium | reverse complement strand
GCTGCGTTCAGTCGCGCCGCGCTCCTATGGTTTTCCGGCCTGACACTGATGATGGCTTTGGGTGTGCTGGCAGGATTTAACATGTTTTTTTTGGCCTTTTTTCTGCTGGCCATATCGGGTTTTGAAACCGTTTTCTCATCGTTTGAATTCTGGATACACAGCAATAGTCCCAGCCTCTATGGGTTTGCCGTGTGTGGTCTGCTGGCCTGGTGGTTGATGTACACTCGCTTGCGTCACGGTCGTTTGCGCAAAACTTTTCACCTGTGGGAGGCGCAGTCTGTGCACAGCGACAAGGAGTGGATCGCCAAATCCGGTATTTTCAATTTCCTGCCACGATTGCGCATTGGCAACGACAAGGTCCGCAACTGGTCGGTTCTGGTACTGGAGTCGGGCTATTTTATGCGGGATTATCTGGCACTTTTTCTGGTGAGTGTGCTGGTGCCGGCTGGTATTTTCTACCTGCTGCAATGGTGGCTGGGAGTATTTTCGGGTGTCTCTGTTTTCACGGCCTGGGCATTGATTTTACTGTTTGTGCCCACGGTGTTGACGGTGGGTAGCGTGGGTAATTTGGCCGCCAATCTGCGCCGCCTCTGGCTGTTAATGCCCGGTGGACGCCGGCAGCATATGCTGTTTCTGGAGCGCCAGTTACTCAAAATGTGGTGCTTGGTCGCCGTGACCGGGTGGCTGCCGGCGGCCATTTTATTGATTGTGGCTGGCGAACCGCCTCTGTGGTCCATGGCTTTTCTGCTATTTGTGGGCACTCAGTTGGCCGCCATGTTTTATATGTATTGTTTTACGGTGGTCATGGACAGTCTCTGGGTGTTGGTGGCCCGGGTGTGTTTTGGGTTTATGCTGATCGGAGTGGGTGTCTTCTGCTGGTTTTCACGGGATCTCTGGTGGCCGCTGGTCGCTGCGGCTATTACCTGCTTGCTGTGCTGGCTATTGCGACCGCTCGCTTTTGGTCACTGGCAGCAAGTGGATATGTCGCGCCTGAGGCTGTTGGAAATGAACCCCTGGAACTTCCGGTGAGGAGGTGGCGTGTTTAATCTGAATCCGTCTTCGGGCGTGCCCATTTACCGGCAACTGGTGGATCAGGTCAAACGGCTGATTGCCGGAGGCCAACTGCAGGTGGGCGACAGTCTGCCCTCGGTGCGGGAGTTGGCGCAGACTCATGCGGTGAATCCCATGACCATTTCCAAGGCCTATAGTCTGCTGGAAAACGAAGGTATACTGGTGCGCGTGCGCGGCAAACCCATGCAGGTGGCGGCCGCTGCCCTGCAAGAGGCCGTGGATGTACAGCGGGCACTGCGAGAGCCCCTCCATCAACTGGTGACGGCGGGCAAGCAGCTGCAATTATCGGATACCGAGATTCAACAGGCATTGGTGGATTACTTGAAAAACGGACAACCCGGTGACTATTAATTTTCGCTTGTACCTTCCCTTGCTGTTGGCATTGCTGTGTGCCTGTGAACCTTCGCTGGAAGATCGCCCTCGGGCCACCATGGCACTGACGCCCTGCGCGCGCGAGGGCACGCCCCCGGTGGTGGGTGGGGCCGTATGCGGCGTACTGACGGTGTCGGAAAATCCCGAAGCGCCCGACGGTTCGAGTATCGATATTCATTTGATGCGCTGGCCCGCTATCAGTGCCGTACCGGAAGCCGACCCTGTGTTTATTATCGCCGGCGGGCCGGGGCAATCCGCGATTGCCACGGCGGATTTTCTGGCACCGGTGTTTTACAATCTGCGTAAGAACCGCGATATTGTTTTTGTCGATCAACGCGGCACCGGCCAGTCTCACCCGCTGCACTGTGAACAGGATGATGAAGGACTGCCCCTGATGGAGTATGCGGAGGTCGCCAATGCACGCAACCTCGAGCGGCTTCGCCAGTGTGCCGAAACCTGGCGCGACCATGCCGCTTATTACACCACCGACCATGCTGTCACCGACCTGG
>CBFGUT010000406.1:0-1952 GCA_965652265.1 uncultured Cellvibrionaceae bacterium | reverse complement strand
ATAACTATAACCACCGGGAGGCAAAACCGTGAAAACCTGGGTCTTTCTGTGCTGCCTGGTGCTGGCAGCCTGTGGCAGTAGCAGCAGTAAGGACGGCGGCACCAACAGTTCGTCCAGCGCGTCCTCGGTGGCCATCGACTTGGCGGGCGAGGTGATTAGCGATGAATTTACTTCTGCCATTACCGGTATTCGCTACCCTTTGAATATCTATATCCCGGTGACGCCGGCCGAGCGCGAGGACGGGACTTATGAAACGGTGTATGCCCTTGACGGGCAGTGGTCCTTCGAGGGCTACGCCAGCATTATCGAGCAGTCGGGCAGGCCGCTGCTGTTGGTGAGTATTCATCAGGGGCCCACCAACCGGCGCAATGTGGACTATATTCTGCCGGGTGCCTTCAATTACTTTACCTTCCTCACCCAGGAACTGATTCCCTATATCGAGCAGACGTATCCCGCCAGCCCCGAGGGACGCGCGCTGGTGGGCACCTCCGGCGGCGGCATGTTTGTGGATGCCGCCATGTTGATGGACGATATTGTGGATCCGCACTTCCCCCGCTTGCTGTCCATGGATGCTCCCACCATTTCCTATACCCGCCAGCGCCTGCTGGCCCTGGAGCAAAGCCGCTATCACGCCAGCGCCGAGCTTAATGTGGATTTGATGCTCACCGGCGCACTGGCCGCTGCCGATATCGGCCCCTTTAATGACGAAGTGTTGGAGTGGCGCCAGTACCTGCTGGACCGGGACTATACCGGGCTGAACATGATTCACCGCGCCTACAACGTCAATCACTACGATATTGTCGCACCTTCCTTTACTGACGCATTGCCATTTTTTTACGGGGAAAACTAGCCGACAGAAGGAAAGCAACCTGCACACCCAACGCCCTCGCTGCACTGATACGCAGGCGCTTGCCGTGGCGGCATGACAGTCCAGCGCACCCTTATGAACGAACCCTGCGCAGAATGAACCTTGCGCCAAAATAGCTCGAAGATCACTACGGGTTATGATAGTTTTAAACGCAAGGGAGGTGTGCATCCCGCACGACAACACAATCGCGATACTTGCCAGTGTTGCCACTGTCTTGATTGGCTGCATTGATGGACGCCCAGAATTGACAAAACAAAAGGCCCGACTATGACATTTAACGGTAAGCGCTGGATAAGTATTGGTTTGCTGATGACCGGTTTGTTGGTGGGGTTAACCGCGTGTAGCGGTGACGATAAAGCGGACTCAGCCGGCCTTACCCTCTATACCATTACCCCGTCAGCCGGGCCCAATGGCAGCATTGGCCCAGCCACCGAGCAAATTCTGTGGGAAGTGTGGACCATCAACCAGGGGTCTACTGCCAGTTTTACCGTCACCCCGGATACCGGCTATCACATCGACAGTGTGGACGGAACCTGCGGTGGATCCTTGAGCGGCAATATCTACACCACCAATCCCATTTCCGCCGATTGCACCGTGGTTGCGAGCTTTGCCCTGAACAGCTACACCGTCACTCCCACTGCCGGAGCAAATGGCAGCATCCAGCCCGAGAGCACACCAGCCGTTGACCACGGGTCTACCACCAGCTTCACCATTACCCCCGATTTCGGCTATAGCATCGCCGACGTAGGCGGCACCTGCGGCGGAACCTTGAATGGCGACATGTACACCACCAATGCCCTCACCTCCGATTGCACGGTGGTTGCCAGTTTTAGCCTGATTGCACCTCAAAGACCAATCTTGTCGTTAACCCCTCAGAACATTAAAACCTTCTCTTTTAGTTGGGAGAGCGCCGGGGCTGAAACCGAATACCGCCTGCTGGAAAATACCGACGGCAATTCCGGCTTTACCGAAATTGCCACTATCGCCGGTGACACTGCCAGCTATGACCACAGGGTGTTCCTACCCGCGCGCATCAACGCCGGTTATATCCTCGAAGCCTGTAACAGTGAAGGTTGCGCCGAAT
>CBFGUT010000405.1:0-1968 GCA_965652265.1 uncultured Cellvibrionaceae bacterium | reverse complement strand
TACTTTCAGCTTTCAGAACTTACGCGCCCAAGGTGGCCCTGCCGACGGCGAGCACTACGGCCTGCCGTGGCCGTGCTGGGGCACACCAGAGTTTAACCACCCTGGCTCGCCCAACCTCTATGACACCAGCGTACCGGTAATGGAAGGCGGTATGGGTTTCCGGGCCCGTTTTGGTATTGAACGCGACGGCGTTAATTTGCTGGCGGAGGGCTCTGCGCCAGTAGATGGCGAGATTGATGACGGCTACCCCGAGTTTACCGACCAACTGCTTAAAGATCTCGGTTGGTGGGATGACCTGACTGACATTGAGAAAACGGCCGCTGAAGGTAAAAACTGGAAAACCGACCTCTCAGGCGGTATCCAGCGGGTGGCGATAGGACGTGGTTGCGCGCCTTATGGCAACGCAAAAGCACGTGCCGTGGTATGGACCTTCCCAGATGCCGTGCCGAAACACCGCGAGCCGCTATATACCACCCGCCGCGACCTGGTCGGACGCTATCCCACCTGGGACGATTTTGACTCAATTATGCGTCTGCCCACGATGTACAAAACCATCCAGGATCGTGATAACAGCGCTGATTATCCGATTATTCTCACATCGGGTCGATTGGTTGAATACGAGGGAGGCGGTGAAGAAACACGCTCTATGTCGTGGCTGGCCGAGCTACAGCAAGAGATGTTTGTCGAGATGAACCCCGCGGATGCTAATGATATTGGCGTACGTGATGGCGACGACGTATGGGTTGAGGGTGCAGAAGGTGGTCGAGTGAAGGTGAAAGCCTTGGTCACGCCCCGGGTTGATCGCAAAGTTGCCTTTATGCCGTTCCACTTTGGCGGCATGTTCCAAGGCGAGAGCTTACGGGATCGTTATCCGGATGGGTCTGACCCGTACGTCATTGGTGAGGCGGCTAATACCGCCACCACCTATGGCTATGATCCGGTGACACTGATGCAGGAAACCAAGTGCACCATCTGCCGAATTGAGCGGGCTTAAGCCAATAACGTCTCGACCGACCTGACAGAACCCAGCGGGGGAAATGCCCGCGCTGGTGAGAGGAGAACACCATGGCTCAAATGAAGTTTATGTGTGACGCCGAGCGCTGCATCGAGTGCAACGGCTGTGTCACCGCCTGTAAAAATGCCAATGATGTGGAGTGGGGGATTCAGCGTCGCCGAGTGGTCACACTTAACGACGGCGAAGCGGATGAGATGTCGATTTCAGTGGCGTGTATGCACTGTGACGACGCGCCATGCATGGCGGTATGTCCGACTGACTGCTTCTATAAAACTGACGATGGCATCGTGCTGCACGATAAAGACCTGTGCATTGGTTGTGGCTACTGCCTGTATGCGTGCCCCTTTGGCGCACCGCAGTTCCCACAACAAAATGCATTTGGCGAGCGCGGAAAAATGGACAAATGCACATTCTGTGCAGGTGGCCCCGCCGAGAGCAAAGAGGAGGAGTACGAGAAGTACGGCTCCAATCGCATCGCGGAAGGCAAGCTACCGCTATGTGCGGAAATGTGCTCTACCAAAGCCCTGCTGGCTGGTGATGCACAAGATGTTGCCGACATTTTCCGTCAGCGTGTCGTTCATCGTGGCCATAAAGATGGTGCTTGGTCGAATAATCCTCAGGCCAGCACTGACAACCTTGCCTACGATGCTGCCCGTAAAGGGTGAGGAGGCGTGTCATGACAACGATGACCACGACCACAATAACACCAGAGGCGCCTGCGCTAGCACTCTGGGGAAGGGCGTTTTTCCAGCGCTGTTGGCGTATCGGCATACTATTACTGCTGCTGGCTGCCAGCCTTGGCATTTCCCAGCTAGCGGTTGCCCAGGCTGACACAGACCGCGAGATGGTGACCGCGGCCCCAGGTATTAGCGCCGATCAGTGGCGTCAGGTGCGCAGTGGCGAAACAGGGCCTAACTACCGCGACTCGCGCTTTGACAGCACCTATAGTCTGA
>CBFGUT010000404.1:0-1993 GCA_965652265.1 uncultured Cellvibrionaceae bacterium | reverse complement strand
AAGTGCCCTTAACTAATCATAACAGAAAATCAGCCAGCAAGATTCACTATCTCCCGAAAGGTCAGGTTGATACGCGCTCCCACCGGGCGGCGGGTTTTGGGCAGAGTGTGCTGCCAGTGGTGCTGCAGGGGGCCGGTCATCAACAGCAGGTCTCCGTCGTGTAAATCCACGGAAACCGGAGGGTATTGGGCGTGCCGCAGGCGAAAGCGCCGAGTGGCACCGAGGCTGATGGAGGCGATAACGGGCTCGGGGCCCAACTCCGGTTCGTTGTCGCTGTGCCAGCCCACACTGTCGTTACCGTCGCGGTAGAGGTTGGCCAGCACGCTGTTAAAGTGACCGCCAGTAAAGGCCTGCAAACGCTCGCGCAGAACTGTCAGTTCCGGAGTAAAGGGCTCGGGGACAAACCGGGCACCGGAATAGGTATAGCTGGCCCCTGGCTCGCCGTACCAGGCATTGAGTCGCGGGATGGGCTGGGTACGGCCATAGACGCGAATCACCGTCTGCTGCCAATGCAGACTGTCAGTCAGTCGCGCTTGCAAGCTACGCGCCTCGGCCGCGGACAACCACTGCCGCCACAAACGGGCGCAGCCATCGTGTTCAATCAGGATTTGCGGAAAAGACATCACTCTTTCCTTTGCGTCCGACATCAGACCTCAGACATCCGAGACATTCAATCAATAAACCCGTGGCTCCATTTCCAGGGTGACCCCGAAGGTCTCCACCACCGACTGCACAATACGCTCCGCCAGGGCCAGTACCGCCCTGCCCGAGCACCGGCCGGGATTGGTCAGCACCAGCGCCTGCTGACTGTGTACCGCCACGCCGCCTTCCTCGAAACCACGCCAGCCGGCGCGTTCGATCAGCCAACCGGCGGCCAGCTTCACGCCCTCGGGTTGCGGGTAGGCCACCATCTCCGGGAAGGCCTGTTGCAATTCAGCAAAACGGGCGACATCCACCACCGGGTTTTTAAAAAAACTGCCCACGTTGGGTACCAATGCCGGGTCCGGCAGCTTGGCCCGGCGAATGCCACACACCAGTTCACTGACCGCCTGCGGCGTCAGTTCACGGCTGTCGAGCGCGGCGGCCGCCGCCTGCAGCGCCGGGTAGTCCAGCCGCAGTTCGGGCTGCTTGTTGAGACGCAGAGTCACCTGGGTAATCACATAGCGATCCCGCAGCCGGCCTTTGAAGATACTGTCGCGGTAGCAAAACTCGCAGGCCTCGCGCGAGAAGGTCACCGGCAGGCCCGAGGCCACGTCCAGCGCCACCAGTTCCTCAAAGACTTCCTCCAGCTCCACGCCGTAGGCACCGATATTCTGTATGGGCGCCGCCCCCACACTGCCCGGTATCAGCGACAGATTTTCCAGCCCCCACCAGCCCTGAGCCAGGGTATATTGCACCAGTTGATGCCAGTTTTCCCCGGCGGCCACGCGCACATAAATATGGTGGCTGTCCTCTCCCACTTTCTCAATACCCCGGGACTGCAGATGCAGGACCGCACCGCTAAAATCCCCTACCAGCACAATGTTACTGCCGCCGCCCAGCGGCAGCAGCGGCCAATTGTGCTCGCGGGCGAGAGCCAGCACCTCCACCACATCGGCGTCGGTGGCGGCGCTGATATAGGCTCGCGCCGTGGCGGGAACGGCCAGGGTGTTGCAGGCGGCGAGAGAGTGATCCGGCAGTACCAGCATAATCAGTCCAGGTGCCGACGGCGAATATCGTCGAGCAGACCCTCAGCGGCGCGCTCGATCAGGTCGAGCACCTGTTGAAAACCCTCTTCGCCACCGTAATAGGGATCAGGGACACTGGCGGGAGCGCCCTCGCCGGCAAAGTCCAGAAACAGCCCCAAATGCCCCTGCCAGGCCGGCGGCTGCAGGCGTTGCAAATCGGCAAGATTGTCACTGTCCATGGCGAGAATGTAATCAAAATGGGCAAAATCCGCCGCCACCGCCTGGCGCGCGCGCAACTGGTGGATGGCATAGCCACGGCCAGCGGC
>CBFGUT010000403.1:0-1997 GCA_965652265.1 uncultured Cellvibrionaceae bacterium | reverse complement strand
GGTAAGAGTCAAGACTTTGAGGAAAGGCACTGTTGGCCAAAAATGTCCTCTGGTGTCTCAACTGGGAAAAGTAGACTTGGGTTTATTCACTTCGTGGAGAGGGCCAACTGCCCGGTGGAGCAATGGTAATCAATGGCGTTAGCGCTTAAATATATGAAAAAGTCACCGCAGAGTACTTCTGCGGTGACTCCCCAATCAATTCACCGTAATCGCAACCTTGGCGCGATGGGCATTGCCGTGTTCATCGCCGACCCAGTAGTGAAATTCATCGGTGCCGCGATAGTCAAACTGGGCCCGGTAGGTGATGTGGCTGTCGGTGTGCGAAACCAGCCCATGGGTGGGACTCACCACCGCAAGAATTCGCAGTGCATCGCCCTCGGGGTCCGAATCATTGACGGTGAGGTTCAGGGTAAGGTTGCCGCCGCTGGCGACAGAGCCTGAATCATCACTCGCCACTGGCGGTTGATTGTCCAGATCAATAATCCCCCGGTACTGCGCATCGCGCCAGGCATGGAACTGATTGCCCAGTATGTTGACGACATCCGGGCCCAGGAGTATTTTCAGCGGCTGCATGTGCACTTCGCCAGTGGCGCGGTCGCTGAAGTACTCATGCTTGATGGCGTAGGTGTCACCTTCCTCAGTTTGGTAGTAACCCTCCTGTGCCACCAACGCAATCATATCCTGATTCTGAATGCCCAGTTCATCGTCGCCCGGCGGCAATGGGTTGGGGCCAATACTGTCGGTTTTGGTGCCGTTAAAACTGATGCCTGTGCCGGCGGTGGTGGCCGGGCTCAGGTATTCATAGTAGCCATCACCGTTGACGCCGGTAAACGCCAGGGTGAATCGGCCGGGCACCAGGTCGCTGCTGGCGATGATGACATCGCTGCTATCGCGCTTTCCGTAAGCCTCAGTGACGCCGGTAATCTCGCCGCCGATCACCACGAACTGGTCTTTGCCCATGGAGCTGGCGTTAGTGTGGTCTTTCTCCAGGTCGATACCGATTTCGAAACCGTCGATACGGCTATCGCGCACCACCATGCCGGTGGTGTTTCTGCCGAATTCAATGCCGTACTCGGCGTGCCGGAAGGGCTCGGAGGTCATGCCGATCAAGTCAAAGTCGCGTAACAGGTAGTGCGCCGTGTACTCAATGGAGGCGCCACTGACCACTTCCCAGGCGGTAAAGTCCGACATCACAGTGTATATGTCGTGGCCCTGGCGCGGATTGGCTTTCACCACGAAAACGCCGACGGTGCTGGCGTAGGCTTCGTTACCGTGAAAATGGCGAATGGGAATATCATCGGCCCCCGCACTGCGGGCCAGACCGAGTGCCTGCGGTGCCATAAACAGTTGCGGGTCTATCCCGATCATGGTGCCCGAGTGATCGCGGTGAAAATACGTGAAGCCGCGATTGACGCTGGCGGCAATATTTCCGACGGCCGCCACCAGGCGCCCCTGAAACCAGAAACCATCGCCGCTGCGGGCAATATCAAACTCGAAAATGTCGTTGTTGTTTTTGGGGTTGTAGGCCCCGCTGATGCCTTCGGCTTTGACGGCCAGATTATCGGTCCAGGCGCCGGTTTCATTGCCCGTTTCGGCCACAAAGCCGGCACCGAAGGTATTGAAGCTGACATTCTTGTGCAAAATGGCGTGACTGTCGTGATGCACATAGCCCCAGCCCGGGGAGCCGAACACGGCGTTGCCGATACCGATGGCGGGATTGTCCTGATCCTGGGTGCCCGAGCGGTGAAAGTGGAAACTGTAGCGCCCGCGCACATTGGTATTGGATCGCATGGTGGCCACATCCACGGCCTCCATATTGGTTCGGGATTTATCGGTGCGTCCCAACTCGAAGAATTCCGCATAGCGCACGTCAATGTCATGGTTGTGCATAAACATCACATGGCCCCGCTGGTGAACGAGCAGGTCATCTGCATTTTGGCTGACAAAGCGGACATTGCGGCTGACATCCGGGGACAATCGCTTTGCGCCTTGATGTC
>CBFGUT010000402.1:0-2048 GCA_965652265.1 uncultured Cellvibrionaceae bacterium | reverse complement strand
TTCAGTAAATTATTCGGCTTGTAACCGGCGATATTATGCGTATAGCCATTGAAGAGTCTTTTCCCGACGACTACCGCCAGCATCTGACCGGCTGGCGCGAGCGTGTTTTTCCCGAGGAGGGCATCGGCAAGCAATGGCGCGAGGTGCGCTGGCATATATACGCGTGGGACAAGGACAAGCTGCCGATTGCCCACTTAGGGTTTGAAGGTATCGATATCCGCGCCGATGGCGAGCCGCTGCGAGTGACAGGCATTGGCGGCGTGGTGGTAAGGCCTGAGCACCAGGGCCAGGGGATACCGGTACGCCTGTTCGAGCACCTGCACCGGGAGGCCCCGGCGTTAACGCAAACAGAGGTGTTTGCGCTGTTTTGTCCCCAGCGCTTGGCGGCCTATTACGCTCGTCATGGCTACCGCACCTTTACCGGCACGCTGACCTTCGAGCAATTCGGGCAACCAGTGACATCACAGTTTGAATTTATGACACGCGGTTATCCGCATTCACCCGCCCACATTGTTATTGAAGGGCCGCCATGGTAAAGCGCTATTCGGGCCAGTTGACAGGGGGCAGAGCCTCAAAGCCGGGACGGGCAAACAAATAACCCTGAAACAGACTCACGCCAAAATCCCGCAACACACGGTACTCCTCCACCGTTTCGACCCCCTCGGCCAGTGGTGTGATACCCAACTCCCGACACAGTGCCAGCAGATGCCGAACAATGGACTGTTTAACCGGTACTTTATCCAGGTTTTCAATTAATTCGCGATCAACCTTGACAATATCCGGTTGAAAGGCAGCCAACATATTCAGCCCCGCATAGCCCGCGCCGAAATCGTCAAGGGCGGTTCGGAAGCCACTTTCCTGGTAGTACTCGATAATATTGCGCAGGTGGTTTTTATCGCCCACGCGCTCCACTTCGGTAATTTCGAAAAGAATACGCTCGGCGGGAAAATGACAGCGCTGTGCAGCCTCCAGGGTCGTGCGGATACACAGCTCGGGCCGATAGACGGCGTTGGGGAGAAAATTGATACTCACGTACCCCTCGATACCCAGCTCGGCAGCGAGTGAGATGGCCTTGACTCGGCAGGTCTGGTCAAAGCGGTAGAGGTTGGTGTCGTTAACCTTCGCCATAACCGTCCCGGCGGGTTCGCCGGCCAGGCCACGCGCCAGGGCTTCATAACCTCTCACACGGCGCTCCGCCATATCGACAATGGGCTGGAAGGCCATGGAGAAATCGAAACCCAGCGCCTTGCCGCGGCGACAGGCCTGACAGCTCAGGGGCTGGTAATCACAAGGCTGTATTTCGGGTGCAGACATCGGCAGATCCAGTTTGCTGATTTATGCGCCAACGACAGAGTAACACTATCAGCCCCAAGCTTCTTTGTCGAGCGCCCACCGGGGCTTATAAAAACAGTATAGCGGTGCTCACCTATCCTGCAACGCCATCACTTGTCCTGTAAAAAATCGGTATTGCCATAGTAATAGCGTTCAAAACGGGCGGGGTCGAACCCCTGCAGAAACATATTGCCCACCCTGATATACGGTACTCCCCGCCCTCCCAGGGCTTGAAAGCGCCGGCGTGCGTTGGCATCGCGTTCGATGTCATATTCAGTATAGGCAATGCCCTGGGCGGCAAAATACTGTCGTGCCTGCTTGCAAAAGCGACAACTTTGGGTTGCATACATCTCAACTGTTTTGCCGCGAGTGGAGGTAGAACGGCGCGGGGGAGGTTGATAATAAGACGATTCCGGCACAGCCTGATGCGTGAAGGTGTTTAACGGCTTTTCTTCCACCGTCTCTACCGCTTGCTGCTCGGGTTTGGTATCCGTGTAGTGCGTGCGCCCCTCTTCATCGACCCAGCGGTAAACCTCGGCCTGGAGCGCCGACACCCACAACAATAAAACCGCAATAAAAAACATTTTCATATCGATACCTTCCCTGTAGACGACGTACCCTTGGAGACGTCAATTCAATCAGCTAGCAGGCTGTTGAAAATCTATCTGCGTGGCCGCTACTGCGTTAAAATCAGGCTCAAAATGCTCATTTATAAC
>CBFGUT010000401.1:0-2098 GCA_965652265.1 uncultured Cellvibrionaceae bacterium | reverse complement strand
GATGCAGGCCGGTGAGCTGCACCGCGGCCGGAATCTGTTCTGCGGGCAGCGCGCCCTGTTCAATCAATTCCACCAGGGCATCGCGCGGTGACGGGGGCAGGGGGTTCATCGTGGGGCTTCCTTATGAACACAGGGGATGTCGCCATAGTAGTGACTGGCGTATCCGATTACCACCGGGTGATGACGGGCGGGATCAGTCGGTCGAAGGTTCTGTGGGGCGCTCCTCCTCTGCCCGCCCCATCAATTGTTGATACCAGCCGTGGCCGATCCATACGGCGGCTATCAAATAAGGAATCGCCCCCGGCACCCACATAATCAAGCCCGCCAGTTGCTGGTCCATCAAGCTGCGCGCTTCGCCGTAGAGCGGTGCGCGGGCAAAGGTCAGGACAGCGCCAAGGAACCCGGTGTGCATCAGGGTAAACAACAGCGCCAGCAAGGCCCAGGGCGCGTGGCGGCGGCGATTGCGCAATATCGCCCACCAGAAGAGCCCGGCGCTCAACAGGAAACAGCTGTGTTCGAACACATGCCACCAGGGGTCGTTGACTGCCAGCATGTAGAAGTGAGGCGTATGCCAGAACCAGATCACCGCCCCTTGCAGGTAGGCCACCAGCATCGGGTGACGGGTCAGTTTCAGCATTGGCTTCCAGCCCCAGACGAGCAATCGTCCGCTGCCGGCCACGATTTGGGCCAGGGGTCGGCTGATAACCCAGCACGGGGCGATGATCACCAGCAGCAACATGTGCTGGGTCATGTGGGCGGCTGTGCTGGTTTCCGCCCAATGGTCCAGGGGGCCGAGCAAGGCTGCGGCGCACATCAGGGTAGCCAAATGGAACCAGAGGCCTTTAAACCGCCGGGCGGGCCGGCGTCGTGCACCGATCAGGTAGATCAGCCAGAAACCCGCCAGCACACCAGCACTCAGCAGGCCGGCGATACGCTCACTGCCCGTGCCGCTGACCGGGCTGTGCGCCAGGGCCGGCTCCATCAATAGCAAGGGAGTAAGCCAGGCCAGGGCCCGCGTTACAAGCACGGCGGCAAGCCCAGGATCGGCAGGCCGACCGCAAAGGTGGCGATAGCGGCGGTGAGGTAACCGGCAAAGGCGACCCACACCACAAACTGGCGGTTATCGGTAGTGGGCCGCGCCCGCCAGCAGCGGTAAGCCAGGCCGAGCAGGAACAAGGTGGTAAAGAGGGTAATGCCCAGCAGTACCGCGTTGATCCAGGTGACATTGCCCAGCCTTACCGACGGGGGCGACACAGCACAGGCCACCGATAGGCCACCGTACACCACAACAAACCAGACGCTCCAGATGATGAAGCCCATGGCCATCTGAATGGGATGAACAATCACACGCATCATGCACCTCCCCAACTGACGGGAAGTAAAAGAAAGGCCGCGCAGCTCGCCCAGAAGATCCCCAGGGAGTAAACCCAGAAAGGACGCAGCACGACCGGTTCATAAGGCAGCCCGGCACCCACATAACCCAGGCGGACCCGCAGGGCCTGCATGGCCGTGAGGATCGGCAACAGGCCGCTGTGGATCATCAGGTAGATCAGCATCACCAACAGCACCGCATCGTGGGCCAGGCGCAGGGGTTGCAGCTCAGCGGCCAGCAATACCCACAGCAGGCTGAGCACATGTAACAAACTCAGGAATGCCGCCAGCCATAACCCGTTTTCCAATCCCCCTGCCTGGCCACGGCTCAACCGGCTCGTCAGTCGGTTAAACCACCAGGTAGCAAGGGTAAGTAAGCCACCACTGACCAGCAGGGGTAGCCAGGCGATCGGGTTTTCTGCCGGGACGGACCAGTTAGGCGCGACCGTCCACAGGTAAAACCAACCGAACACGAGCGACAGGTAGAGCGTGCCATCCGCCAGCAGGCCCACCACCATGCCCCACAGGCCGGGGCCGCTGGTGGTGCGTGAATGCAAGGGTGGGTCCGTCGGATCGTCGACACGCACCGGTTCCGCGATGGGATGGGCGCCGTTATGCCAGCTCCAGCGCAGGATAAACACCAGCGCGCCGATCACCGCTACTAATGCCAGTGTGTAAGCGCCCACCAACAGGCTGAGGCACACCACCGCCAGGAAGAGCGACACCT
>CBFGUT010000400.1:0-2118 GCA_965652265.1 uncultured Cellvibrionaceae bacterium | reverse complement strand
TTTCCCTGTTTCTCGATCGACGTATGATGTACTCGTCGGCCATCTACCCGCACGAAAATGCCACTCTGGATGAAGCCGCCGAGTACAAACTGCAGGTTATTTGCGAGCGCCTGCAGCTGACCCCGGATGATCATTTGCTGGAAATCGGCACCGGCTGGGGCGGCCTCGCGCTTTATGCGGCACTGCATTACGGCTGTCGGGTTACCACTACTACGATTTCTCGGGAGCAGTATCAGCACGCACTGACTCAAGTGGAGGCAGCCGGTCTGGAATCGCGCATTCAGGTATTGTTCAAGGACTACCGTGAACTGGAAGGCTGTTACAGTAAACTGGTTTCCGTGGAAATGATTGAAGCGGTGGGCTATGAATACTACGCCGAGTATTTCCGCAAGTGTGCTCAATTGCTGGCAGCGGACGGATTGATGTTGCTACAGGCAATTACGATCGCTGATCAACGCTACCAACAAGCTCGCCGTCAGGTGGACTTTATTCAGCGCTATATTTTTCCCGGTGGAGGCCTGCCTTCGGTCACCCGTATTATGTCATTACTGACCCGGGATACATCTTTGAATCTGCTGCACTTTCAGGATATTGGTCGGCACTATGCCCGTACACTGCGGCATTGGCGACAAGGTTTTATGGCGCAACTGGCTGCCGTACGCGAACAAGGATTCGATGACCGATTCATTCGCATGTGGGAATTTTACCTGTGCTACTGTGAAGGTGGATTCCTGGAGAGAAGTATAGGCACGGGGCAGTTTTTGATTGCAGGCCCGCAATACCGCGCCGAGATCCCCCGATGAAACGGCCGGGCGGCAGAGCCTATCTGATAGTGAACTTCTTAATGTTTCAGGTGGGCTGGTGGCTTTGTGTGATGGGAGGTTCTATCTGGGCGCTGACAAGCAGCATTGTTATCACCTTGATTCATCGCTGGCTGACCCATGATTTCCACGCCGACCTCCGGCTCGCCGCCCTGTTGCTGGGCATGGGGATAATTCACGACAACCTGCTGAGCTTATCGGGGCTCTTGCTTTTTCCCTCGGCGGTCGCTCCGGTGTGGATTCTCTGTCTCTGGTGGTTGTTGGGATTGACCCTGCGGCACAGTCTCGCCTTTATTTACTATCGCCCTGCGTTGGCCGTCTTCGGTGGCGCCCTGGGGGCTATGCTGGCCTACGCTGCCGGTGTCACAGTCTCCAGTGCAGAGTGGGGCTTCAGCCCGTGGTTTGCCCTGACGGTGATCGGCACACTCTGGGCAGTGGTATTACCTCTGCACCTTGCACTGGCTCGTCGCTGGAGGTGGCTGTCATGTGCCGATACTTATGCTTAATACTATTGATTTCACCTTGGCTCGCGGCTGAGACTTTGTATGAAATTACAGGGGAGGCCTACAGTCAAACAAAAAATGTCATAGTTTATCGGGAAAAGTATACCCCAATGGATGCCCAGCAGCGTGTGGAAGTCGATTACTTTTCCCCCGACGGCCAATTAATCGCTCACAAATGGCTGGACTTCTCGCCGGGTTTGACCACGCCCGCCTATCAGCTGGTAGACCTGCGTGATAACAGCGCCAATGGCGCACGACTGGAAGAGAATAGAATTCTGGTATTTAACCGGGACGCCGACGGAGAAAACCAAAAAACATTGGACATGGAAGCCTATCAGGCAGTTGATGCCGGCTTCGCCGCTATGGTGGTAAAGCACTGGAGCGATCTGCTGGCAGGTGAGACACAGCCAATGCACTTTGCGTTTCCCGCCCGGCTGCGCAATGTCTCCCTGACACTGCGGCGCGAATCCGGAGATGCAACGCCTATCCACCAGGAAAGTAAAGATTACTACTATTTTTCCATGACCGTCAGTAACAGTTTGCTGGTGCTGTTTGCCGACCCCGTTTACCTCGCTTTCGACTCCCAGCGCCGGCTGAGAATTTATCATGGGCGTTCCAATCTCAGCGATGCCGAAGGCAGGCGTCAGGATGTGGTGATTTACTATCAATACCACACAACACCGGAAGACACGGGAGGGGAGTAAAAACCCGGACTCAAAGAACCCGGTTTTGCCAAAGCCCTCTCGAAGAGGGCATGGTGTTCTTTCCTAGATCGCCGAGGTCGGGTAGCGGCC
>CBFGUT010000399.1:0-2132 GCA_965652265.1 uncultured Cellvibrionaceae bacterium | reverse complement strand
TAAAGGGGTCCGTTCGACGACCATAGCGGGAGGAAATCCAACCTTTTTCCACCGGGCGACCCGCCACGAAGATATCTTCCTTGAGGCGACGATTGACAAGCAGGGAGTTGAGGGTGGCCAGCTGTTGTTCGCGATTTTCAATTTGCCGCGACAGCTCATCAATGGCCTGTATAAAGTCGGGCGGCGCATAGGCTTCGCCCAGCATGTCCGTCTCGGGGCCGCCCAGGGCAGGCTCTTGGGAAAAATCGAACTCGCCGGCGTCCAGCTTGGCAAGGCTGGTGAGGCGCTCGCCCAGAGCATCCAGACGCACCAGCCGCGCCTGCAATTCGGCCATCCGCAGGGTCAGAGCCGCTACTTCGGCGCGCGCCTGATCGCGACTCTGGATCACTTGCGCCTTCTGCTGGGCCAGAGCGGTCTCCCAGGCACGCTGGGTGTCGGCCGTGAGGATATCCTGCTGGTTCTGGGCCACCAACAGGTGGTAACCCAGCACACCGGCCACAGCGGGCAAGCCCAGCAGGCACACCGACAGCAGCGCACGCGTCCACCCACCCAGAGTAATACTCTGAGCGTGACCGTGACGCTTGCTGACGATAATAATTTTCATATAACTAAATGCCAAAAACCGGCACCCACATCTACTTATTATAGAATAAGAGAAGGCACCGATATAACCCATTTATCCATAGGGGAATTAAGCAACTATAGTAAAAAGCATGCAACAGTACAATATCTCTTTTTGCGATCCTCGAATCATCGTTCGAAGAATCGACGATGATGGATGATTCGTTGATCGGTGACTCCTCGCTATCCCAGGGCATCCACCAGCAGTTTGATGCCCGCCACAAACAGCAGCAGGTAGCAAACCCCATAGAACCAGCGCTCGGATACCCGGTGATGCAGGTAAACACCCAGACGCACGCCGATGGGAGCCAGGGGTAAAAGTACCAACGAACTCAATAAGACACTGGTGTTGAGCTGCCCCAGGGCCACATAAGGCACCAGCTTGATAAAGTTAACCACACTGAAAAACAGCACCGTGGTGCCCACAAACAGGGTTTTGGGCAGGTGCTGCGGCAGCAGATAAATGGAGATGGGCGGTCCTCCGGCGTGGGCAATATAGCTGACAAAACCCGCCAGGGTGCTCCAGAAGCCGCCGCGCACCACACTGGCCGGTTTCGGTGTCACCCGCTGCAACAGGTGCTTGCCCCACAGATGGTGGCCAACAAAATACAGTGCCATCACCCCCACCATCAGGCGAATCATATCCGCGTTCATATAGGTAAAGGTGGCCGCGCCAATGGCCAGGCCCACCATGGCGCCGGGAAACATAATCTTAAGGTTGCGCCTGTCCCACTGGCCGCGAAAGCTCCACAGGCTCACCAGATCCATACTGCAGAGGATGGGCAATAGCACGGCGGCGGCTAGCCTCGGGTCCACCGCCAGCGACAGCACCGGCACTGCCAGGCTCCCCAGCCCACCGCCAAAGCCCCCCTTGGACAGCCCCACCAACAACACCATGGGTACAGCCAAAGCGTAGAACAGCCAGGATTCAATCATTGTTTATCCAAATTCAAGGCGTCAGACATCTGACCTCAGTTGTCTGACGCTTTCACACCCGCCTAAACACCAGCGCCGTATTCACTCCCCCAAAGGCACAATTATTGCTAATCACAAACTCCCCCTCCACAGACCGACTGCTGGCCTGCACATAGTCCAGAGGCGCGCACTCGGGGTCGGGGTGATGGAGGTTGAGAATAGGGGGAATCCAGCCCTCGCGCAGGCAGTGAATGCTGATCACCGATTCGATGGCGCCACAGGCGCCCAGGGTGTGACCGGTGTGGCCCTTTTGCGTACTCACGGGTATCTGATGACCAAACACCGCGGCGGTGGCCTGACTCTCAGCCATATCGCCAAAGCCGGTGGCGGTACCATGAGCGTTGACCCAGGCCATATCCGCCGGCTGCAGGCCGGCGTCGTCCAGCGCCAGCTGCATGGCCACTTGCATACTGTCGGCATCGGGCAAGGTGACATGGTTGCCATCGGCATTAGTGCCAAAGCCGACGATTTCCGCATAAATCCCGGCTCCCCGTGCGCGGGCATGCTCGTATTCCTCCAGCACCAGGGTACCGGCG
>CBFGUT010000398.1:0-2145 GCA_965652265.1 uncultured Cellvibrionaceae bacterium | reverse complement strand
CTGCAAATGTGCTCACTGGCGCCTGCCTGCACGGCCTCGCCGAGCAACTGGATATCCAATTCAGCTTTGGCCCCCCCACCCTACTGGGAGAGCATTTCGATATCCCCTCCCTGCTGAAAAAGCGCCAGGTTAACTGGGATCGTGCCCTGGTGGTCGAGATTGGCTACACTATTGAGGATCACAGTATCAACTGCGACCTGTTGATTGTGATTAGTGAACAGAGTATTCACGGCTTGCTGGAAAAGCTGGATTACCTGCTGGATTAGACCCGTAGCTGACCCTGATTTATGGCCCATACTGACGAGATCAACCACTTTCTCAAGGATGTCCACTGGCTGATGGATATCCTGCAGAATATTGATGTGGGCCTGGTGGTGCTGGATCACGACTACAAGGTGGCGCTGTGGAACCGCTTTATGCACAATCACAGCGGTATATTCCCCTCCGATGTGCTGGGCAAGTCCCTGTTTGAGGTTTTTCCGGAGTTGTCTGAAGACTGGTTCCGCCACAAGGCCGAGCCCGTTTTTGTGCTCCAGAGTTCCACTTTTACCACCTGGGAACAGCGCCCCTACCTCTTCCACTTCCCTCACTACCGCCCCATTACCGGCACGGCGCGGCATATGTACCAGAACACCACCATCATTCCGCTGCTGGACACCAAGAATAAGGTCTCGCATATCTGCCTGATTATCTATGACGTGACGGATACGGCGGTGAACAAACTGGCGCAAATCGAGGCCAACCAGCGCCTGGAGAGCCTGAGTCGCATTGATCATTTAACCCAGTTGAACAATCGCGGCCACTGGGAACAATGCCTGATTCAGGAATTCAAACGCTATGACCGCTACCAGGTGCCCTGCTCCCTGATTATGTTCGATATCGACCATTTCAAAAACGTCAACGACACCTATGGTCACACAGTGGGGGACGATGTCATCCGCGCTGTCAGTGAGGCCTTGCGCGGTCAACTGCGCGAGACGGACATTGCCGGGCGCTACGGCGGCGAGGAGTTCGGGGTGATTCTGACCAATACCAGCGGCGATGGGGCCCTGGAATTCGCCGAGCGCTTGCGCAAAACCGTGGCGGGCCTGACGGTGAAAGCCGGTGACACCCGGGTGCAGATTACCATCAGCCTGGGTGTGGCCGAGGCGGGTCCGCACATAGAGAGCCATCACGCCTGGATTGAGCAGGCCGATAAGGCCCTTTATTTCTGCAAGGAGAACGGCCGCAATTGCAGCCATAAGCTCTGAGCGGCCTGTGGCCACTCAGAGCTTTAACGACTTACTCTTCGATCTCGGCGGATTCTTCCAGCCAATCGATATACGCTCCCAGTTCGGCACTGGCCTGCATGTTGGCCAGCGATTGAGCAATCGCCTGCCGCTGCTCCGGGCGCTCGTCCGGTGAAGGCACTTGAACGTCGGTCAACTCCACCAGCACATAGTCATCGGCGGCGAAGGTCCCATCCACACTGGCAGCATCCGCCGATGGCTTGGGCATAGAAAAAGCCAGTTCCAACACCGAACGGGGGTGTTCCATACTGTCACGGGACACCTCGGTCAAGTTCACCACCTCTAGTGAGGCTTCCTCGGCCAGGCTGGGCAGGGCCTTGCCCTCCCGCAGCTGCGCCAGCAGGGCTTCGCCCCGCTCAGTCAGCAACTGACGGGCCTGCTGTTCCCGCAGGACGGCTTCAATTTCGGCACTGACTTCCTCAAGGGGTTTGATATAGCTCTCGTCAAACGCGAGTTTCTTCAAGACCACCAAACGATCAGGCGCGAGCTCGATAACCGGGCTGGCATTGTTGTATTCAAGCACCTCCTCGCTAAAGGCGGCGTCAATCACAGAGGAGAATGCCGTCAACCCACTGCCACCCTCACGCGAGAAAGGCTCACTCTCGATCACTTCAAGACCCAGCGTTTCGGCCACGTTGGCGAGAGATTCGGCGTTGTAGGAGAGGTCCTCCAACTGGTCCAGCAATTCCACAAAACGACTCTCGGCGCGGGCGCGCTTGATCTGCCGGGCCAGGGCCTCACGGCGCTCTTCAAAACTCTCCGGCTCTACACCCTGCACTTCAAGCAGTTTGATAAAGTGTACACCGGCATCGGTAGTGACCGGGCCTGACACTTCTCCCTCTTCCAGTGCCCTTAA
>CBFGUT010000397.1:0-2156 GCA_965652265.1 uncultured Cellvibrionaceae bacterium | reverse complement strand
ATTCGAGTCACTTGCGAGGAGGGAACTATGGCAGCGAGAGCGAACACCACCGATATGCGCGCTGTCTTTCTGGATCTGTCCGGGGTGCTCTACGATGGCGACCAGGTGATTACCGGCGCACCGCAAACGGTCGCCCGGCTGCGTGAGTGTGGCTTGGTACTGCGCTTTGTCACCAACACCGCCACCAACAGCCGTGCCCAAATTCTGGGCAAGCTACGCGACCTCGGTTTTCAGCTCGACGGCGATGAACTTTTCACCGCGCCCGACGCGGCCCTGGCCTACCTGCGGCAACACCAGTTGACCCCCTATACGCTGGTGCACGCCAATATCCGGCCTGAATTCGAATGGCCCGGTGAGGCCGATGCCGTGGTATTGGGTGACGCCCGCGACGAGCTGAAATACACCAACCTCAACCGCGCTTTTCACCTGATCAAGACTGGCTGTCCGCTGATTGCCATTGGCGACAACAAGTATTTTCGCGATGGCGACATACTCTGCCTGGATGCCGGCGCCTTTGTACATGCCCTGGCCTGGGCGGCGGATGTCACTCCAGTTATTATGGGCAAGCCCAGCGTGGACTTTTTCGCCCAGGTAGTGGCCTCCACCGGGCTGTCTCCTGAACAGTGTCTGATGGTGGGCGACGATGTACTCGGCGATGTGGAAGGGGCGCTCAAGGCCGGCCTGCAGGCGCGGCTGGTGCGCACTGGCAAGTATCAACCCGGTGATGAAGACAAGCTGCAGCCACCGGCGACCTGCATCACAAACCTGCAAGCCTTGATACAGTCGGAGCTATAATCCCGCCAGCAAAGCCCGAGCATGTCTTTTCACCGCCACGCGCAAGGCCTCGGGATAGCGAATGTCAAACGCAAACCCCAGCCCGCACAAGCGACGGGCAAACCAGTCCAGGTCGTCGGTCTGTGTGCGCAAATAGAGTTTGCCATCATCCTCTTCCAAACGGCCGATTTTCCTGCCCAGGGCCGCCTCGGCCTGTTCGGTATTGGCTTTCAGTTCCACCTCCACCGCATGTTGGCGGGGCATGGAGGCGATACTGTGCTGTAAATGCGCAATGGCTTCAAAGCTTTCCGGTTTGCCAAAGTATCGGGGAAGCGTTTGCAGTTGCGCCATACGATCGAGGCGGAAACTGCGCAATGCTTTCCGCCAATGGCACCAGCCGGTGACATACCAGTGACCGTCGCTGAATACTACGCCGTAGGGGTCCAGTTGGCGCCGCGAAGCGTCATCACTGGCACTGCGATAGTGAAAGGCCACTGCCTGTTGTGCCTGAACGGCGTGGGTGAGCGGCAGCAACCAGTTACTACCCGTCTGTGTCACGGCCTGCGGAATATCCACAAGTGCCGACTGGATTAACGCCCGCAGCGGCGAGCGCAGATTGTCCGGCATGACCCTTTCCAGTTTGGCGCCCACACTGGCGACGGCGGGTGCTGCTTCCGCCAGGCCCAATCGCCGCGCCGCTACCAGCCCCAGACAAAGCGCCAGGGTTTCCTCGCGGGTAAACATCATGGGCGGTAGCTTGAAGCCCGCCACCAGCCGGTAACCGCCATAGCGACCGGGTTCAGTGGCGATGGGAATGCCCAGCGACTCCAGCGTTTGCACGTAGCGGCGGACGGTACGGACATCCACAGATAGATGCCGTGCCAGCTCGCTGCCACTGATCAGACCCTGGGTTTGCAGAAGCTCCAGCAAAGCCAATACACGGTGGGTTGGATTGGGCAAAAAGACGCTCCGCAATCAATGAGGACTGATTATGTCCTAGTTTGACCGTAAACTCATCCCCGAAGATGCCGGTACACTCACAGGCACCGGTAATCAGTACTGTCGCAAAGGCCTAACCGAGAGGAGTTTATAGATGTTCAATGGCAGTTGTTGCTGTGGCGCCGTCAGGTTTTCGCTATCGACAAAACCGACATTGCTCGCTATTTGTCATTGCAGTAGGTGCCGGAAACTGGGCTCTGCGGAATTCTTTATGGTTGAGCGCGACACCTTTCACTGGGTGGCCGGAAAAGAGTTTGTCGCTGAATACATACCTCAACCCCCTTTTCACTATCGGCGATGTTTTTGCCGGCAATGCGGCTCCAGTCTCGGCGAAGTGCTGTCCACAGACAAGCAATTCCCGGTGACGGCAAATTGCCTGGATA
>CBFGUT010000396.1:0-2181 GCA_965652265.1 uncultured Cellvibrionaceae bacterium | reverse complement strand
CCCATAGCGCTCGCGGGCTACACTCGCCGCATCCTTGTCCACCTTGTCGAGATAGCCGATAACCGCCGCAATGGAAGTAAACATGCTGTATAAATCCAGCCCGTAAAAACCCACACGCTTTTGAGAATTGTCGATGCCGGCATTGTATTGTCGCAGCCAGTCTACAAATGCTCGCACCTCTTCGTTGCGCCACATCCAGGCGGGAAAGCGAGTAAAAGCCGTCCACTCGGCCGGCGGTGTCTGCAAATGACGCACATAGTGGTCAATGCGACTGGCATCCGGCCAATCCGCCTCCACGGCCACAAAGTCAAAGCCCTTCTGCTCAATCAACGCTTGAGTAATGCGTGCCCGGTACCGGTAAAATTCGGCGGTACCGTGTGATGCTTCACCGATCAATACAATGCGCGCATCGCCAATACGCTCCAACAAGGCATTGACATCATCAGCGTCTATATCGTCAATGGGCTCGGCAACCTCGGCAATCAACTCGCTGGTGTTATGTTGATGGGATGAGGTTGCACTCGCCTTCAGGTTGGACTCAGTTTGACGACGGCTGGGAACTGGAGTGAGCTGGGCTTTCAACGCTCCCTTTGCCGGCTGCTCGCCCCGCTTGTCCTGCCACCCGGCCTCCCCTACCAACGGTACAAAACGAACCCGCGACAGTGTCTCTTCAAAAAACTCATCCTCGGACAGGCGGCTGATACGCATCAAATCCTGTTCGCTACTGGTCTCGCCCACCGGAATGACCAAACGACCACCGATGGCCAGTTGCTCTTTCAGCGCCTGAGGCACACTGGGGCCACCAGCCGCGACCACGATGCCGTTGTAAGGCGCCTCGTCGGGCCAACCAATGGTGCCATCGGTATGAACCACGTCAATATTCTGATAGTCAAGCTGTTGAAGTACCTTCCGGGCGCTGTCGGCGAGAGACTGAAAGCGTTCAAGCGTCACCACCTGCCCGGCAATTTCGCCGAGAATAGCGGCGGCATAACCCGAACCCGTCCCCACTTCCAACACTTTCCCGCCGCCCGTAAGCTGCAGAGCTTCCACCATATAGGCCACGATATAGGGCTGGGAAATCGTCTGTTGCTCGGCAATGGGCAAGGGTGTATCTTTGTAGGCAAATTCTCGCATGGCCGGTGACAGAAATGCTTCCCGGGGCACCCGGCGCATGGCATTTAACACCGCTGGCGAGGTGATACCCCGCCGAACCAGTTGGTAGTCCACCATGGACTGACGTTCATCATGGCGCGCATCGGGATCGAAGTGTTTAACCATCATCATTCTCCTCTGCGTGTTCACAATAGCGACGCAAATCGCGGGCATTTCTTACCGCATGCCCCTTTTCGTCGTTATTGAAATAGACATAAACATCGCGGCCTGACAGCCGGTGCTGCTCAATTTTTTGCGCCTGCGCCGTGAGGTACTGGGACGAGTAGCTGCCGCGATAGTGATCGCCGTGAAAGCGCCAGTAACACCAGTCCGCCGTCAGCCGCTGGGGATGTACCGGCAACATGTCGTGTACACACAGGGCGGCCTTGTGCTCTGCCAACACGGTATAGACCTCTTCACACAGCCAGCTTTTGTCCCGAAACTCCAGCGCCCAGCGATAACCCGCCGGCGCTTGCGCGAGAAAGTTATCCAGCCGCTCGGCGTTGGCCCGCCAGCGTCCCGGCAATTGCACCAGTATGGGTCCCAAGTGGCTGCCCAGACCATCGGCCAGAGCGGTAAAACGCGCTATCGGCTCCTGCGGGTCCTTGAGCTTTTTGATATGTGTGCCATAGCGACTGAATTTGAGGGCAAATACAAAACTCCGTGTGGCCATCTCACGCCACTGGGAAAAGGTGCTTTCGGCGGGCAGCTGATAAAAGGTGTTATTTATCTCCACACTGCCAAAAGTTTGCACATAATGTTCAAACCACGCCTTTTGAGGCAAATCCTCGGGATAAAAAACATTGCGCCAGTGGGAGTACTGGTAACCGGAAGTGCCAATGAAAAGCTGTCCACGCTGTCTCATGGGTCTTGCCTTTTGACAGTTACACCCGAGCGATAACCCCTTCAACCGACAGGCTGGTTATCGCCGGGCGATACTGACAACGGCGGAACCGACGTTCCGCTACTTCAGATACTCGGGCAAATGTTTGCGCAGCTCGCGGGGATTTTTGCCGGTAAAATCCTTGG
>CBFGUT010000395.1:0-2204 GCA_965652265.1 uncultured Cellvibrionaceae bacterium | reverse complement strand
CCCATTTTCATTACCACGCCCTAAGGACGTGGCTTAACGTTCAGTGAAAAACCCACGCGGATCTTTATCAAACCTCTTTAATGGCCAGCCAGGCGTCAAAAGCGGTGTTGCGAAAAATCAGGTTAACCTGTTGGAAACCCGCCTGCCTTAACAGTTCCGGATTCTCATCCTCGTACAGTGGCGTCAGCACACCGGCGAGGCTGCGATCCTTGGCGGCAATCTCCTCAGGTGTATGGCCTTGGGCCAATTTGAAATTGTGCAGCAAGCTGCGACACAACAGATCGAAATCAGGGTCCCGCCGCTTGACCTTTTCCGCCAGCACCAGCGCGCCGCCCGGGTGCAACTGGCGATGAATATCCCGCAACAGACCGACACGATCCGGCAGTGGAATAAATTGCAGGCAATAACAGAGGGTCACAAAATGGCAGGGCTCCAGCGGATAGTCACACACATCCGCACAGACATAACGGATATTACCGCCCTCGCGCAGCGCGGCATCCACCATCGTCTGCTCCCGATCCACACCGATAATATCCGCCTCCGGCAATGCACGCCTGAAGGCTCGGCAGAGGGTGCCGGTGGAGGAGCCCAGTTCATAGATGCGGCCCGCCGTGGGAGTGAAGCCGGTGGCCAGGGTAGCGATCAACTGGTGCAGCTGATCGTAAAAAGGAATGGAACGGCGGATATGGCCATCAAAATGGCGCCACACTTCGCCACCAAAGGTCCAGCCCTCGTGAGCGGCCTCTATTCCATCGCCCACAGGCAGGCTTTTGCGACTCATGCTGGGATTCCTCCGGGCGACAGCGCCAATGATCGGGAGGGGAAGATACCGCGCACCATCCGGCTTGGCAAGTCAGGGCGTTGAGCAGCCCCCGACCTTGTGTCCAGCGCAGGCTGGTGGCACCCTGTTGTCCTCGCCAGTCAGAGCAGCCAGCATGAGTGTGACCCTCGAACCCATTGGCCGGGTAGTGTCCTGTTTTACCGACAAATTCGGCATTCCCCGGCAGAGCGGCCTCGCCCCCGCCGCCAGCGGCCAGATCGAGTTGTATCCCCCCTATAACGATCCCGAGGCCTTTGTGGGACTGGAGGGCGTCAGCCACCTGTGGGTGGAATTTATCTTTCACCGCAATCGCTCGCACGCTTGGAAACCCCGGGTGAGACCACCGCGCCTGGGTGGCAACAAAACCCTGGGCGTGTTCGCCACCCGCTCGCCAGTAAGGCCCAATGCACTGGGACTGTCGGTGGTCAAACTGGAGGGCATTGTGCGCGACAAAAACGGCGTAAGTCTGGCCATCAGCGCTCACGACCTGCTGGATGGCACGCCGGTGCTGGACATCAAACCCTACGTCCCCTATGCCGACCGTATCGACACCGCAGTCAATCCGGTGGCCGACGCACCGCCTCCACACCTGCCTGTCCGCTTCAGCGAATCCGCACGCGTTCAGTGCCAAAACGCCGAGCGGGATTATCCACGCCTGACCGAACTGATCGAACAGCTACTGCAGCAGGACCCGCGCCCCCAGTACCAGACACCCGACCCGCTGAGACGCTACGGCATGCGCCTGTGGACTCTGGATATTCACTGGCATTACCGCTGGGAGGCAGACCACTGGGGCATCGAAGTAACGACCATTAAACCGGCTGGCTGAGTTATTCCAGACGGGCAAATATGCTACTATAGCGCGCTTTCCACACCCTCCAATGTCAGGCCCCGTTCATGAGTAAAGTGTCACTGGACAAAAGCAAGATCAAGTTCCTGCTGCTCGAAGGCGTTCACCAGTCCGCCGTGCAAACCCTGCACGCCGACGGCTACACCAATATCGAATACCTCAAGACCGCCCTCACCGAGGACGAGTTGATCGAAAAGATAGGCGATGCTCACTTCGTTGGCCTGCGCTCGCGTACGCAACTCACCCGCCGCGTATTCGAGAACGCCCCCAAACTGATCGCGGTGGGTTGTTTTTGCATTGGTACCAACCAGGTGGATCTGCAGGCAGCTCAGGAGCACGGCATCGCCGTGTTCAACGCGCCCTTTTCCAACACCCGGTCGGTGGCGGAGCTGGTAATCGCCGAGGCCATTCTATTGTTGCGTGGCATTCCCGAGAAAAACGCCGCCTGTCACCGCGGCGGCTGGCTGAAGTCCGCTGCCGGATCTTACGAAATTCGCGGCAAGACCCTGGGACTGATCGGTTACGGCTCTATCG
>CBFGUT010000394.1:0-2211 GCA_965652265.1 uncultured Cellvibrionaceae bacterium | reverse complement strand
GGGAATAATTAACATGCAAATCTCTCTTTCAAGCCGATGTCAGGGGGTGCCGTTCCAGCGCACAAAATTGTGCAACAACTGTAGGCCCGCGGTGTGGCTTTTTTCGGGGTGAAACTGTACGGCAAACAAATTGCCCTGGCTGACGGCGGCGGAAAAGCGCACGCCGTATTCGCACCAACCCGCCACCTGTTCGGGAGCGGCGTTGTGCACATAGTAGCTGTGGACAAAGTAAAAGCGGCTGTCCTGGGGTATTGCCTGCCACAGAGGGTGGTCGTTGTGGTGCACCTGGTTCCAGCCCATGTGCGGCACTTTTAACGGCACACCGTCTGCGTCCTTGTGATTGTGGCCAAAAAACCGCACCTCACCGGGCAGCAGGCCAATGCAGGGTGTACCGCCGTTTTCCTCACTGCGAGTCATTAGCGCCTGCATGCCCACGCAAATGCCCAGCACCGGCTTGCCGCTGGCCACCTGTTCACTGAGCAGCGTGTCGAATTGCAGGCGGCGGATCTCCGCCATACAATCGCGAATGGCGCCCACGCCGGGGAAGATCACGCGCTCGGCCGCGCGCACTTGCGCCGGGTCGGCAGTGACCACCACCCGCTGATCACACACCTTGCCCAGGGCACTGGCCACCGAGTGCAGGTTGCCCATGCCGTAATCGATTACCGCTATCGTCTCTGTCATATCGCTGTTACCGCACCCGCCATTACAGGCTGCCCTTGGTGGACGGAGTCATACCGGCCATGCGCGGGTCCTGTTCCAGCGCCATACGCAGGGCGCGGCCAAAGGCCTTGAACACCGTCTCGATCTGGTGGTGAGCGTTTTCGCCGCGCAAATTATCCACGTGCAGGGTGACCTGGGCGTGATTGACAAAGCCCTGGAAAAACTCCCAGAAGAGTTCGGTATCAAACTGACCGATGCGCTTCTGGGTAAACGGAATTTTCATCACCAGGCCGGGGCGACCGGAAAAGTCGATGACCACTCGCGACAGCGCTTCATCCAGCGGCACATAGGCGTGGCCATAGCGGCGAATGCCTTTTTTGTCACCTACCGCCCGGGCGATGGCCTGGCCGATGGTAATGCCAATATCCTCCACCGAGTGGTGGTCATCGATGTGGGTGTCGCCCTTGCAGTTCACCTTGAGGTCAATCATGCCGTGGCGGGCAATCTGATCCATCATGTGCTCCAAAAAGGGCACACCGGTATCGAACTCGCCACGGCCACTGCCGTCGAGGTCGAGTTCCACGCTGATCTGGGTTTCCAGGGTATCGCGCGCGACATGCGCTTTGCGCTCAGACATGCTGTTCTCCAAAGGGTCGGGGAAGGCCGAGGGCGAATTATATCGGCAAGTGGCCGCGAGTTCACCCGCCGAGTGGGCCGGAGAAGTGAAAATCCGGGCTCATGGAACCCTTTATTGCCAGAGCACCCCTCGAAAAGGGTCTGGCGTTCTTTCTACGTCCGACGAGGCGTAGGTTGGGTAAGTGCAACGCCACCCAACACCCCGATCGTTGGGTGGCGCGGAGCTTACCCAACCTACAAAGTGTGCAAATCGGTATTTAAAGGTCAAGAACCCTCCGGCCGTTCAATGCACCCGGTGCGGCTCCAGTTGCACCGCCTCCACCCGGCGGCCGAGCAGAATCACGCGGCCGCTGTAGCGATCGGCGCCGGTGGCGGTAAACTCGAAATAGAAAGCCCGCCACAGACTCAACTGGCCGCGGGCATTGCGCTTGAACCACAGGCGACGCAGGTAGACACTCTGGTCGAGCATCTGCACGTCCATTTCCCGGCAGTGTCGCTGGGCGGCGGCAAAGGCGATGTCCTTGCTCAACAGGGCGCGGCGCCAGTAGAACACCACCAGCGCGATGATGCCGAGCCACAAGAGGGGGTAGAGATCGTTCATGGACGCTCTTCGGAGTGAAAATAGAGAACAAAAAATTTTGCCACAGCAGCCACGCTGCTGTGGATCGGCAACAACTTTCAGGAGGCTGCCGGGTGACCCCGGCAGTAACTCTTATACGGCGGTAACGTTTTCGGCTTGCGGACCTTTCTGGCCCTGAACGACTTCAAAAGTCACGTTCTGGCCTTCGGTCAGAGACCTGCGTCCTGTACCGTTGATAGCGCGAAAGTGTACAAACACATCGGGGCCCCCTTCGCGTTCAATAAAACCATAGCCTTTGGCATCGTTAAACCATTTAACCACACCGGATACCA
>CBFGUT010000393.1:0-2219 GCA_965652265.1 uncultured Cellvibrionaceae bacterium | reverse complement strand
GCCCCGACCTGGCCGAAACCCGCCGTAACTATACCTTTAACTTCTTGCCGCAATTGTAGAAGCGCACGATCGACGGGTCGGCGATCAGCGAGTCGTCGAATGAATCAAGATTGATAATCCCCGGCCCGCTCCGGCTGATAGTCGACATTGTCGATGCGTATCCGGGTGCTCTTGCCCGCGCCCAGCGACCACTCGATTTCCTGGCCCACGGACAATCCCAACAGGGCGCTGCCCACAGGAGTAAAGACGGATAGCTTGTCGTCGCTACCGTCCAGGTCCTCGGGATATGCCAGCGTGTAGGTCACCACCTTGCCGGTGGAGAGTATGGTAAAGCTCACCCGAGAGCGCATGGTCACCACATCCGGCGGTATTTGTTCGGGCTCCAGCAGGGTGGCGCGCTCCAGTTCGTCCAGCAGCCGGTCGGTGGCCTCGGAGGCGGACATTTTGTCCAGCAATTGCGCCAGATGCTGGTAATCCCGGGTGGAAACGGTAATATCGGGTAACGCCGTCATTTTGCTAACCTCAATAAACAAACGGCCCCGACAACAAAGCCGAGGCCGAGAAAAAAGTGAATAAACCTGAATCCCGATACTAGCCCGGCCCCGGCATTTAGGCAAGCGGCGGTATTCCTTATTAAGAACCGTCACCCACTACACCTGGCCGATGATTCGGCGATCGTCGATCGCGGCTTTGACGATTGGCGCCGGTGTCCGCGGGGCGTACAATAGCGCCTTTTACCCGGACCCCCTATGAAGAGCAATCCCACAATCGGCTTTGTCAGCCTCGGCTGCCCCAAGAACCTGGTGGACTCGGAGCGTATTCTCACCCAGTTGCGCACCGAGGGTTATGACATAGTGCCCACCTACAACGATGCCGATATGGTGATTGTAAACACCTGTGGCTTTATCGACAGCGCGGTGGAGGAGTCCCTGGGTACCATCGGCGAGGCGCTGCAGGAGAACGGCAAGGTGCTGGTGACCGGCTGCCTGGGGGTAAAGGAAGACACCATTCGCGAGATTCACCCCGGCGTGCTGGGGATCAGCGGCGCCCATGCCTACGAGCAGGTGCTGGAGCAGGTGCACACCCATCTGCCACCGGCGGCGCAACACAATCCCTTTACCGACCTGGTGCCGCCCCAGGGAGTCAAGCTTACGCCGCGCCACTACGCCTATTTGAAGATTTCCGAGGGCTGTAACCACAATTGCAGCTTTTGCATTATTCCCTCCATGCGCGGCAAACTGGTGAGCCGCCCCATCGGCCAGGTGATGGGCGAGGCCGAGCGGCTGGTGAAGGCGGGCGTGAAGGAATTGCTGGTGATTTCCCAGGACACCTCGGCCTATGGCGTGGATATCCGCTACCGCACCGACTTCTGGGACGGGCGCCCGCTGAAGACCGATTTACATCAGCTCTGTTCCGCACTGGGGGAACTGGGGGTGTGGGTGCGCCTGCACTATGTCTACCCCTATCCGAATGTGGACAATATCATCCCGCTGATGGCCGAGGGCAAAATCCTGCCCTACCTGGATATTCCCTTCCAGCACGCCAGCCCCAGGATCCTCAAGGCCATGCGGCGCCCGGGGCAGGTGGAAAAAACCCTGGAACGTATCGCCAACTGGCGCGCCCAGGTGCCCGATCTCACCCTGCGCTCCACTTTTATCGTGGGCTTCCCCGGCGAGACGGAAGAGGACTTCCAGATGCTCTTGGACTTTTTGCAGGAGGCGCGACTGGATCGCGTGGGCTGCTTCCAGTATTCACCGGTGGAGGGCGCCAGCGCCAACGAGCTGGCCGACCCGGTGCCGGATGAAATCAAGCAAGAGCGCTTTGATCGCTTTATGCAGTTGCAACAAAAAATTTCCGCCGAGCGTCTGCAGGAAAAAATCGGCCGCACCATTACCGTGTTGATCGACGAAGTGGACGACGAGGGAGCCATTGGCCGCAGCAGCGCCGACGCGCCGGAAATCGACGGTATGGTGTTTCTGCCCGCCGAAGGACTCAAGCCCGGTGACTTTGTTCAAGCCGTCGTAGAAAACGCCGACGAGTACGATCTCTGGGCCACACCCGTATAACTTAAAAACGATGAAGGTTGGGGTAGGTTGGGTAAGCTCCGCGCCACCCAACGATCCCGCCCCACCCAACGGTCCCGCGTCACCCAACCGCCCCACGCCACCCCACAGCCTGTCGGACGTCTGAAGTCTGAGGTCGGACGGAAAACGGCTGAA
>CBFGUT010000392.1:0-2220 GCA_965652265.1 uncultured Cellvibrionaceae bacterium | reverse complement strand
ATATAGGGTTTGGAAACCAGCTCTCCCTCTACACGAATGTGGGTGTCGCCGCTGAACAGCGGTGCCACCATCAGTAACGCCGTCAGATATTGGCTGGAGATATTGCCCTTGATACTGACTTCGCCACCGGTCAGGGTGGTGCCTTTGATGGTTAGAGGCGGGTAGCCTTCGTTATCCTGACAATAGATTTCCGCACCCAGCTGCACAAGTGCATCCAGCAGATCCCCGATGGGGCGTTCGTACATGCGCGGCTCGCCGGTAATGGTGAACTTGCCGACGCTGGCCGCCAGCGCCGCCGTTAGCGGGCGTACGGCGGTACCGGCATTGCCCAGGAAGAGTGTCACCGGGGCATTGATATTGAACAGACTACCCTTACCCACCACGGTGCAGCTGCGTTTGTCGGCCGATAACTCCAGGCTGACATCCAGAATTTCCAGCGCCTTGAGCATATGGCTCACATCGTCGCTGTCCAGCAGGTTGCTGATACGGGTCTCGCCTCTGGCCAGGGCGGCCAGTAACAGAATGCGATTGGACAGGCTCTTGGAACCGGGCAGATAGACTTCGCCGCGAACGGTTTTCAGGGGTTTGAGGGTCAGGGTTTGCATAGGCTCTCGCTGGCGTCGGTCACTGGTAAAGGGCGCCATTTTAACGGGTTAGTCGCTGGAGTGTCACGGGTTAAGGCAGAGAGCAACCCACATATCAGGAGTCCCAACAAGCGCTAGAACTTCTTATCTGGTGAAACTTGCTGTCGCAGGCGGTATTCACTGGGGCTCATTTGATTAATGCGTTTGAATTCTCGATTGAAGTGGGACTTGGTATCAAAGCCCGCCGCCAGCATCAGCTCGGTGAGCGGCATGTCCGGGTGGTTAGCCAGTAGCCGCTGGGCTTCGGCGACCCGACAGGCATTCAGGTACTGGGAGAAGCTGGCGCCATACGCCCGATTAATGGATTCCGAGAGGTGTCTGGTGGGCAGCCCCAATTTGCGGGCCGCCGCCTGCAGGGTGATGCCACCCTCCTGCTTGTACCATTCGTGCTCTTGCACGCAGGCTTCCCAGCGCTGGAAGATATCGCCCACCTGCTTCTCTTCCAGCCGGCGTTTAGACCATTTGCCCGCTGAGGCCTCGCCAAGGCGATGCATCCACTCCAACAGCGGGGAGCGCTGCAAAGCCAGAAGTAGAGTGAACATATGAAAGATCGCAGACAGGGTCGCGCCTATCACCAGGGTCAGAGACTCGGTGGGTGCCCGTCCGCGTGACAGTTCCCAGGTAATGCCAAGCTCCACCACCAAGCCGATAAAGAGTAGTGCTGTGAGAATACACAGCCAGCGGTAGGCGGGTATGGCGTGGTGTTGCAGGTTGATCAGCCCCTGGCTGCCGCGAAGGAGCGGCCAGGCCATCAGACACAGATAAACGCCAAAGCTGAGAATGATCAATGTGTCGATAACGAATCGCCACGGGTGGCCGGTGATAATCAGCGTCGCCACCGCCAACGCGGGTACCAGGTGTAAGCTGTACAGAGGGGACACTTGCCAGGAGTTTTTGCGCAAGCTCAGCCAGTAGGTGTAGAGCGCCGGCCCAAACAGCATCGCCAGTACCGCCCGCATCCCTTGGGCGGGCGCCCAATCGTAGCCCAGTGCCAGCACGCCCAGTATCGACAGGCAGGTATAGAGAAGATAATTGACGCCCAATACCCGAGCCGCCCGGGGGTTGAGTGCGGGGGTAGACAGCCAGTAGCCACTCAGCAGCAGGCAGAGTACCGCGCTGACACTGTAGATTCCCACCACCAGCTTAATCATGGATGTCCTCGATCGTGTTTCAGGTCGCCGCCAGCTCGGCAGACAGGTGAGACTGCGACTTTTTCCACGGAGGATTATCCATGCCCTTGTCACAAACTCAAATATTTTGTTTTAGTCCCTCGCAGGTCAGGGGGCTACTTGCGCTCTGGCTGTCACTGTTGCTGACACCGGCCTGGGCCGGCAGCGTGCAGATACGCCATGCCACCCTTATCTCTCCGGATTCACCCTATTCGGGGCAAGAGATGAATGTGTTGATACGCGATGGACTTATCACTGCCATTGATCGGCGGGAATATCCGGCGGATACGATTGTTGAGGCCAGGGGGCAATATCTGATCCCCGGATTGATCGACAGCCATGTACACCTGCAGGGCATACCCGGTTACCGTTCTTCGGGCACGGTACCCGACTGGTTGCCGGCCGTC
>CBFGUT010000391.1:0-2274 GCA_965652265.1 uncultured Cellvibrionaceae bacterium | reverse complement strand
GAACGCTGAACGCTGAACGCTTGGATTGGGTAGGGGAAAGTGAAAAAGTTCCCTGGAATTGAGTTAAACGTCGTTTTTATCGTTTCCCCTGAGCGCTAAAGAATAGCTCCCTCCGCCCGCTTGCGGGGGAGGGTTGGGGTGGGGGTTCTTGGTATTGGCACAGTGTGCAAAGCAAAGTGCCATTTTCAAAGACCCTCCCCCAGCCCCTCCCGCAAGCGGGAGGGGAGCAATTGTCCGCGTACCTCGTACCTACATCCTCTCCATCACTTCAATCCCCAGCACATCCAGGCCGGTGGCGAGGGTGCGGGCGACGCTGTGGCAGAGGCGCAGGCGGCTGTTGCGGGTGGTGGGGTGGACGCCTTCCTTGAGTACCGGGCAGGCTTCGTAGAAGCTCATATACAAACTGGCCAGTTCATAGAGCCAGGTGCAGAGCAAATGGGGCAGTGCATCGCGGGCCACGTTTTCCAGCACCTCGCCAAATTGCAGCAGCTTGAGAGCCAGGGCTTTTTCCTCCTCGGCGGTGATCACAATGTCGCTGTCGAGGCTCACCGGGTCCACCCCGGCCTTGCGGAAAATGCTCTGGATACGCGTGTAGGCGTACTGCAAGTAGGGCGCGGTATTGCCGTCGAAGCTGAGCATGGCGTCCCAGTTGAACACATAATCGTTGGTGCGCGTTTTACACAGGTCGGCGTATTTGACGGCGCCGATCCCCACTTTGCGCGCCACGGCCTGCGCCTCGGCGGCATCGAGGTCGCTGTTCTTGTCGGTGAGAACCTGTGCGGCCCGCTCCACGGCTTCATCCAGCAGGGCGGCCAGTTTTACCGTGCCGCCGCTGCGGGTCTTGAAGGGCTTGCCATCGCTGCCCATCATGGTGCCAAAAGCGTGGTGCTCCAGGCTCACCCGGCTGTCGACAAAACCGGCCTTGCGCGCCAGGGTAAACACCTGTTGCATATGCAGGGACTGGCGGGCGTCGATAAAATACAGAATACGATCGGCCCCCAGGGTGTTGGCGCGGTAGCGCACGGCGGCCAGATCCGTGGTGGCATAGAGGTAGCCGCCGCCTTTTTTCTGCACGATCATGACCGAGGGGTTGCCCTCTTTGTCCGCCAGTTCTTCCAGGAACACCACTTGGGCGCCCTGGTCTTCCACCGCCAATTGTTGCTGGCGAAGTTCGGCCACCAGTGGCGGCAGGTCTTCGTTGTAAAAACTCTCGCCACAGACATCGGCGTCGGTGAGGGTGACATTGAGCTTGCGGTAAATTTCGCGGCTGTGTTCCAGCGATATCTGTTTGAATTGTTCCCACAGGGCGAGAATATTGGAGTCGCCCGACTGCAGCCGTACCACATAGTCGCGCGCTTTATCGGCGAAAGCCGCGTCGCTATCGAAATGGGCCTTGGCCTGCTGGTAGAAAACTTCCAGATCCTGCAGCGCCATGGCGGCGCTGGCATCGGTTTGCAGCTGCTCTTCCAACTCGGCGATAAGCATGCCGAACTGCGTCCCCCAGTCGCCAACATGATTCTGGCGAATCACCTTGTGACCCAGATAGTCCAGAGTACGTACCAGTGCATCGCCGATAATGGTGGAGCGCAAATGGCCCACATGCATTTCCTTGGCGAGGTTGGGCGCGGAGTAGTCCACCACCACAGTTTGGGGTTTGGCCGGGGTAGCAATGCCAAGGCGCGGATCGCCGGCTGCGGCGGTCAGGTGTTGGCCCAGCCAGTCGTCGGCCAGATGGATATTGATAAAGCCCGGCCCGGCCACTTCGATGTGCCGCGCTATATCCGCGAGTGACAACTGCTCCACGATTCGCGCCGCCAGCTCTCGGGGATTGGTACCCATTTTCTTGGCGGCCGCCATGGCGCCATTGGCCTGGTAGTCACCAAAGCCGGCTTTTTTGGCGGGTGCCACCATGGGTTCACAGTCAGCGGGAACACCCGCTGCCAGCATGGCGGTTTTTACTTTCTCGGTCAGCAGTTCGCGGATGGTCATAGCGTTTTATTCTGGTTGGACAAAGCCTGTTATTGTAACAAAAACCGATAAACATTGGGCTATGAGAATCTCGCGTGTAGGCCAAGTGCCAATTTTATTATCGGATCGGGCTTTTAGGGACTACACTCTGAGTGGATTAAGCCAGAATATGGGAGTGACTTGTGGATTTACCTTTTACCCCCTCGGAACATATCGCCCTTGGCCTGGATAATGCCGTCTTAACACTGAAGTTTAATCGCCCGCAGCAAAAAAATGCGCTGTCGCTGGCCATGTATCAAACCCTGG
>CBFGUT010000390.1:0-2310 GCA_965652265.1 uncultured Cellvibrionaceae bacterium | reverse complement strand
CAGGGGCTGGCCATTGAAGCCTCGGGTGTTTATCTGCTCTCTTATCTGATGACAACGCTCGGTACTTTCGGCGTGGTTACCCTGGTTTCCAGCCCGTTCAAGGGCGAAGACGCGGCCGCTTTGCACCATTACCGGGGTTTGTTTTGGCGGCGCCCCTATCTGGCCGCTGTATTGACGGTCTCGCTGCTGTCACTGGCCGGAATCCCCTTCACCGTTGGGTTTATCGGCAAGTTTTATGTGCTCGCCCTAGGCGTAGAAGCAGCCCAGTGGTGGCTGGTCGGTGGTGTGATTATTGGCAGCGCTATTGGCCTGTTTTACTACCTGAGAGTGATGGTCACTCTTTACCTTGTCGAACCCGGTATGAGACGGCGGGACGCCATAGATGCCTGGGGCGGCCACCCCAGTGGTTTGGTGGTGGTTGGCCTGGTGCTGTTGGTCGTTATCCTCGGTATTTACCCGACGCCGATGATCGACGCCATGCACTGGGTGGCTGCGCACAGCCATTGAATTCAGCGGTTTAGGCCGCACACCAAACACTGATGATGTACCACTCACCAGTCCGCCAAAGTGGAGGGTTGCATGGACATCAAGAGCTTTCAGGACTTGATCGAATGGAGCAAGGATATGCACCATCATCTCGGCCGGTGCATGCGAGAAGGCATGCCCGAGCAGACAGACGACCGCGCCCGCGAACTGCTAGCCTATCTTGCCTTGCATGAAGATCGGCTGGAAAAAATCATTGAGGAATACGAGCACCAGGCGAGCCGGAACACGCTGAGAACCCACGTCTATGACTACAAAGCCAACGGCCCTATCACTGTGAACCCGGAGTGCACGGTTCAGTACGGTGAGTTGGATTACGAAGACATCTGCCGGGAAATTTTCAAAAACCACCAGCAAATTATCGACCTGTACGTCCGTCTGATCGGTAAAGCAGAGACGGCCGATGCCTACCAGTTGATGGAATCGCTACTGGATGTCGAACAGCATGAATCCATGCTGTTGGCACAGCAGGTCGATCAAGGGCGGGCGTTGTGATCCATGTCCGCCCAGGCTCGCTATGACGTCATCGTGGTCGGTGCGGGACCGGTCGGTCTAGCCCTGGCATTGGGCCTGGCTCGGCAGGAGGTCCGCGTTCTGGTGTTGGAAAAGGAGCCTCACACCTCTGTCTATTCTCGTGCGCCTGCCATTTGGCCAGCTACCCAGGAGGTTTTGGCGAGGCTTGGGGTAATCGACCGTTTTCTGAATGCGGGCATAGTATTGCCGACATTGGAACTCTGGGACGCCGAGAAAAATCGTCCGCCAATACGCCTGCCCATCCAGGAACTCCGCCGGGAAACGGAATACGCCCATCTGTTGATCCTGCCGCAGTCCGCCACCGAGAAGCTTCTGCTCGAAGCGCTTGAAGACCACTCGAATGTGGATGTGCGCTTCTCCAGTGAGGTCACAGGGCTGGTGCAGCGCGATGGGGCTGTCACCGTTCGCTACCGTCATGCCGAGAAGTCTCTCGAAGCCGAGGCTCGATACCTGGTGGGGTGTGACGGCGCACACAGCTGCATCAGAGACATCATAGGGGTGGCGTTTGAAGGCCTCACCTATGGCGTGGAAGCTGCGCTTGCGGATATAGAAACGGACTTTCCCGAACAATTGCCGTTCCCACGGCTCGCCACTCATCCGGGCTTGGTGGTGGCCATTAAGATCAGCGATAAAACCTGGCGGTTAATCCTTCCATTGCTGGAAAACGATTCACCGCTGCTGCAGGAACGCATCGAGCAGAGTGTGCGGTCTCTTTTTCCTCATGCCAGTTACCAAACCCAATGGAAAAGCACCTTTCGGCTGCACCGAAGGATGAGTGAATCCTGGGTTCAAGGCCGGGTGGTGCTCGCTGGTGACGCTGCTCATCTGAACAGCCCCGTGGGTGGCGAAGGTATGAATGCCGGAATTCTGGATGCCGATGCCTTGACGAGCGCTCTGGTGGAAGCCCTGCGGGATGACAGCGAAACCCCTTTGCACCAATACGCGCGCCAACGCAGCCGCTGGGTGGAGCGCAATGTGAATCGACTGACGGACCGTATGACCCGCCTGTTGTTTCTCGGACGGGGGCGCCATATACGTGCATTGTTCGCTCTGTTGCGGTATTCACTCAAAGTCCCACCCATCCGGCGTAAGGTGCTGCGACAAATTTCCCTGTTGTCGCACTAAAGCTGCGGCTCAAGAAGCACCGAAAGATGTTGATTCAAATCAGCATGGCGGGGTGAGACTCGGAGTAACGTGATTCCATCGACCACGGGAGGGTGAGCGATGCCACGC
>CBFGUT010000389.1:0-2316 GCA_965652265.1 uncultured Cellvibrionaceae bacterium | reverse complement strand
GGCACACGCCGATAACCCAGCGCCTCCAGCTCGCGCTCCAGCAGCGCCGGTGTCAGCGTCAGCGACTCATAGAGCTCCAGTGGCTGGGCGTAAACGCGGGCCGGCAGCGTCCATTTCTTGCCGTCGAATTTCTCCCGCACCAGCACATCCAGATACACCACCCACAGCGCCATCATCACCAGTAGCGCGCCCGACAGGTACAGCAGCCACAGACGGGCGAGTGCCCAGCCATGACGGCGGGAATGGCGAGAGACAGTCCGCTTTTTGCCGGTGCGGCGGGTAGATTTAACAGGACGCTTGCGCGGGGTTTTACTCATGAATGATTTCTCTGCAGCACAGCGATCCTGCGCACTTTGATTGAGGCGCCGTTATTTTGCATAATGTGCGCCCGATTACAACGCCCGGTTGCATCCGTGTGATGCAATTAGCGCCAACCCAAGGACAACCCATGAGCGAGCACTACCATATTTACGGCATTGGCGCGGCCCTGGTGGATACCGAGATCACCGTCACCGATGAAGACTTGAAGGCCATGCAAGTGGACAAGGGCGTCATGACCCTGGTGGATGAAGCCCGCCAGCAGGCATTGATGACATACCTGTCCGGCCACCTGGTAGCCTCGCAACGAGCCAGCGGCGGTTCGGGCGCCAACACCATCATTGCCGCCGGTTATTTTGGCTGCCGAAATTTTTACTCCTGCAAAGTCGCCGACGATGACAACGGCCATTTCTATTTGCGCGACATCCAGGCCGCCGGGGTGGACTTTCCCCGGGACGCCGGTACGGCCCCCGGCATCACCGGCAAATGCCTGGTGATGATTACGCCCGATGCCGAGCGTACCATGAACACCTTTCTCGGTATCAGCGCCAGCCTTTCCATCGCCGAGCTGGATCACCGTGCCATCGCCGCCGCCGACTATGTTTATATTGAAGGTTATCTGGTCAGTTCGGAAACCGGACGGGCCGCCGCCATTGAGCTGGCGCGACAGGCACGGCAGCGGGACACCCGCGTGGCCCTCAGCTTGTCGGACCCGGCCATGGTGCAGTTTTTTCACGATGGGTTAAACCAGATGATCGGCGAAGGCGTGGATATTCTCTTCTGCAATCGCGACGAAGCGCTGGGTTTCACCGGTGCCGACAGCCTGCCGGAGGCGGCCAGGGATCTGCGGAAAATTGCCACAGTGGTGGTGATCACGCTGGGCGCCGAGGGTGCGCTGATCGTCGAGGGTGACCAATCCTACTCAATTGCCCCCTGCCCCACACACGCCATCGATACCAACGGTGCCGGTGATATGTTTGCCGGCGCCTTCCTCTATGCCCTCACCCAGGGACACAGCCTGCAAACCGCCGGCAACTTCGCCTGCCACGCCGCCGCCAAAGTGGTCTCACAGTACGGCCCGCGCCTGGCGCCGGAGCAGCACCGCGAGTTGGTGCAGGCATTTTTCGAGGATAATCAGGTCTCGGCCAGGGTGAGTGTGACGGACGAGTAGTTATTGGCGGTTGTTCGCAACCGCTCAGGGGTCGGCGCGCTGAAACTCCTGTAAACGCTCTTTCATGCCCGGATGGGTGGAGAGGTAAACCGACCAGTCACTGCGATCACTGTCCTCGCGTTCGGCCAGCAGTTTTTCGCACAAATCGACACGCTCGGCCGCCGTCAAGTCCTCCTCTTCCACCTCGGCTTGCTCCTCCAGCAGCAGCCGACACTGGGTACTGTCGCCCATGCGCTGCAGAATATCCACAAAGGCCTGCCGGTCGATACCGTGGCGGTCCAGATAGTCGGCAGCAAAGCGATCGGCCTCGCGTTCGTGTTCTCGCGAATAGGACAGGGTCGCCGCCACCACCGGCAGACCCACCAGCAAGTCGGCCACCGCCGAGGCGTCCCCCACCAGCATCACATAACCCACACCCAGTGCCGAGTTTTGAATCATGGCGCGCAGGCTGTGGCGGTGGTGGATATGCCCCACTTCGTGGGCGAGCACCGCCACCAGCTCGGCCGGACGCTCGGACAGCGCCACCAGCTCATCGGTAAAAATCATAGTGCCATCGGGGAGGGCAAAGGCGTTGGCGCCAATGCGCTCGCCGCCCCGGCGAAAAACCACGCGCAGGGGCAGTTCGGGGTACTGCTGCAACACCGGGGCGAACTCGGCCTGCCACTGCGCCTGCTCTTCCGCCGACAGGGCAGTGGGCGAAAGGTAGAGACGGTCCATCAGCCCCAGTGTCTCGCGGGAAACGGTATTGAGTGTCTGCGCTGGCAAGCGGTTTGCCATCCATTCGGCGGTGGCGGGAATGCCTCGAAACACCATACCCCAGACAAAAA
>CBFGUT010000388.1:0-2322 GCA_965652265.1 uncultured Cellvibrionaceae bacterium | reverse complement strand
CACCAGACATCCAGCGAGATGGATTCCGCTTCTACATGTTCCGACATAGGGTTATTAATCTCCTGACCATCATCCCGTGAGCATAAACCGGGGCCCGCCCCGGCGCAATGAAAGCACTGACAAGCGTCATAGTATTATTGTAGAGTTTAACAGGTTGTTACACAGGCCTGTGTGCTTGCCGTCTAGGAGAATATTGTGGATCACTATGTTGTACTCAATCTGGCCGCCGGCCTGTGGTTTTTCGTCGCCTGGGTGGGATACACCCTGTTTGCCCGCCGCCGAGCCAAAACCAGTCATTGCCTGGCCTCAGTACTGCATATCTACCGCAAAAACTGGATGCTGGCCATGCTCAGGCGCGACAACCGCATTGCCGACACCGCGCTGATTGCCAGCCTGGAACGCAACGCCTCTTTCCTGGCGTCCACCTCGATTCTGATCATCGCCGGCCTGGTGACCATTATGGCCTCCATGGACAAGGTGTACTTCACCCTGTCTACATTACCATTCGCCAACGAAAATATGTCCGCCTACCAGCTGCAGCTCAAAGTGATCCTGCTGCTGGCTATCTATGTTTACGCCTTTTTTACCCTCACCTGGGCCATGCGCCAGTACGGATTTTGTTCCATTGTGCTAGGCGCCGCGCCCGGACCCTATGACAGTGAAGTTTCACAAATTGAACGCAACCGCTATGCCGTCAGTACCGCCAAAATCATCGACCAGGCTGGGCACAGTTACAACTACGGCTTGCGTGCTTACTATTTCTCCCTTTCCATATTGCCCTGGTTTTTTAATACCTGGGTTTTTATCGGCGCCATCGCGCTGGTGGTGGTTGTCCTCTACCGACGGGAATTTCATTCGCGTACTCTGCAGGTATTATTGCGCGAAATTAAAAAGAATGAAGCGAGCGGAGACGCTGCCGCTAGCTGACAGGCCGTTGAAAAACGTTTTCGAGGCAGGCGATGCTAGGCAAAATCAGGCGAGCCGGAGCGTAGCGGAGACCACGCCCCGCAGGGGCGAGCGGCTTGCCGCGTTCATAAGCGGAGTTTATGGGTTATAAATCATGCCCCACATCCCTGTGGGGACACCTTCGGTAGCTCCGCTATGCAAACTGCTCCTGCAGTTTGTGAGCATATTACTCGCATCGCTCGCCCCTTACGGGGTCGCCCATTCGGGCGCTCAACGGCTGACGCCTTTTGTGAGCCTGGTTTTAACGACGCATCGGCCACGCAGATAGTTTTTCAACAGCCTGCTGAGCACATAACAACCAGGGAGGCAAAACCTCCCCGTCATTCCCATTAACGGCGGCCGGCGGCAATCAGGGTTGGTGTGACCTCACCGCACCGGGGCAATCGGACCAACGCAACAGGCCCCAGCCAAAACTATCGTCCCGACCCGGCTCTCCCAAATCGCGCGAGTGTGCCGCGAGGTCGATATCGGCACCATGGAGGGCCACCAGTGCGGTCACGAAGGCAGTGGCGTAGGAGCTGCCGGAACGAAAGGCCCCCTGGCCACGTCCATTGGCCACCCAGACATCAACGCCAGGAGCGGCAATATCGATATAATCGCCGGTGTTGGCATGCCGATATCGGCTTCCCCTGGCGTCCACCGCCGTAACCGCCACCACGCCTGATTGCGCCGCAGGGTAAACGGGGGCGGACTCGGGACCACTATTGCCTGCGGCGGCCACCAGCCCCACACCGCGGGCCCGGGTATTTGCCAGGGCACGCTCCAGCACTCGATTGCGCGCCCCGCCGAGACTGAGATTGATCACCCCCACCTCTTCTTCCAGTAACCAGTTGAGGCCATCGAGCAGGTATTCGGTGGTGGTGTCCACTTCGTCTCCGCGCTGTCGAAAGACCCCTGCCACCCGCACACTGGCGCCCGGTAGCAAACTGGCAAATCCCGCTTCGGGCTGCCCTGCCAGCAACACTGCCAGCGCAGTGCCGTGATCGGTATTGGCGGCGGGCTCGCGGCCGATAAAAGCGCGATTTATCAGTGGAGTCGCGGCCAGGGCCGGATGCTGTTCCTCGGCGAGGGTATCCATCACCCCCAACTTTATAGACCCGGTGCAGCCCGGCGAGGGTGATTGCCAGTCTATCTGCCGCAACCCCCAGGTTTTGGCGCCACCGTCCTGCAGCCGATAGCGGTGGTTGGCATCCACAATGGCCTCCGGAAAACGCCCCGACACCTCTGCCACTACACTCGGCACCTGGGCACTGGCGGGCAGACGTAAGACGGTGATAACCAACTCCAGCGCCGGCAGGGATTTGCGCGACTTGATTCTTATACCCTGGGAGGCGAGTGCTCGGGCGACAGCCTGGG
>CBFGUT010000387.1:0-2330 GCA_965652265.1 uncultured Cellvibrionaceae bacterium | reverse complement strand
GGAGGCGTAGGCCGGGTCCGCCGCCAGCCACAGCAGTTGCGTCTGGTGCAGCGCCAGCGCCTGTTGCAGCCAGACGATGGCGCGTTCCGGGGCATTGGCCTTGGCCGCGTAGCGGGCCAGCGACAGGGGCGGAGTGTATTGGCCAATATCGCGCTGTTCCGTGTCCACAAAGGCCAGCCAGTGGTAGATGCCGGCCAGTCCCTCGCGCTGGAATATTGTGTCCAGCCGGGCCAACTGCGGTGGCGGGTAACCGGCATGCTGCATCAACCAGCGCAATTCGCGATAGGCTTCCGCGTGCCTGCCCAACAATTCATAGGTCGCCTGCAGTGACTGGTGATAGTAATAGCTGTCGCTATCCACCGAGGCGATGTTCTCAAGTTCCTGCAAGGCGCGGTGGCTGTCACCGGACATATTGGCGATCCAGGCGACGGCGGGCTGGGAATAGCCGGCGGGGTCCAGTAGCTGGTACTGCACAACATGCTCGTGGGCGGCGGCAAACTCACGCTGGGCCAATAAAAATTGTGCATAGGCATGATGACCGGCGGCGGTACCCAGTGTCTGGCGGTAATGCGACTCGGCGCGCGCCATATCCCAGTCTACCCAGAAGGCATAATTACCGGCCAACCGCTGGGCGTCGGGGTTTTCGGGTGCCAGTTGCAGCGCCGTATGAATATGTTGCTCAATGGTATCGAGGTCGGCCAGCTTCGAGGTCCGGGGCGATAGCAAGTGGTTGAGATAGAGGTTCGCCAGTTCCACATGGGCCGGCGCAAAATCCGGCTCCCGCGTGACTATATCCTGGAGCAGTGGCAGCGCTTGCGTGTGTTCGGCCGTCTGCTGGGTGAGCAGAAAGCGTGCGCGCCGGAAGTCGTCGCTGATGCTGGCCGGCGGCAGGGCGGTGGCGGGTGCGTTTGGCCACAGCCACCACGCCAGCGCGCCGCTGGCGATGATCAGGGCCCCGGCGGCGAGGGCGATAGTCAGCGAGGGGAGTGGCCACCGGCTTGGTCGCCCTTGTTTTACTTCGCCGATAAAACGGTAGCCCACGCCGGGGATTGTCTGAATCAGCCGCGGTTGGCGCGTGGAATCCGCCAGTATCTTGCGCAGTTGATTGATACTGACATAGAGAGTGTCGTCGCTGACGACCTTGCCGCCCCACACCCGCGCTAACATGACCTCCTTGCTGAGTGTGTGTCCGGGCTGTTCACAAAACAGCTGCAACAATTGCAACAGGCGAAACTCAATCGCCACCTCACCCGTCGAACCCACAAGGGTCTGACGGGCGGTATCCAGTTGCCAGTGTTCAAAGCGGTATAGCGTCATGCGGGTGCGGAGGTGATGATGTTGAGGGTATTGTAACAGCCGCGGCCTTATCCCCCCATCAGTAATAGGACAGTTCCCGCGCCTTGCCCCAGAACACCCGGTAGGCGAAGAGGGTGTAGCCGATAATGGCTGGCAGCACGATGATCACACCCACCAGGATAAACATCAGCGACTCGGGCGCGCTGGCCGCTTCCCAAAAAGTGAGCCGGCCCGGCACCACATAGGGATAAAAGCTGTAAGCCAGTGCCGAGAAAGCGAGGATAAACAGTCCGATGGCGATGGCGAAGGGCCACCAGCAGCCGCGATCACCGGGGTGGGGGAAACGGGCCAGATAGCGGTCGTTGATTATCAGCAGCAGGCCGCAGATGACGGGGATTACCAACAGTGCGGGGGTCAGGCCCTCACCGAACCATTTATCGAACACGCGCTCGCTGATCAGCGGATTGACGACCGACACTGCCGCAAGTCCCAGGCCCATCAGCCAGGCGCTGTAACGGGTCCAGCGGGCCGCGCGCGCCTGCAGTTCACCCTCGGTTTTCATCAACAGCCAGGCGCCGCCGATCAGGCAGTAGCCGGCGGTGACACACACCGCGCTCAGGGCGGCAAAGGCATAGGCGGCCAGTGTCTGCTGAAAACTCATGACGTAGAGCCCGAGCATAAAGCCCTGCGACAAAGTGGTGAGCAACGAGCCGCTCCAGAACGCGATATCCCAGCGCGCCTTGTGGTACACCGGTGCTTTGGCGCGAAAGTCAAAGGCCACACCGCGCAGAATCAGCCCCGCCAGCATGAGTGTTACCGGCAGGTAGAGGTGATAGAGGATGATATTGTGCGCCTCGGGAAAGGCAATAAGAATAATGCCCACGCCGAGCACCAGCCAGGTTTCATTGGCGTCCCAGAAGGGGCCGATGGACGCGATCATGGTGTCGCGCTGGGCTTCCGAGTCGCGCGGTAAAAGAATGCCCACTCCCAGATCGAAGCCATCCAGTATGGCGTACACCAGAAAGGCCAGCCCC
>CBFGUT010000386.1:0-2362 GCA_965652265.1 uncultured Cellvibrionaceae bacterium | reverse complement strand
TCTGCACCGGCTGTGGCCCGGGCGCCATGAAGGGCCCTATGAAAGGCGCCACCATCGGTCACGCCAAACAGCGCATGGGCCTGGGGCGCTATATCGGCATCACCGAGCCCGGTATTATCGCCGCCGAGGCTCCCAACCCTATCGTCAATGAACTGGCCATCATGCCCGACATAGAAAAACGCCTGGAAGCGTTTGTGCGTGCCGGCCACGGCATTGTGGTCTTCCCCGGCGGTGCCGGTACCGCGGAGGAAATCCTCTATCTGCTGGGTATTCTGCTGCACCCCCACAACTGCTCTCTGCCCTTCCCGGTGGTATTTACCGGGCCGGCATCCAGTGCTGAATACTTCGAGCAGATCGACCAGTTTGTGGCAACCACTCTGGGCCCGGAGGCGCAAGGTCTTTACCAGATAATTATCGATGATCCCGAGAGCGTGGCCAAAGCCCTGTTACAGGGCATTGCCGAAGTGCGCGCCTTTCGCAAACGCACCGACGACGCCTTTTACTTTAACTGGCAGCTGGCCATTGACCCGGAGTTCCAGCAGCCCTTCGCCCCCACCCACGCCAATATGGCGGCGCTGGCGCTGCACAAAAACCAGCCCACTCACCAGCTGGCAGCCAATCTCCGCCGCGCTTTTTCCGGCATAGTGGCGGGGAACGTCAAGAACGAGGGGATTCGCCTGATTGAAAAGCACGGCCTGTTTGAATTGCGCGGCGATGCGGAAATCATGGAACCCGTGGACGCCCTGCTGGCCTCCTTCCGCGACCAGAGCCGCATGAAACTGCCCGGCAGCGTCTATCGCCCCTGCTACCGCATCGTCCGTTAACCTTAACAGGATTTGTAGGTCATCTCTTACGCGCGACAGGGGCAGAATCAACTGTCGCTTAAATCACCTGCCACCCATAATGGCTCACATAGGGATGTGAAAGGACAACAAACACTGTCAGGAGGATTCAGGGACATTGCCAGGGTGGCTGGGAATCAAACAAAAACACGGGGAGTGGGAAGGATTTATTCGCCAGGAGGGACGAATCCCAAGCGGAGCACAAAGCCACAGGATGTGACCAGCAATAACGGACGATTATTTTGCCCGAATCGACGTAAAAAGAGCCGCGAGGCTCTTTTTTTTATGCATGCAAAACAGTTTTTTGCCAACCGGTGAGCTTAGAAATTCTCATCCAGATACTGGCGGGCCAGACGCGAGGCGTCGCTACTGCTGGCGGCGACAATCCTCAATAGCTCCTGGGCACGCTCTTCCCGCCCCTGCAAGTGGTAGACTCTGCCCAACTTGAACTGGGCGTCGTAAACTTTGCGGTTGTCGGGAAATTCGCGCAACAGGTTGCTGAACCATTCCTCCGCACGGGCAAGATCATCCTTCAACAGGTAGATTTCACCCAGCCAATAGTAGCTGTTACCGGCGTATTCACCGCGGGGATAAGCTTGAAGATGGGCCTCGAAGGCGGCAATGGATTCGTCAATTGCCCGTTGTTTAAGCAGGTCGTAGGCGGCGTTGTACATCACCGACTCACTGACACCATCGGAGGCCGGTGTCGATACCGGGCTGGCAGAGGTCCCTCCGGGAGAGGTTGCTGCCGGAAGATTGGCACTGGGAAGCGTGGATACGGGCGAAGACGGTGCGGGAGTGGCACTGCCACCACCGCCCGTGGTTAAAGCACTGACGCGACGGTCCAGATCCAGATAGTTATCCAGGCTCTGTTGCTTGAGTCGCTGCAGCTCATGGGCCTGCTCTTCCACCAGACCGCGCAATTCCATCACTTCCTGCTGCAGTGTTTGCAGCTGATAGAAAAGCTCCGCCTGCTGGTTGGGCTGCCCGGTTCGCTCACTCGCCGCGCGTTGCGGCGAGGAGTCGATCACTTCCACCTGAGCCTGAGCCATGCCCGCGGCCAATAACACCAAAGGCAGTAACAACAGGGCCTTGCGCATGACTCAGTCTTCCTTAGTACTCGATGACTACACGACGGTTCTGGCTGTAGGCGGATTCGCTGCTGCCCATAACGGCAGGACGCTCTTCACCATAGCTGATCACTTCCAGGGAGTTGCGGCTCACACCCTGCAGTACCAGAAAATCGCGTACGGCATTGGCACGGCGCTCACCCAGAGCGATGTTGTACTCGCGCGAACCGCGCTCGTCAGCATGGCCTTCCAGGCGCACGTTGGTGTTGGAGTTACGCAGACGCTCGGCGTGGGCCAGCAGCACGGAGCGAGTCTCCGGCAACAGCACCGCCTGATCAAAGTCAAAGTACACAACGTTTTCCAGCTCTGCCTGTTCATCGGCAGAACCATCGCTGCTACCCAGGGAGCCATTGCCCGAGGTGCCCGTGCTCACACCGCCATTGCCGCTAT
>CBFGUT010000385.1:0-2372 GCA_965652265.1 uncultured Cellvibrionaceae bacterium | reverse complement strand
CGTCGCCTGTAACAACCTTCTGAGACGCTCAAAGGCCGGGGGCTGATAGCGAAATTGCTGCCCGGTCACATGCAGTACAAAGGGCAAGGGGGAGCGACCGCCGTCACTGAGGTGATCACAGGTCGCCAGCAACAGCTCGGGATTCTTGTCGTATTCCCAGCGGTGATTCCAGATAACCTGCGGGCGCATTTCGGCGTGGGGCTGCGGAGGACAAAAACAGGCGGACTCTAGCGGCACGGGTATCACCCGCGACTTCTTTGCCAGGCTATCGGCGACACCCGAGGGCACAAAGTCCGGCATCTTGTGGAGGGTGCTGGCCACGCCCTGCAAAAAAGAATCGCGATTGTAGCGGGAATTAAATACCAGTATATCGGCACACAGGGCGCTGTAGAGGGTCATCATCTGGGGCTCCAGGCTGGAGTCCTGGTGGTGCCCCCGGGGATAGGCGAACTGGTTTTCGTGAAAATACAGGGCCGTGGGCACCTGTGACAGGGAGGGCACTAGCGCTCGCAGCCCGGAGATATCCACCATGGAAGTCGCCAACAGTAAGTCCCACTGTTGCTGTAAACAGGCCTTTTCCGACAGCGCCCAGTGCAGGCTGTTGGCGCGGATACGCCAGCGGAAATAGCGCGGCGGCAAGCTCAGTGAGGTCCATTCTATATCCGCCAGAGCCGCCACCAGGCTTTGGCGCCAGCGCCGGTGACTGGGAGCATCGTAGGCCGAGAGCAGCAGAGCCCTCATTGACTATAGAAAATGCCAGGTGCCTCAAGGCGGGCAAAAAACGCCGATACCACTTTGTACAGATCACTGGCATCGCGGCTGCCGGCCAGTTCGCGAATTGAGTGCATGGCAAAGGTGGGAACACCCACATCCAGCGTTTTAACCCCCACTTCCGTGGCAGTGATCGGCCCTATGGTGCTGCCACACTCCATATCCGCCCGCGAGACAAAGCTCTGCACCGCGACCTTTTCCTGCTGACACAACAGGCGAAACAGCGCGCCGCTCTCGCTGTTGGTGGCGTAGCGTTGGTTGGCATTAACCTTGATGACCGGCCCTCCATTCAACAATGGCCCATGCCCCGCCTCATGTCTGGACGCAAAATTGGGGTGTACACCGTGGGCATTGTCGGCAGAGATCAACAGCGAGCGATCCAAAACCCGCAATCGCACCTCCGTGTCCTTTATCAAGCGCTGCAGAAACTGCTCCAGCATGGGGCCCTTGGCACCGCAGGCGGAACTGCTGCCCACCTCCTCGTGATCATTGCAAATCAACAGCGCCGATACCCGGTTATCGGCTTCGCACAACGCCCGCGTACCCACGTAGCAACTGAGCAGATTATCCAGACGGCTACTGGCGATAAAGTCACCCCGGGCGCCCACCCTCTGCGGCGCCTGGGTATCATACAAGCACAGTTCGCTATCGAGTATTTGTGCCACCGACTGTTGCGGATACTCTTTTGCCAGTTGTGCGCGCAGTTGCGTTTCCCAAGTCGCACTATCACTGGCCTCACAGCGCATCAGCAGGGGCTTGATATCATCCTCGGCATTGATACTGCGATTGCGATTGGCTTCGCGATCAAGGTGAATGGCGAGGCTGGGCACCACGGCAATGGGTGATTGGAAGTTCACCAAGCGACTGTGCAAACGGTCTTGCTCGTCGCGAAAGCTGACGCGTCCGGCCACCGACAAGTCGCGATCAAACCAGGTATTGAGCAATACTCCGCCGTAGACTTCCACCGCCAGTTGGCGGTAGCCCTTCTGGTTTACTTCAGCGCGGGGTTTGAGCTTCAGGCAGGGGCTGTCGGTATGGGCTCCCAACAGGCGGATACCGGAGGTCAGTAAGGGGTCGGTGCCGTAGATAAAACCGATGATGGACGATTGATTGCGCATCACATAATAGCGTCCACCCGGTTGTAAATCCCAGGCATCCCCTTCCTGCAAACGGGTAAAGCCCGCGGCTTGCAATTGCTCGGCAATTTGCGCGGCAGCGTGGAAGGGGCTGGGGGAACGGCTGATAAAATCCATCATGCCGCGGTTGAAGTTGTCAGTGGTTTGGTCGGTCATATTTCTCTGCATAAGTTAAGAATGACGCAGGCGCTCGCGTTTTTGCCAGGATACCTGGTCGCGCAAATAGGTCAACTGCGCGGCCTCAACAGATTGCGCCATACCCTGATTCCAGAAAATTCGTCCCAGGCGCGCCACGCTGGCGGCATGGGGATGAAGGCTGCTGTCAATTTTATAGGCACTTTGCCCCAGAGCACTGTAGTGCCAGCCAGAACCCAGACCGGCCAGGCGCTGGCGTATGTCCAATTGCCGCACAGTGTCGGCCACCTCGGCGGGTGCGGAAACCGCCTCCTCCCGTTGAGCAATCGG
>CBFGUT010000384.1:0-2377 GCA_965652265.1 uncultured Cellvibrionaceae bacterium | reverse complement strand
ACACACCTCGATCACCGCCTGTAGTAGCTGTTGATAACTCTCGCTGTTCTTATCGTTCACCACAGCACCGCTGGCCCCGGAGGCCATCAGCATACAGGCATCATTGGTGGAGGTGTCGCCATCAATGGTGATGCGATTAAACGACAAACCTGCGGCCTGTTTGAGTATGGACTGCAAGAGGTCCTGCGCCACTGAGGCATCGGTAGCGATAAAACCCAGCATGGTGGCCATATTGGGATTAATCATGCCCGCCCCCTTGGCAATACCATTGACGGTTACACTTTTACCGTCAATTGACAGCTGGCGCGTGGCGCCTTTGGGACGCGTGTCGGTGGTCATGATCGCGCGTGCAGCCGTGAGCCAGTTATCCTCTTTAAGTCCAGCAAAAAGGTTGGGGATCACGTCGGTAATTTTCGCTACCGGTAGCGGCTCGCCAATGACACCCGTGGAAAAAGGCAAAACGTCTTCTTTGGGAACACCGGCCTGCTCGGCCACCGCTTGACACACGGTGAGCGCGTCGCGCTTGCCGCGCTCACCGGTACAGGCATTGGCATTGCCGGCATTGATAATCAAAAAACGACCACTGGCCGCAACCAGGTGCTGGCGACAAATCAACACCGGCGCCGCACAAAAAGCGTTCTGGGTAAATACACCGGCAATAGTGCCGCCCTCGGGGAGGGCAAACAACAACACATCGTCTCGCCCCACCCGTTTGATGGCCGCCCCGGCGGCGGCAATACTGACCCCGCTGATCGGCGGCAGGGATGGAAAAGGTAACTCACCAACAGCCATGTTTTATCCTCAATAGCATCAAAATCGATCAATGATCGGCGAACCTTCGAGTGTCGTGCCACACTACCCCCCCTCCCCGGCCCTCCCCCGCAAGCGGGGGCGGGAGCTATACTTTAATCCTCAGAGGTTAGCGAGTAACACCGTTTCCGACATCAGACTTTTTAGTCAGCGCCGGCGAATTTTCCATTTCCTCACCCAACCGTTCTCCGTTATTCGTTCACCGTTCTTCAACTCAACTTCCCGTGACACTGCTTGTATTTTTTCCCTGAACCGCAGGGACAGGGATCATTGCGGCCCACCTTGCGGCCTTCACGGGTATAGGGTGTGGGAGCTTCACGGCCCTCGCCCTCTTCGTTTCCCAGAGCGGACACCTGTTCATGTGACATTCGCATATTGCGGCGCGCGCGCTCTTCGGCCTCGCGCTGGCGACGCTCCATCTCTGCCAATTGCTCCCGGGTGACCGGCTGCACACGGCCGAGAATAATCACTGTTTCGCGCTTGACCGTATCCAGCATTTGCTGGAACAGGTAGAAAGCTTCGCGCTTGTACTCCTGCTTGGGGTTGCGCTGGGCATAGGAGCGCAGGTTAATGCCCTGCCGCAGGTGATCCATACTGGCGAGCTGTTCCTTCCAGGCATTATCCAGTACCTGCAGCATCAACTTGCGTTCCACATCGCGCATTTGCTCGCCAATGCGGGCCGCCTTTTCATCATAGGCGCCCTGCACCTCGGCGAGAATCTTTTCGCGAAGCGTCTCCTCATGCAGATTATCATCACTGTCCAGCCATTGCTGCAGCGGCAGGCGCAACCCGAAATCAACCTCCAGCTGTTTTTCCAGCCCCGGGACATCCCACTGCTCTTCCAGACTCTGGGGCGGAATGTGACTGCTGATAATATCATTGACCACATCGGCGCGAATCTGGGTAATAGTGTCGGAAATATCATCCGCTTCCAACAATTCATTGCGTTGCTGGTAGATAATCTGCCGCTGGTCGTTGGCCACATCATCGAACTCCAGCAACTGCTTGCGAATATCGAAATTGCGACCTTCCACCTTGCGCTGCGCCTTCTCAATGGCATTGTTCACCATGCGGTGTTCAATGGCTTCGCCCTTATCCATACCCAGAGACTGCATAAAGCCACGCACACGCTCCGAGGCAAAAATGCGCATCAGGTTATCATCGAGCGACAAATAAAACCGGGTGACGCCGGGATCACCCTGACGCCCGGATCGCCCGCGCAGCTGGTTGTCGATACGGCGCGACTCGTGGCGTTCAGTACCGATAATATGCAGCCCCCCGGCCGCAATAACCTGATTGTGCCGTTCCTGCCACTCAGCCTTGATGCTTTCAATCTGTGCCGGGGTGGGGTTATCCAGCTTGGCTACCTCGGCTTCCCAATTACCCCCGAGCACAATATCAGTACCGCGACCGGCCATATTGGTGGCAATGGTGACCGTGCCGGGGCGACCCGCCTGGGCGATAATTTCCGCTTCCTTCTCGTGAAACTTGGCATTGAGCACTTGGTGAGGAACGTTGGCCTTTTTAAAACGCCGCGACATCTCCTCAGAGGTCTCAATGGAGGCGG
>CBFGUT010000383.1:0-2396 GCA_965652265.1 uncultured Cellvibrionaceae bacterium | reverse complement strand
CTTTGCTCTGCACCCTCTGCCAACACCAATAACCCCCACCCCAACCCTGCCCCCGCAAGCGGTGGAGGGAGCTAATCTTTCGCGACCAGAGGAAAGCGATTAACACGAAGCTTTTCTCACTCTTGAGAAACTATTTCACACTCCCGCAGCCAATCCAAGTGTTCTGCGTTCACCGTTCACCGTTCACCGTTCACCGTTCACCGGCATCATGACCGACAAACTCACTGTCATCACCACCATCACCGCCGAGGCCCACAGACAAACCGTCATCCCCCAATGCTGGTAAAGTGCCCCGGACAGCAGTGTACCTGCCAGGCGTCCGGCGGCATTGGCCATATAGTAAAAGCCCACGTCCAGGGAGGCCCCCTGGGCGCGGGCGTGGCGCACAATCAGATAGCTGTGAACCGCCGAATTGAGCGCGAATACCAGGCCAAACAGACCGAGCCCCACCATCAGGGTCAGGGCCGGACTATAACCATGGGCCAGTGCCAGCGCCATGCCTCCAGGTATCAGTGCCAACGCCACCCCCAGGCCAACCACACTACTTCGCCCCGGCTGTCCGCCGGTCAGGCGCGGGGCCAATGCCTGTACCGCGCCATAACCGATCACCCACAGAGCGAGGAAGGCACCCACCTGAGTGTGATTCCAGCCGAGCACGGCACTCAGGTACACCGGCAGCGCCACCACGAACCAGACATCGCGCGCGGCGAATAAAAACAGGCGTGAGGCAGCCAGAATATTGATCGCGCTGTTGCGGGAAAACACCTCGGTGAATTTGGGTTTGTGGGCGACCCGACCCAGATCCCCGCGCAGTCGCAACACACTCACACACCAGACGGCGGCCAGACCCATTACCATTGTCAGCAGTGCGCCGCGAAATCCCAGCCCCATCAACAGGGCGCCGCCCATAAAAAAGCCCGCGCCCTTGAGCGCATTCTTGGAGCCGGTCAGCAGCGCCACCCACTGGTACAACCGGCCCTGGGCGGTGGCGGGCACCAGGGTCTTGATCGCACTCTTGGCACTCATCTTGTTCAAGTCCTTGGCGATGCCCGACAGCGCCTGTGCTGCCATCACCCAGGGGACTGTCAGCCAGGCAGCCGGCACCAGCAACATGGCCAAAGCCAACATTTGCAGTGCCAGCCCGGTATTCATGGTGCGATTGAGCCCATAGTGCGCCCCCAACCAGCCGCCCACCAGATTGGTGACAATGCCAAAAAATTCGTAGAAAACAAACAACAGCGCAATGGCCAGAGCGCCGTAGCCCAACTGATGGAAATGCAATACCACCAGCATACGCAGCGCGCCGTCGGTGAGGGTAAATGCCCAGTAGTTGCCGGTGACCAGTGCATACTGGCGCCCCTCGGCAGTCAGGCCGGTCAACATATTAACCGTCCTTCTGCCCCACCAGCCGGGCCAGCTCGGCAGCGCGGTTGGCATAGCCCCATTCGTTGTCGTACCAGGCGTAGATTTTCACCTGGGTGCCATCCACCACCAGGGTGGAGAGCGCGTCGATAATGCAGGAGCGCGAATCAGTGCGATAGTCGATAGACACCAGCGGTCGTTCCTCATAGCCGAGAATTCCGGGCATAGCCTCAGCCCCCTTTTGCAAGAGCTGATTGACCTCCTCGGCGGTGGTGGCGCGCTCCACTTCAAACACACAGTCGGTGAGCGAGGCATTGGCCAAAGGTACGCGCACCGCGTGGCCATTGAGGCGGCCCCTGAGTTCGGGAAAAATCTCGGTAATAGCCTTGGCGGAACCGGTGGTGGTGGGAATCAGGCTCATGCCGCAGGCGCGCGCCCGGCGCAAATCCTTGTGAGGCTGATCGAGAATACTCTGGGTATTGGTAATATCGTGCAGTGTGGTGATGGAGCCGTGCTTAATGCCCAGTGACTCGTGAATCACCTTCACCACCGGCGCCAGACAATTGGTGGTACAGGAAGCGGCGGTGACAATGCGGTGGCGCTCGGGGTCATAGCGGTCGTCGTTAACCCCCATCACCACATTAAGAATATCCTCCGCTTTTACCGGCGCCGTGACCACCACACGCTCCACCCCCTGGTCCAGATAGGCCTGAAGCAAAGTGCGGTCGCGCATCTTGCCCGAGGCCTCTATCACCACATCACAACCGGACCAGTCGGTGTCACCGATGGCGCGGTTGGCAGTGACCGCCAGGCGCTCACTGTCGATCACCAGACTCTCACCATCGGCCTCGGCACTGTGCTGCCAGCGACCGTGCACCGAGTCAAAGTTGAGCAAATGAGCGAAAGTCGCGGCATCGCCAGCCGGGTCGTTAAGCTGCACAAAGCTCACTTCGGGCCAGTCCCAGCCCGCGCGCAACGCCAAACGCCCCATGCGGCCGAAACCGTTAATGCCGATTCGAATGGTCATTATCTAT
>CBFGUT010000382.1:0-2402 GCA_965652265.1 uncultured Cellvibrionaceae bacterium | reverse complement strand
TCAGCCAACACTTGCTGGCACCGGGTGGACAATTGCTGATTGCCGGTCACAAGCCCGAAGGCGCCAAGGCCTTTCTGGACAAGGCCGCCCAGCAGCTGGGTAGCGCCAGACAAACACGCAAACTGGGGCAGGCCTATGTCGCGGCTATCGCCAGCGCCGGCGATTCCCTGCCCTCGCCGCTAGCCGATGAAGATTACACCCAACTGCGCAACATTGCCCCGCCTTCGGCGCCGCCCCTGTTGAGCAAACCGGGACAATTCGGCTGGCGCAAGATTGACGCCGGCAGCGCCTTTCTCATTGATTGCCTGCAGACCCTGGCACCTTCCCGGCCCAAACACCTGCTGGACCTGGGCTGTGGCTACGGCTACCTGGCCGTGTGCGCCACTGCCCTGTTTGATTCACCGCCGTCCACCCTCACCCTGACCGACAACAATGCCGCAGCGCTGGCGAGTGCGGCTGCCAATGTGGAGGCTTACAAACTGGTTGCGCACATCCAGCCCGGAGATGCCGGTGACACCCTGACCGAGCCTGCTGACTTGTTGCTGTGTAACCCGCCATTCCATCAGGGCTTCGCCGTCAGCGGCGACCTGACGGCAAAGTTCCTCGCTGCCGCCGCGCGCCTGACCACCCGGCAGGGTCAGGCACTGTTTGTGGTCAATAGTTTTATCCCGCTGGAAAAAAAAGCAAAAGCCCATTTTTACGGGGTAGAAACCCTGGCCAATAATGGCGCTTTCAAGGTAGTGCGCCTGACTCATTACTGAAAGAGCTCTGGCAATCCCGGGTTCTCTGTGCCCGGATTTTTATTGAGCGCACTCAGCCACGGCGATAACGCGCCCCACAACCATGTGCTTCCCGCTGCAACCGCGCCAAATTCACGTCGGGGGATCGGTAACAGGCACCAATGACATTGTCATACCCCGGCATGCGCCACCGCCAGCGCTCGGCAAAGTCCGAGCGACACTCTTGCCAGGGTGCCGAATGTGACAACTCGCGGGCACTGGCAAAATTGCCAATCAGCAGACCATGCGGCGTGAGTATCCGCAACAGCAACCGGCACCAACTGTCATCCAGGGGAATGGCCCTGACCGGTTCTCCCTCCCGCTCGGCAAACACATCGTCCACCACCACATCGAAAGCCGGGCCGCGATAGGCATGCACAAAGGCGCTGGCCTCGGCTTCCAGCAGTAAATCATCGGGGTGATTAACTGCAAACACCTCGCGCGCCACTCTCAGGTGCACAGGATTGAGATCCACACCCACCAGCAGCGCGTGGGGATACTCCCGCCGCAGTTTGTGAATGACCGCACCACCGCCCACACCCAACACCAAAACCCGTGGGCGAGAGCCGAGAGCCAATCCACTGACCGGCAGCCACAGCAGATCCCACACCGCCCGTTCATAGCGGCGGCTGCTGTTGTACTGCGTGTGAAAGACACCATCGGTATAGAGGCGCAGACTGTTGCCGGCGCGGCGCACCTGGTAATCGCATCCGCACGCATCGGTCGCTCGCCAGATCAGCATGGCTTGTAGGCGCGGGCCAGCACCGCCATGGCCTCGTTGAGCGCCTGCAGGCTGGCGTTGCTGCCGCCGCGATCAGGATGTTCGCGCATGGCGAGGCGCCGATAGCGCTGCTTGATTTCCCGCCAGGTGACCGGTTCGCGCAGTTCCAGTAGCGCCAGTGCGGCCTGTTTTTCCGGCGCAGCCACGGGGGCGCGGCCAAAATGCTGCCAAAAGTTTTCCAATAGCTCGACCACGCCTTCCTCGGTGGCGCCGGTAAAATTGGACCAATCGAGGTAATAGGCCCGGAGCGAGGCGCGATCGCCCGAGTCAAGGGCCGCGCGTCCTTCGTGAAGCTCAAGGGCGCGAACACGGATATTAACCAGCCCTATTTCCAGCGCCAGTTGCCGCGATGCCAGTTCATCACTCAATCGATAGAGCGCATTGAAGAGCATAAAGTGTGTTTGGAACAAGGTCAGCTTATCGCTGTTGAAGGAGCGCGGCAGCAACCCCGCCTCGGCCAGTTCGCCAATAAGAGCATGTTCACTCACCTGCTGGCCACAGGTATGCAAACGTTGACGCAGGGCATCCAGCAAATCCGTCACGGCCATTGCCCCGATTCAGTGGGCAGTGCTGTTGAAGCTTGAGTTATCATATTCACATTATAGCGGGAGGTTCGCCATCAACCGCAAATATGAACTCGCTATCTTATTGAATTGACTGACATTAAGCCAAATTGTGGAAAGTTTCGCCTGGGGCCGTATCACACCTGTTTTTTTGCCCGTCGGGGCTTGACCTGCCGGGGGAGTGACTATAAGATGCGCACCACTTCCGCAAGGGAAGTCGCCGATCCGCCTTAGCTCAGTTGGTAGAGCAAATGACTGTTAATCATTGGGTCGCTGGTT
>CBFGUT010000381.1:0-2406 GCA_965652265.1 uncultured Cellvibrionaceae bacterium | reverse complement strand
ATTCTTGTGTTCGGGGCTCCAGCCGGTGCGAATCTTCAGGGTCACGGGCACGCTTACCGCTGCGACCACCGCCTTGAGAATCTCCGCCACCAGGGGTTCGTTCTGCAGCAGCGCCGAGCCGGCGGCTTTCTTGCACACTTTCTTGGCGGGGCAGCCCATATTGATATCGATAATCTGCGCCCCGTATTCCACATTCAGGCGGGCGGCCTCGGCCATCATGGCGGGATCGGCACCGGCGATCTGAACCGACACGGGGCCGGCTTCACCTGTATGGTCGAGACGGGTGCGGGTCTTGCGGCTGTGCCACAAACCGGTATCGGCGGTGATCATCTCGGACACGGCCAGCCCCGCACCCAGCTTCCGGCACAGTTGCCGGAAGGGCCGGTCGGTGATACCGGCCATGGGGGCCAGTATGACCTGGCTGTCGATGCTGTAGGGGCCTATCTGAAACATCGTCAAGTCTGCCTCTGGGGCGCTGGCCGAACATACGGGACTGCCACAGGCCGGGTGGCTGTGGTGCCGGGAAGTTCTGTTAAAAAAGGGTGGCTATGATACCTTTTTGTCCCCTCTTTGGGAACGCAGAAAATGCCCGTTCTGGCTTTTTTTTAAGCGATTGTGACAGCCGGCAGGCCTTGACAAATCAGGGTATTTGCAAACGGTAGTTGACGGCGTGGGCGCCGGGGTCGGCGATTTCCAGGCTCAGGTGTACCGGTTGGTTGGGGGGAATCATCTGCGTACCCGCCAGTTCGCCGCGCAGGTATTCGGCCGGTGCAAAGGCCCGCGAGGCCACCGGCTGGTTGTCCATATCCGTAAAGCTGAGCAGCAGGGGTGGGAAGGGTTGCTCAAAGCTGGCGGTGTTGAGAATGATGGCGTCCACCAGCAGCGCATTGGCCTGTTCGGGATGATCGCGCACCACCAGGTTGTAGGTGCGAATGCGGGCCGTGTTTACGCGCTGGGGCAGCTCACAGCCCAGCAGATTGCAGGCGCTCTGATAATAGTCGCGGTAGGGCGCCTGACGACTGAGGCGGTCGAATTGCAGCCAGGCCACCTGGACCACCAGTAACAGCAGTGCCAGCAGCGATAATCCGCCCCAGAGCAACTTCCGCCGCCAGTGGCCTTGCTCCGATACGGTGAACTCCACCGGCTCGGGATCGATATTCATCAGCAGGGCACTGCGCTCGCGGTCGTAGGCCTTGATGGGTTCGTAGTGCGGGTCGTCATCCTCATCGTCCCGGCTGCCGCGGATTTCAAAGCGCAGGGGTGAGGCGGTTTTCGCACTTGCCTTGTCGTCGGCTGTGGTTGACGGTGGTAGATCGCGGGCTTTTTCTTCGGGCTTAATGTTGCCGGTGTCGCTGTCCCTGGGCTTCTCTCGTTCGCTGGGCTTATTGTCGGGCACTTCGGCGGTGACACTCAGGGGGCTCCTGGCACTGTCGGGCAGCGGTGCTACTGTGTCGCCCTGCAGGTCTTCCTCCAGCAGGTTTTCCGCCCAGGATTCATCACTGCCGTCGGTGAATTCGGGTTCGTCCTTTTGCAAATGGCGGTCAAACAGCGATACGCCGCCTTTGCTCGGGCCGGTATAGAGGAGAGCGTCATCGTCGGGGTCGACGGTTTTGCCCATGTCATCGCTGATCAGCAGGTCATCGTCGTCTGCCACCTCGCGGTCGATCTGGGCCTGGTCAAACTGCAGGCCGGTGGGTGGGCGCGGGGCGCTGGCCGGCTGAGGTTTACTAGCCGGCTTGTCGGGCGCCGGCGGCTTGGGTTTGGCGGCTGGTTTGGGTGCCTCGGGAATCGCCAGGGAGGCCTGCTCGGGCTTTTTGGCCGGCGCGGCCTGTGGGCGCGGTTTTTCCACCGGCTTGCGGCTTTTAACCACTTTGGGGTTGGCGCCGCTGACCAGATGTTGCTCGGCATTGAAGATATGCAGACAGGAGCCGCAACGCACAGCACCCCTGGCCTTCTGAATCTGGCCGGGGGTAATGCGGAAAGAAGTGCTGCACGCGGGGCAGCGGGTCACCATATCGCTCATGCGGGCTGCGAGTCCTCAAAAGTGCCGGCAGGCCCAGTCTGCCGCCATGTGCGGAGTGTAGCGGTAAAGCGCCAGGCGGTAAACGCCACAGAGGCGAAACTGCCGATCAGTGATCAACGACTCACCGATGATCGATGATTCGTCGATTCGCCGACTCGGTTATTTTCGGGTGGCGCTCAGCCGCACCCATTCCTCTTTCTGTGCTACCGGGTCGAAGTCGAAAGCGTTGCGGTAGGCCGCCATGACCGCCTCCGCTTGAGTGGCGAGTATGCCCGACAGGCACAGGCGCCCCCCGGGGCGGGTCAGCCGGGTCAGGGTGGGCGCCAGATTGGCCAGCGGTCCGGCGAGAATATTGGCGAGCAGGATATCCGCCGGGGTATCCG
>CBFGUT010000380.1:0-2410 GCA_965652265.1 uncultured Cellvibrionaceae bacterium | reverse complement strand
CAATCCATCTTGCGAGCCCCACATTCTCGCAAGAATTGCGCCAAAGTCAAGGCCGAATTGGCATTTCGACCGCGCCTGCCAGCCAAACCAGGTCACAAAATCACCGGGGATATTTCGCCTCCGGCAGAATTCGGGTTATAGTGAATTGTGTATACCCCGACAGTTTCAGGAGTACCCTCATGCGCACAAGCCATCTACTCTTCCTGCCTCACGGCATACTGGCCCTGTGCCTGTTGCTGGCAGGGCCCAACCTACTGGCAGCGGATGAAGTCTACAAATGGGTCGATGACGAAGGCGTAACCCACTATGGCACCCGCGCGCCCACTGGCCGCGAGGCAAGCTCCTTTACCCCCAAAACCGGCCATAGCGAGCCCGTTAAATACGATTTTGCCACCGAAGAGGAGCAGGCTCGCCAGCGCACGGCCAACTCCGACGCCCAGAATAGCGAACGCGTCACCGAGCCGGACCCAGAACGCTGTCAGGCCGCCCGCAACAATCTCAAAGCCCTCTCAGACTTCGGCCGTGTCAAGGTGAAAACCGACGATGGCGGCTTTCGCTACTTGGAGCGGGAGGAAATGCAGGAGCGTATCGAGGAGGCCAAGCAGGTCATTGCCGAATCTTGTTAAGCTTCACCCGGCACACTGCCAGCGCCACTTGCATTAGTGCAAATGGCGCTGGCCAAATACTACCCTGTCTCCCTGCAAGCTGGCCACGATGGTATCACCGGGGCCAAACTTGCCGGCGAGGATATCCTGGGCCAGTGGGTTCTCCAGCATTTGCTGAATGGCCCGCTTCAGGGGGCGGGCACCGTAGACAGGATCATAGCCCGCCTCAGCCAACAACCCGTAGACATCCTCCTCCAGTTCCAGGGACATATCTTTGTCGGCCAGGCGCCCACGCAGCAGCTCGATCTGAATATTGGCAATTCCGCGAATCTGCTCGCGCGCCAGCGGATGGAACACCACCACTTCATCGATACGGTTGATAAACTCCGGGCGAAAGTGATCGCCCACCACTTCCATCACCGCCTCTTTCATCGCCTGGTAGCGGTTCTCGTTGTTGAGCGAATTGTCTTCCCCGGCTGGGCCATCAAAGCTCACCGTATCGAAGGATCTATCTTCCGCCAGATCCTGAATACGATCCGAGCCCAGGTTGGACGTCATGACCACCACGGTATTGCGAAAATCCACGGTGCGTCCCTGGCCATCGGTCAGCCGCCCATCATCCAAGACCTGTAGCAGGATGTTGAACACATCCGGGTGCGCCTTTTCGATCTCATCGAGCAGCAACACCGAGTAGGGGCGACGGCGCACGGCTTCTGTGAGATAGCCGCCCTCCTCGTAACCCACATAGCCCGGCGGCGCGCCAATAAGCCGCGCCACGGAATGTTTTTCCATAAATTCCGACATATCAATACGCACCAGCGCATCCTGGGTATCGAACAGGAATTCCGCCAGCGCTTTACACAACTCGGTTTTCCCCACACCCGTGGGGCCGAGAAACAGAAAGGAGCCATTGGGACGATTGGCATCCGACAATCCGGCCCGGGAACGGCGCACGGCATTGGCCACTGCCACGACCGCTTCGTGCTGGCCAATTACCCGGTCGTGAAGCGCCTGTTCCATCTGCAACAATTTCTCCCGCTCACCTTCGAGCATCTTGGTCACGGGAATGCCCGTCCACTTGGACACCACCTCGGCGATTTCCTCTTCGCCCACCTTGTTGCGCAACAGGGTCATTTCCATCATGTCCACCTGGCTGGCCATATCCAGTTGCTTTTCCAGTTCGGGAATTATGCCGTACTGTAATTCCGACATACGCGCCAGATCACCGGCACGGCGTGCAGCTTCCAAATCGAGCCGGGCTTTTTCCAGATTGCTTTTGATACCCTGGGATCCATGCAAGGCCGCCTTTTCACTGCGCCAGATTTCCTCCAACTCGGCATATTTGCGCTCCAGATCATCGATATCGGCGTTGATTTTCTCCAGGCGTTTGCGACTGGGTTCATCCTCGTCTTTTTTGACCGCCTCGCGCTCAATTTTCAACTGAATCAGACGCCTCTCCAGGCGATCCATATCTTCCGGTTTGGAATCGATTTCCATGCGGATACGGCTGGCCGCCTCGTCAATCAAATCAATGGCTTTGTCGGGTAGCTGGCGGTCGGTAATATAGCGCTGCGACAGACGGGCGGCGGCAATAATTGCCGAGTCGGTGATATCCACTCCGTGGTGAATTTCATAGCGCTCTTTCAGACCGCGCAAAATGGCAATGGTATCTTCCTCGCTGGGCTCATCCACCAGCACTTTCTGGAAGCGGCGCTCCAACGCGGCGTCTTTTTCTATAAATTTGCGGTATTCATCCAGGGTCGTGGCACCCACGCAGTGCAACTCGCCGCGCGCCAGTGCCGGCT
>CBFGUT010000379.1:0-2484 GCA_965652265.1 uncultured Cellvibrionaceae bacterium | reverse complement strand
TTGTGTCTAGAATAGTGGCGTCTTTTGCCTATGCCCCGCTCCCTAAAATCCGTTGCAGGTTTACCGCGATCAGGCATACCAAAAGGACATTAAACCGTGAGTAAACCGTGGGCCCAGGCCCGGCAACGAGCACAGATCCGATTCTTTTGATCTGACCCGATTCTACCGATAAGACGCTCCGGCGCCCTGTGGCGCGGTGGTCTTTCCGGTATGCCTGTCTGTCCGGTTGCTCTGTTTTCAGATTCCGCAGAGGAGCCACGCAACCCGTGAATGAACCCCGCCCGCTGTTGACGCTAAAGCAGGTGTCCAAGGCCTATGCCGGTCAAACGGTACTGGATACACTCGACCTGACCATCCACGACGGTGAGTTCTTCACCCTGTTGGGGCCTTCGGGCTGTGGCAAAACCACCGCGCTGCGACTGATTGCCGGTCTGGAAGAGGCGGACATTGGTGAGGTGTGGCTGGATGGCCAAAACATCGGCGCCCTGCCCGCCGAGCGGCGCCCGGTGAATACCGTGTTCCAGAGTTATGCCCTCTTTCCCCACATGACCGTGTTCGACAATGTGGCCTTTGGCCTGCGCATGAGCGGTGTCGAGCGTGCCGAGATAAAACCCCGGGTGATGGAAGCGCTGGAGATGGTGCGACTGGGGGACTACGCCCAGCGCAAGCCCCTGCAATTGTCCGGCGGTCAGCAACAGCGGGTGGCCATTGCCCGCGCGGTGGTAAACCGCCCCAAGTTGCTGTTACTGGACGAATCCCTGAGCGCGCTGGACTACAAGCTGCGCCAGCAAATGCAGGTGGAACTCAAGCGCCTGCAACGCAAGCTGGGCATTACCTTTGTGTACGTCACTCACGATCAGGAAGAGGCGCTGTCCATGTCTGACCGGGTGGCGGTGATGAACGCTGGCCGGGTGCAGCAACTGGGCACGCCCCGGCAAATTTACGAGCAGCCCAACAGCCTGTTCGTGGCCCGCTTTATCGGCGAGATCAACCAACTGGACGGACAGATTGTGGCCGTGGACGGCGACAACGAATACGAGGTCAAGGTGGAGGGCATGCAGTGGACACTGCAGGCGCGCCACAACTTCAAGGTGGGCGACAAGGTCAATGTGCTGCTGCGCCCGGAAGATCTGCGCGTGGAATATATTGAAGACGCGGACGAGACCCAGGCGCTGGTGGGCAAAATTGTGGAGCGCAATTACAAGGGCAAGACCCTGGACTCGATTGTGCGCTTGCCCTCTGGCGCCGAGCTGATGACCAGCGAATTTTTCGACGAGGACGACCCCTCTTTCGACTACAGCCTCAACCAGAGCGTGCGCGTGAAGTGGGTGCCGGGTTGGGAAGTGGTATTGCCCCATGAAATTTAGGCTGAGTCAGTTTCGCTTCTGGGCCATTGGTCTCGCCAGTGTGTGGCTGGTGCTGTTTGTGCTGGTGCCCAACCTGCTGGTGTTGGTGACCAGTGTGCTCACCCGCGATGGCACCAGTTTTGTCAGCCTACCGGTCACGCTTGACAGTTATGCTCGCACCTTTAACCTGCTGTATCTGCAGGTGTTGTGGGATTCGCTGCGCATGGCGCTGATGGCGACAGGGGTGTGCCTATTGGTGGGCTACCCCTTTGCCATGGTATTGGTGCAGTTGTCGCCGCGCTGGCGCGCGCTGGTAGTGTTTCTGGTGGTCCTGCCCTTCTGGACCAACTCGCTGGTGCGCACCTATGCGCTGCAGTTTATTCTCGGCAACCGCGGTTTGATTAACAACCTGCTGATGCAATGGGGTTGGATCGATCAGCCGGTGCAAATGCTCTACACCCAGTTCGCGGTGATTCTGGGGCTGAGTTATATCCTGCTGCCGTTTATGGTGTTGCCACTCTATGCCGCGCTGGAAAAGCTGGATGGTCGCCTGCACCAGGCTGCCCGCGATCTGGGTGCCGGTGCCTGGTCACGCTTCTGGCATATTACCGTGCCGCTCACCTCGCCGGGCATTGTGGCCGGCTGTTTGATGGTACTGCTCCCCGCCATGGGTATGTTCTACATTGCCGACCTGTTGGGCGGCGCCAAGAACCTGCTGCTGGGCAATGTGATTAAAACCCAGTTTTTGCAAACGCGTGACTGGCCCTTTGGCTCGGCTCTGAGCGTACTGTTGATTGCCCTGCTGGGCCTCATGCTGTGGTTGTATTTCCGCGCGGCGCGCTATGTCAGCCGCAAGGGAGGTATCCATGATGCGGATTTTTAAATGGGGCTACCTGGCGCTGGTGCTGTTGTTTATCTATTTGCCCATTACCCTGCTGGTGGTGAACTCTTTTAATGCCTCGCGCTACGGCAATACCTGGCAGGGGTTTACCTTCAAGTGGTATCAGCGCCTGTTCGACAATCAGGCGCTGATGGAAGCGGCCATTCACTCGCTGACCATCGCCATACTGGCGGCCACCGTGGCCACGGTGATTGGTACGCTGGCGGCGGTGGCGCTGCAACGCTATCGCTTTCGCGG
>CBFGUT010000378.1:0-2490 GCA_965652265.1 uncultured Cellvibrionaceae bacterium | reverse complement strand
CTTCTGCAGCGATAAAAAATCCGTGCCCCTGGTCATTGGCATCACCCATACCGATCTGGCGGAAGATGAAGAGCAGATCGATCTGTTTCTCGACGTGGTGCAATACACCCTGGACCAGTACGCCATTCTCGCACCGGTGGTGACTCTGGACCCGCGAGAGGTGGAGTCCTCACTGCTGGTACTGCAGCTCTTTGACACACTACAACCCGGCGAACAAACCGTTTCCGAGGAACACCGCAATGTCGTTTAACCCCTCACAAAAAAATCAGCTACAAACCCTGTTTGCGGAGTGCGCGCAAGTCGAATCCATTGAGGTCATCTCCCTGGCCACCACCGATGGTTTTCCGGTGTACACCCTGAATAAGGCCGGCCACTCGCTGGAAGAAGACAGCTTGTCCGCCGCGGCCAGCACCTTGCATTCCGTCAGCAATGCGGTGGCTCAGCAGATTCTCGGCAAGCGTTTCAAGGTCACATTTATCGAGGCACAGCAGGGCAACGTTGCCTTTGTGGACCTGGACATTGGCGAGGACAACTATGTGTTGGTGATGTCCGCCAATCAGACCATGAACATTGCCAGTCTGCGCCTGCGGATTACCCGGCTGGCAGAGGAAATTCACCAGGCGTTTAGCACCGCCGCTCAGGCATCTTAACAACCATCACCACTCATCCAATGGAGAAATACCATGAGCAATCTTGATAATGTTAAAAAAGGATTAATGGAAGTAGACGGCGCCTTCGGTTGCGCCATTGTGGACTACACCACGGGCATGCTGCTGGCGTCAGAAGGTGCGGGGGTCGATCTGGAACTCGCCGCCGCCGGCAACAGTGAAGTGGTGAAGGCGAAACTGAAAACCATGAAAAGCCTGGGGCTGGAAGGCGGTATTGAAGATATTCTTATCACCTTGGAAAAACAGCTCCATATTATTCGACCCAGCTCTCATAATGAGGGGCTTTTTATCTATCTGGTATTGGATAAAAAAACCGCCAATCTCGCCCTGGCAAGACGCAAAACCGCCGATCTGGAAAAGGAACTGGAGCGGGTTTGAATTTAAGGAGGTCAGGGCGTCACCGGTGTGTGCGCCTTGACCTCTCTGGAAGACACCCTAAGCAGGCACCGAGGCTGGCGAATTTTTGAGCCAATAAGCTTCCCACCATGCATACCACAGCACAATCCCCGCCGTCAGCACCAGCAGTATATGGCCCAGCAGACTGAGATTACGGGCAAACACCAACATTACTATGGGCGTCGCCACCAGCCAGGCGATATCCAACATCAGTATCCAGCGGGTCAAGTGCCACGACTGCGGCAGCTTCCAGACGATATAGCCCACACCCAACCCAAAGATCAATAATCCCGCCCCCACCAACTGACACACCCAGGCGGGCACTTCGCCAAATAGCCCGGCAATAACAGTGGGTACTAGCAACGTTATCAAACCCACCACTCCAGAGGTGATGGCATTCAGGGTTAGGACCAACGACAGGGAAGGCGTTTGCATGGGCATACTCCAGTGGTGAATTCAACTCCAGTCTGCTGCCGCTGGATAATGACCGCAATTACCCCACAGGTAATGGTATTGCCGCAGCCACTGGGTCAAAATACCGCCAAAGGGGATCTGTTATGTCGGCACAACCACACCTATTGACCAAACTGCGCAAAGCGCGCCGCCTGTCCCAGTTGGATCTGGGGCTGGCAGCGGAGGTCTCGGCGCGACACATCAGTTTTATTGAATCCGGTCGCAGCCAACCCAGCCGCTCGCTGCTGTTAAGGCTGTCGGAGGCTATGGGTTTGACGCACAGGGAAACCAATGCCCTGATGACGGCCAGCGGTTATTCGGCACCCTACTCCCGCCTGCCCCTGGACGAGGCCGCTATGCGCCCGGTACAGGAGGCGCTGGATATCATGCTCCACAACCACGAACCCTATCCCGCCACCGTACTCTCACATACATGGGATGTGCGCATGGCCAATAACAGCATGCAGCGAATGCTCTCTCTGCTGTTGGGTGAGCCAACTGCGGATACGCCCATCAATATGCTCAAACTGGCCTTTAGTCACACTGGATTGAGACCGTTTATCGTCAATTGGGAGGAGCTGGCGGGATTATTGTTGCGTCGACTGAGGCTGGAACTACAAGCCAATCCCGACAGCGACAATGCCGATCTTTTTGACGCCCTGCTAACCATGGACCCGCCAGCAGACTGGCAAACACCCCCGAGTCAATGGGAGGGCCCCATGCTCACGGTTAAGGTGAAAGTCGGAGATCTGATACTGAGCTTTTTCACGACCCTCACCAGCTTTGGCACCCCAATGGATGCGGGCCTGCAGGAGCTGATGATTGAAAGCTACTTTCCCGCCGATGATGTGACCCGTCAATTCTTCGCCAAGTAGTTACCCCGCCCAATAACCTACAAACCGGGCATGGAAATAGGGGTGATAACGTTCACTTTTATTTGTCAGATATATACCAAGATTTACCTCGTGATCCA
>CBFGUT010000377.1:0-2496 GCA_965652265.1 uncultured Cellvibrionaceae bacterium | reverse complement strand
TGGGGCATCGCCACTATCAGCTTTCCGTATGCTCATGAGCCTTCCTACCGCTAACATTATATTATCGTGCCAGCACGCTTTCCCAATTGACCGTTCACGACTATTCCCTTTCTAAGGGTTTGATAGTAAAGGCATTATTTCAAATACTAGCATTATTTTGCAGTGAGAAAGTGTGCTGGCTCATTTTGCAACCCACATTGGCCTGTTATCTACTCAGCTTTATACTATAAGCCTTTGTTTGTATTGACTTTTAAATAACAGGCTGGAGAAAAACAAGCTCTGTAAAGATGCAATAGACGTCGAAAATAGTTTTCCTCCACAAATATACTGTATAAATCGGGCAAATGTTAACCAATTTTTGTCGAGATCGGCATCCCGGCTGATATCCAGCCTCCCCTTACCCTCCGCTCGCAAGCGAAGGGCAGATGCAGCCTTTGGACTCCCTAAATATAGAGTACTTGCCCCACAGCTTTATTGTATATACAATAAAGAAATGATAGTCGAATACGACGACGCCAAAAATCAACGTAATATCGCTGAACGTAATCTTTCCTTTGAGCAGGTGCGAATGTTCAATTTTGAAACTGCCCTGTATTCACTTGACGAGCGAAAAGACTACGCAGAGAAACGTATTCGCGCCCTCGGTTACTTGGATAACCGGCTGCACATGCTGGTATTTTCCGAAATGGCCGGAGGTATTCGTGTTATCAGTTTTCGCAAGGCCAACAAACGCGAGGTGAATCATTATGAACAAGCACAAAGCTGAACATTCCGATGCCGACAGTCCCGAATGGACGGTTGAAGATTCGGCTCGGGCAGTCCCTTTCGAGCAGTTGCCGGCATCGCTCAAAAAAACATTATCCAGTCGCACCCGTGGACCACAGAAGTCGCCTACCAAAAAAGCGGTGAGTATCCGTTTGTCGGAATCCGTACTGGAATACTACCGCAGCCAAGGCGCCGGCTGGCAAACACGCCTGGATAACGACCTGAAAAAACTGCACCATCTATAACACCAACCTCCAAGCGAAGGGAGGAAGTAAAAATGAGTGCCCGGAGCCGGACAAATCTGTCTGGAACAGATTTGGGCAGCGAAGCTGGCCCGAAGGGCCGAGCACAGGGATGTGCGAGCCAATTGTACCGGGAACCGGTTCAATGACGGCTTGGTAGTGAGAGTCTCTGAAGTTGGAACTGGCAAATATACTGTAGCGAAGTAACTAAAATGGTGCCCGGAGCCGGAATTGAACCGGCACGACTGCAATAGTCGGCAGATTTTAAGTCTGCTGTGTCTACCAATTCCACCACCCGGGCTATTCGGCATCTCTTTTTGAGATTTGATACAAGATTGTTACTCTCTGCGCCGCTTCGCGCCGCCCTGCTGTGGTCGCTCCCGGGGGCAACTCACGGCGTCCTGCCTTCCGTTGCATTAGTGCCTCCATGCACGTCATCCTGCCCCTGCGACAAAGCTGGCCCCGCGAGCGCAGCGAGTGTATTGGGTCTTAGTGCATCCTGCACGTCATCTACCAATTCCACCACCCGGGCGAGGCGTTTCGACCATTGCCCTGGGGACAATCACCGAAAGTAAAAATGGAGGCGCGAGCCGGAGTCGAACCGGCCTAGCTGGATTTGCAATCCAGAGCATAACCGCTTTGCTATCGCGCCCTTTCAGGAGGCCGGCATTCTAGCCTAGTTTGCCGCAAAAGCCTACCACCCCAGGTTAAAAATTTCGCTTTTCGGGGGGCTAAGCGATTGATCTGTATACCTTTACCCGCCCAGACCCCGGCTACTGGTGGATGGAGGCCTTGAGCACGGGCTTGGCCGCCTTGAGGTAGAGCACCATTGACCAGAGGGTGAGCACTGCCGCGCCAAACAGGGCGATAAAGCCGATGGGCAGCAGCAGGCCGATATCCGCCAGCAGAATAATAATGGCCGTCATTTGCAGGGTGGTTTTGATTTTGCCGATATAGGAGACAGCCACGCTGGCGCGCTCGCCCAGCTCGGCCATCCACTCGCGCAGGGCGGAGATGACGATTTCACGGCCCACGATCACGCAGGCTGCCACCGCGAACCACATGGTGGGGTGCAGGGTGACCAGCAGCACCAGGGCGATGACCACCATCAATTTATCCGCTACCGGGTCGAGAAAGGCCCCCAGTTTGGTGGACTGGTCGTATTTACGCGCCACATAGCCATCCAGCCAATCGGTGATGGCGGCGATACTGAAGATCATGGCGGAGGAAAAGTGCGCCCATTTCCACGGCAGGAAAAAGACAATGACAAACAGGGGAATCAACAGGATTCGCAGGAGTGTCAGTTGATTGGCAAGTGTCATACGAACAGGCTTCTCTTGCGGTTTTTTGCCGGCATCGAGGCGGCATCCAGTGGGCAGTTATCCATAGCTGTGATCATACACCATGCTTCTAGGGCCTGTTAACACTATTTGGATACGCCTGCTGGAAGCCAGTTTTGTTTCCAGCTAGGCGCCGTGAGTGTAGTTTG
>CBFGUT010000376.1:0-2499 GCA_965652265.1 uncultured Cellvibrionaceae bacterium | reverse complement strand
GGAGCCCATGGCGCGAGTACAGATTCTGGTGGGCAGTGAGATGGGCACGGCGGAAACCGTGGCCGAGGCTCTGCGTGACTGGTTTGCAAATCGGGGGCAGGAGGCGGTGGTCAATCCCCTGCCGGAGATTGACGATATTCTCGACAACCCCGAGGATATTCTGCTGGTCTGCACCGCCAATACTGGTGCCGGCGACCTGCCCGGGAATATCCAGCCCCTGTATTTATCCCTCACCCGCGACTACCCGGCCATCGCCGGGCGCCGCTACGGCCTGATTAACCTGGGCGACAGCAGCTACGCCACCTTTGCCGAGGCCGGCCGCGCCATGGACCATGCGCTGGCGGACCTGGGCGCCGAGCGCATCGGTGAGCCCCTGGTGCTGGACGCCAGCAGCGGCCTGGATCCGGTGGACGAGGCCCTGACCTGGGTTGAGTCCTGGGCGGAGGTGCTGTGAGTCGCGCTCCCATCGGGCTTTTTTACGGCAGCTCCACCTGCTACACGGAAATGGCGGGCGAGAAAATTCGCGACTGCCTGGGCAACGAGCGCGTGGATATTTTCAATATCGCCGAGACGCCCATTGTGGAAGCCGGTTTCTATTCGCAGGTTATCCTCGGCATTCCCACCTGGGACTATGGCGAACTGCAGGAGCACTGGGAAGAGATTTGGGACGAGATCGACGAGGTAAACTGGCAGGATAAGCAGGTAGCCCTCTACGGCCTGGGTGACCAGGTGGGCTACCCGGAGTGGTTTCTGGACGCCATGGGCTACCTGCATGCCAAACTGCTGGCGCTGGGTGCCCGCCCCTGCGGCTATTGGCCGAGCGAGGGCTATGAGTTCGAAGCTTCCAAGGCACTCACCGCCGACGGTCAGGCCTTTGTGGGGCTGGCCCTGGACGAGGAGAACGAGTTCGACCTCAGCGAGACACGCATCCGCCAGTGGTGTGCACAACTACTGGACGAGTTCGGGCTGTGACAACAGACAGCCGCGACCAGCTCCACGCCCATCTGACATGGGACGAAGATGGGCAGCCCCTCTCCGCCCACTTTGACGATGTGTATTTTTCCCGTCACGACGGCCTGACGGAGAGTCGCCACGTTTTTTTGCAGCACAATCAACTCGCCGAACGCTTTGCCGCCCTGCCGGACGGCCCCGGCTCAGTTTTCACCATCGGCGAGACCGGCTTCGGCACTGGACTCAATTTCCTCGCCGCCTGGCAACTCTGGCGGGAGGCTGCCCCCAAAAATGCGCGGTTGCATTTTATCAGTGTGGAAAAATATCCACTGGTCCACGCCGACCTCGTTCGTGCACTGGCGCTGTGGCCATCACTGGCACCGCTGACCCGACAATTGTTGGCGGCCTACCCGGCCATCACCGGCCCCGCCACACACCGGCTGAATCTCGGGGACAATGTCAGCCTGACTCTGATTATTGGCGATGCCAGTGATGCCTGGCAGACCCGCATGCCCGGTAGTGATCAGCGCTGGAGCCAACCCCACTCAACGGTAGACGCCTGGTTTCTGGATGGCTTCGCCCCCGCCAAAAACCCGGAAATGTGGAGCGAAATGTTGTTTGCCGCTATTGGGCAACTGTCGGCGCCGGGCACGACCGCCGCCACCTTCAGCGCCGCCGGTATCGTCAAGCGCGGGTTGGCAGCGGCGGGCTTCCAGGTGGACAAGGTGCCGGGCTTCGGCCGCAAACGCCATATGCTCGCCGCCCGTAAAACCGGCGTCTCCGAGTGGCAATTGCCACATCGTCCGCAATTGAGTTACACCCAGTTGCCCCGGTTCAGTCCCTCACGCCGCGAAGCGGTGATTATCGGCAGTGGCCTTGCCGGCAGCCTCAGCGCCCGCGCCCTGGCCGAGCGCGGCTGGCGGGTGACAGTGATCGAACGCACCGCCGAGCCGGCGAGCGGTGCCTCGGGTAACCCCCAGGGGCTGGTATACGCCAAGCTCGGCCATCGCGCCGAAACACTACCACTTTTTAACCTGGCCGCCCTGCAATTCGCCCAGCGCTATTATGACGGTTACTGGGCCGACCACTGCCGAACCACACCCACTGCCGGGGCCCAGTGCGGGGTGCTGCAACTGGCTCTGCATGAGGAGACGCGCCAGCATTATCTGCAAACGCTGGCGGCACTGCGGCAGCCCGAGTCACTGGTGCGCTGGGTAGAGCCAGTGGAAGCCTCGGCACTGGCAGGGATTTCCCTGCCCTCGGGAGGGCTTTATTTCCCCCACAGTGGCTGGATTGACCCGCGCGTCCTGTGTCGCTGGGCGCTGTCTCACGCCAATATCACCCCGATAAACAACCGCGAAGCGATCGAGCTGCAATACCGCGAAAACCAGTGGCAAGTGATAAATGCGAACGGCGAGCCATTAGCCGCCGCAGCCGTCGTGGTGGTGGCCGCTGCCGAGCACAGCCGTCGCCTCTCGCCTTTGAATCACCTCCCCCTCAAGCCCGTGAGAGGACAAATCAGTTACCTGCCCGCTACAGCTGACAGTG
>CBFGUT010000375.1:0-2568 GCA_965652265.1 uncultured Cellvibrionaceae bacterium | reverse complement strand
GCGCCGGCAAAACCACCATGATGGATGTGATTACTGGAAAGACTAAACCCGATGAGGGCAGTGTCTACTTTGGGCAACAAATCAATTTGCTAGAGCTCGCGGAGCATCAGATTGCCCGCGGAGGCATTGGCCGCAAATTCCAGAAGCCCACTATTTTTGAGGCCCTGAGTGTCTTCGAAAACCTGGAGTTGGCCACCGCTTCCGACAAACGCGTGTGGTTTACATTAACCCAGCCATTGACGGGCGAACAGCGCGACCGCATCGATGAAGTCCTGTTAATAATCGGCCTCGCCGAGCACCGCCATCGCGAAGCCGGCTCTCTCTCCCACGGACAAAAACAGTGGTTGGAAATTGGCATGTTGCTGATGCAAAACCCCCGGGTGTTACTGGTGGATGAGCCGGTGGCGGGCATGACGGGAGAGGAAGTGGAGCAAACGGCAAGACTCCTCACCAGCCTCGCCGGCAAACACTCAGTCATTGTGGTGGAACACGATATGGCCTTTGTGCGCTCCATTGCCCGCACTGTCACAGTGCTACACCAGGGTTCGGTGCTGGCCGAGGGCAGTATGGACCAGGTGCAAAGTAATCCCAAAGTGATCGAGGTGTATTTGGGGGAGTAATTTTTACGCGGAACGCGGAACGCGGAACGCGGAACAAGATAATTTCGCGACCATGTTTTCTTGTCAATGGCTTTTTCGGTTTTTTTGCATTCTGCGTTACGCCTTTTCCTTGCGTTCCGCCGTCGGACAGGAGCAATACAGTGCTTAACATTGAAACAATCAACCAATTCTACGGACAGAGTCATATCCTCTGGGATCTGGACCTGAATCTAAAGTCCGGCACCTGCGGTTGCCTGATTGGACGCAATGGCGTGGGCAAGACCACACTGCTCAAGTGCATTACCGGCTTGCTGCCCATTGGCGGCGGAGCCATTCGCTTTGACAATCAGGATATTACCCGCAAGAACACCGAGAGCCGCGCCCGGGCGGGTATTGGCTATGTGCCCCAGGGTCGGGAGATCTTCCCTTTGCTGACCGTGGAGGAGAACCTGAAAATTTCGCTGGGGGCACGCAAGGATCGGGCTCGGCATATTCCCTTGCATATTTACGATCTGTTTCCAGTATTAAAGGAAATGCGCTACCGCCGCGGGGGCGATCTCTCCGGCGGACAGCAACAACAGTTGGCTATTGGTCGCGCTCTAGTACTGGAGCCCAAGTTATTGATACTGGACGAACCCACCGAGGGCATTCAACCCAATGTGGTACGCGATATTGGCAATGTCATTAAAAAACTGAACAAGGAAATGGGACTTACTGTTTTACTGGTTGAGCAGAAGCTGCCCTTTGCCCGCAAGGTGGCCGATCATTTTTATATTATGGAGCGCGGTAGAGTACAGGCCACCGGAGAAATTGACGATTTGAATGATGACCTGGTGCAGCGCTATTTGAGTGTGTAACAACTCGAGTCATCGATCAATGTGACTCGATGACCCGATGAGGCAAGGGGGGTATTTACTCTGGTTTTTTGACAAACTTGAGTGTCATACGGTCGCTCTCGCCAATGGCCAGATATTTATCACGATTGGTATCGCCTTCGCGCAAAGAGGGCGGCAATGTCCAGACCCCGCCTTGATAGTCGGCAGTGTCCTTGGGGTTGGCATTGATATCGCTGCTGTCGGCAAGGGTAAAACCGGCCTTTTCCGCCGCCGCTACCACGACCGATTGTTTAATATAACCGCTGGTATCCTGCTGAGTATCGGGGCGACCTTCCGGCAGGCGATGATCCACGACACCCAGAACGCCGCCCGGTTTCAGTGCTTTGTAAAAGGCATCAAAAGCCACCTGCAGTTTTTCCTCACCGCCGCCGCGCATGTACCAGTTATGGGCGTTGCGAAAGGTGAGCACCATATCGACACTGCCGGCAGGGGCAATGTCCGTCTGTGCCGGAGGATCGAAAACGGTCATTTTCACCTGGTCGTAAAGCTCGGGATTGGCCGCCAGTTTCTGCTCGTAGTTTTCCAGCGAACGGCGGAAATATTCCACCTCAGTCTCCGGATCGAAATGTGCAGCATAGAAGGTGCCTTTATCTCGCAGGTAGGGCGCCAGAATTTCCGTATACCAACCGCCGCCCGGCCAGATTTCCACTACCGTCATATCCGGTTGCAGGCCAAAAAAAGCCAGGGTTTGTGCCGGATTGCGAAACTCATCGCGTACCGACGACTGGGTGCGATGTTCCATATCCATTACCTGTTGCAATTTGTCATCGGCGCTGACGGTGGCGGCTAGTAACAAGGCCAGGGTACCGGCAATCGTCTGGCGCAATAATCCTCGAATATTCATAAGTCACCTTAATGATTGGACACTGGCTTCTCCAGTGTGTAGACATTGATGGGCAATCGGTCGCACTGCTCTTTTACTATAAATCCCGCCGCGGTGAAAGTGGCCATTTTATCCAACTGATGCCAGGCGGCGAGAAAGGGTTCGAAAACCCAATTGGCCAAAGATTTAAAATACCAGTGCTTCCACCCTCGTATACCGAGTAGAGTGGATGGTCTGATGGGTTCCAACT
>CBFGUT010000374.1:0-2581 GCA_965652265.1 uncultured Cellvibrionaceae bacterium | reverse complement strand
GCCTTTTTGTTCAGCGGCCTGCTGCAGTTTGTTGAGTTCCCGACGCTTGAGCAACAGCTTGCGGGTGCGGATAGGGTCGGTGACAAAGTGGGTGGAAGCGGTGGGCAGTGGCGATATCTGGGCGCCCAGCAACCAGGCCTCGCCATCTTTGAAAATCACATAGCTGTCGGTGAGCTGCACCTTACCGGCCCGCAGACTTTTGACCTCCCAGCCGAGCAGGGCAATACCCGCTTCCATTCGCTCCTCCAGGTGGAAGTCGAACTTGGCGCGTTTGTTGAGGGCGATAGTGTTACCGCCTGCCTGCTTTTTTTTGGTCTTACCCATGAATCGCCTTGTTTGCCGAATCCGCAAAGGGCGGCATTATACTGCTCTGCCGGCAGCCTGTCTCGGTTGCCTACTTATACTGCCACTCCAATCCGGTTACAATCGGAGCTAACACCATAATCGCACGGAGCCAGAACGCGTGATCCGATCCAAACAGCATGCTATTTGGGGGCGTCGAGGTACCTTTATCCTGGCCGCCACAGGCTCCGCCGTGGGCTTGGGCAATATCTGGAAGTTCCCCTATATCACCGGCGAGAACGGTGGTGGCGCTTTTGTACTTATGTACCTGCTGTGTATCTGCCTGATTGGCCTGCCGGTGATGATCGCTGAGGTCATGCTGGGCCGGCGCGGGCGCGCCAGCCCCATTGTGGGTATGAGTGACGTCGCCCGCGAGTCCGGCAACAGCCGCGCCTGGTCGCTGATTGGCTGGTCCGGGGTGATCGCGGGCTTTTTGATTCTCTCCTATTACAGCGTCATTGCCGGCTGGACCCTGGAGTACACGGCCACCGCCCTACAGGGTGGCTTTAGCCAACTGGATGGCAAGAGCTCGGCCACAGCCTTTGAGGCTTTGCTGGCCTCCAAAAGCACCCTGGTAAAATGGCAGACGGCGTTCCTGTGTCTGACCATGCTGGTGATCGCCCTGGGCGTCAAGCGTGGCCTGGAGACCACGGTGCGCATACTCATGCCTTTGTTATTCCTGCTGTTATTGGTTCTCGTGATCTATGCGGCCTATGTGGGGCACTTCGCCGCCGGCTTTCGCTTTCTGCTCAGCTTCAAGTTCGACCAGCTGTCACTCACCGGTTTGCAACTGGCACTGGGGCACGCCTTCTTTACCCTGAGCCTGGGCATGGGCGCGATCATGGCTTACGGCTCCTACATGCCCCACAAAACCTCTATTGCCAAAACAGTGCTGACGGTCGGCCTGCTGGATACCCTGGTGGCACTGATCGCGGGTATGGCCATTTTCCCCATTGTGTTCGCCACCAGTGGTATCGAACCCGGCGACGGCCCGGGCTTGATGTTTATCAGCCTGCCTGTGGTTTTCGGCGCCATGCCGCTGGGCAGTCTGTTCGGCACCCTGTTTTTCGTGTTGGTGGGGTTGGCCGCCTGGAGTTCGGCAATCTCCCTGCTGGAACCGGCGGTGGCCTATCTCACCGAACGCTTTGGCTTTCACCGCCTCAGCGCCTCTCTGCTGATTACCAGTTGCGCCTGGCTGCTGGGGCTGGGTACAGTCTTTTCCTTTAATGACTGGGCCGAGTTCAAGCCACTGCTGGGCATGACAGTCTTTGATTTTATCGACTTTATCACCGCCAGCGTGCTATTACCGCTGGGCGGTCTGTCTATGGCCATCTACGTGGGCTGGTTTATGAAGCGCCGCCCCCTGCGGCTGGAATTGCGGGCCGAATCGCCCGCCCTCTTTGCCCGCTGGCTGTGGTTGCTGCGCTATGTATCACCGCTGCTGTTGCTGGTTGTGTTTGGTCTGGGGTTATACGGCAGGTTTGCGGGGCAGTAAGTGAGTACACACATAGAACGATCGGCGCTGGTAGAATACAGTTGTGAACAAATGTTTGCCCTGGTCAACGACATCGAGGCCTACCCGGATTATATGGAAGGCTGTCACGGGGCAAAGATACTCGCCCGGGGCGAGGGCTGGCTGGAGGCGCGTCTGACCCTGGGCATGGCCGGCCAGCACCAGAGCTTTATCACCCGCAACCGGCTCCACCCTCCCTCGCGCATGACACTGGAGCTGGTGGAGGGACCTTTCAAACGCTTCGAAGGGCTCTGGCAGTTCACCCCACTGGGCGACCGGGGGTGCAAGGTGAGCCTGCAACTGGATTTTGCCTTTAATAATCCGCTGCTGGGGATGCTTGCCGGGAAATTATTTGAAAAAATGACCGCCACCCAGGTCGAGGCTGTGTGCCGCCGGGCACGAGAGATCTATTCTGCTGGAGACACCCATGTCTGATACCGAGCTGATTACCGTGGAAGTGGCCTATGCCCTCCCCCACCAACAGAAAATTATCGAGTTGCTGGTGGAACCCGGCACCACCGCCTATCAGGCGGCGGAGCGCTCGGGTATCGACAGAATTTTTCCGGAAATCGATATCGCCACTGCCAAGATGGGCATTTTTGGCCAGGCGTTGGGTACCAAAGGGTTGAAGCCAGCACACGAGCACCGCCTGCAGCCCGGCGACCGGGTGGAAATCTACCGGCCGCTGATATCCGACCCCAAGGAGGTGCGACGCAAGCGGGCGGA
>CBFGUT010000373.1:0-2595 GCA_965652265.1 uncultured Cellvibrionaceae bacterium | reverse complement strand
TCCAGGGTAGTTGCCTGGATGCCCGAGTCCACGGCACTGCCATTCTGATAGAGCGTGTAAGTCAGTGAGTTACTGACATTATCAAAGGAAGCATCCCAGGCTAATACCACACTGTTATTGCTGACATGAAGGACCTGTAAATTGTCAGGGGCTGTGGGTGGCTCATTGTCGTCAATCACCAGAGTGTGTACTGTCAGCGGGGGGCTGAAATCCGATACCTCACCGACGTTGTTAATGGCGCGAACCCGAACGCTATATAACTGATCCGGAACCAGGTTTTCAACGACGACATTTTCCGTATGAGTTGTTATCAGTAAATCACTATTGATTTCCACTTCGTAACTCAGTGGCAAATAATCCGTTTCGGGTGGCAGCCAGGAGAGTGTGAAGCTCTGACTGGTGATAGTGCTTGCCGTGATATCGTCAGGGGGCGATAACGCCTCCGGCAAGGGCGTGTAATCAAGGGCCAGCCTTGACCAGGCAACAGCGTTGCGAATCATTTGGCCATAGGGTTCATCGATTTCCAGAGTTTCGCGCCGCTCACCGTAGGCAAAGGCCATGAATTTACCTATGGTGGCATCCGCGCTGGGATTGAAGAGCCGTACAAAAGCCCCGGTATGCATTTGCTCTCCGAAACCCTCCGCATTGGACAGAAGCGGCGTCACCTGGTCAATTCCGCGGCCGAAGTCGGTGTCTTCCACAAATTCGAAGTTGGTATAGATTTCATCAAAAACCGGAAAATTCTGATAACTGTGTAGGCTGGTGTTGGCTCCGTTTAACAAGGGGTTATTCTCCCAGGCGGGAGGGGTCATCAGAATGGGCGGTAGGCTATTAACGACACCATAAGTGGTAACAAAGTGCCCGAAATTAGTCAGGTAAAGGTCGAATGTACCCGCTACCCGGCCAAATGTCTGGCTTCGCGAGTGCACTTTGAACAATTCATCCACCAGTGTGGACTTGCCGGGGCCGTCGTTATACATGGCATGGTGAATGGCCAGGGTGGTGCCACCGTTGTCGGTATAGTCAATCAAGCCATTTTGCAATGCCAGGGTTGAATGGTTCTGCCAGTGCTTGAAATAAATAACGGCGTCAAAGCCTTGCAGGTAGTTGAATACACTGTCGGCATTATTGATATCGAAAGGAAGTTGTGCTGGTTCGGTGATATCAATATCCGCGACCGAGAACACATAGTTGTCGTGACTCGAGTCTGCATTCAGTAAGGCGGCCAAATGCGTGTAATCTGCTGGCAACCAGTTAGGGTAATTACAGGGCACATCGTTTTGTCGATTGCTGGCGGAGCAGTTATCGGGGTCAACCGCGCCGCCGTGTATGATCAGTGTGCTGACAGGCGTCATGTCCACAGACGTGGTGGAGGGGTAGGTCTCTATCACGTTGATCAGGGTACGTGCCGCGTGGGCAATGGTTTGGGGATACCAGTCACGCGTTGTCATAACGCGAGCATCGGCGCTGCCATCGTCTTCGAGCGTCGGGTGTGGGTTGCTGATAACCACCCGGTCGGCGGCGCGATAACTGATATTAAACGCCTGCATATACGCGGCTGTTTCGTTTCCCAGAGGAAAGCCCGTGGCCTGCTGATCCTGTAACAGACTGATACCGAGCGGGTTATTAACATTCTCCGTGCCGGGTATTCTCCAAAAGGGTGCCAGGCTTGAACCGTGGCACTGTGCCAGAACAGGCTTACCCTCAAGCAGGGCGTCGATGGCCAAACTATTTAAATGCTCCGATGCACTTTGAACATCCGCGGCACTGGCTTCGCCGTGACCGCTGTAACTGCCGTCGACGCGATAAGCCACAGCGCCGTCGCCACCCACGACAACCAGTGCATCGTAATTATCCATTGAGGAGACATCCTGGATGCGACCATTCACGGGGATGGTTCCCGGTTGTGCATTGAGCGACTCGGGCCATGGCGAGCCAAAATTGTTCTCAAACTGGGCGAGAAATAAGTTGTAGCCATAATTGTTGTTCGGTGCTTCACCGGGTAGACCGGGAGCGCTGTTGGCATGACCGATCACGCCGCCGCCGTAAAGGCTTGCTGGTGCAGTAACAGCACTGCGCACATCCACGGTATAGCCCGCGCTCTCCAAAGCTTGACGCATGACCACGTATTCGGTGTAGTAGGTGCGATCATGAGAAACAAACATTAAAACATGGCGATTAATCTCGGCGGCCCGAATTGACGATGCCCAAAACGTCAAGGTGAAGGCGAGGGCTGAAAGCAGGAGCAGATGACGCCTGATGGAGTATGTTCCGATCATAGCAACGACCTCTAAGACAGTGGATAAATAAATTCTCTAGATGGATTTCAACGCAAGGGCTGGCTTGAAGACGAAAAAGTATAGGAATCGTCTTGTAGCAGGGAGAAGTCGCTGAGCGTGATATTTCCGTGATATCTGGTGAAAAAGCGGGGAAATGCGCAAAAGCCTTTACGTTATCAGCAGCGATGACACCTTTGCCGGCAGCGGGGAAGAATAGTTGTGATATTGTCCACTATTGAATGGTGTTCAGGGACCTATGACTTTATGTGGAAGGGTCTTACATTTCACTATGTTTGGGGTTATGTTTGTCTAGGTA
>CBFGUT010000372.1:0-2617 GCA_965652265.1 uncultured Cellvibrionaceae bacterium | reverse complement strand
GCGTACCGCGTACCGCGTACCGCGTACCGCGTACCGCGTACCGCGTACCGCGTCTACTTCTCCACCGGCGTGTCAGGCCTATTACCCCATTCGGCCCAGGAGCCGTGGTAGCCGTAAATATCCATCCCCAGGGTTTTGCCCACCAGATAGGTGAAGCCGGAACGATGGAGGCTCTTGCAGTGAGTGACGATTTTTTTGTCACCGGTAATACCTTGCCGGGCGAGAAATTCCCGGGCGTCGGCACGAATACGCAGCCCCCGCTCGCGGTCCATTAGTTGTGTCCACTCCACATTGATGGCGCCGGGAATGTGTCCGCCGCGCTCGGCGAGAATCTTCTCCCCCCGGTATTCCTGCGGGCCGCGGGCGTCCCAGACCAGGATATCATCCCGCTCCAGGCCCTGCAGAATGTCGGGGATTTCGATCAGTAAGGCCGGATTGATTTCCACCTCCACCTCGCTTGAAGTGGGCAGGGTGATGTCGGTACTGGTGGGCAGATCCTCATTGAGCCAAGCATGCAGGCCGCCATTGAGGTAACTGTAATGGCGGTGACCAATGGTATCCAGGGTCCAGATAAAGCGCCCGGCCCAGCCGCCGCCTTCGTCGTCGTAAACCACCACATGGGTTTCGGGTGTCATGCCCAGGTAGGAAAAAAGACGAATCAGCTGCTCCACAGGGGCGATACGTCCGGGCGCCGGCGGGCGATTGCAAAGCAGCATCTGCGCCGGTACATGTACGGCACCCGGAATGTGGCCGCGCTTGTAGTTATCCTCGTTGGACAGATCGACTAATAGCAGAGGCTCGCCGGCCTTAAGCAGGCGGTCGAGTTCGGCGGGCTCCAGCAGCAGTGGCAGTGAAGACATACAGCTATCCTCAATTATTTCCGGCAATCAATAAGATTCTCGAGGATTGAAATCGGCGACAATACGGCGGTAGCTCTCCAGCCGTTCGTGGCTGATTTCTCCCTTCTCCAAGGCCGTTAAGATAGCACAGCCGGGCTCGTGAGTATGTGTACAATCCCGAAACTTGCAATAACCAATATAAGGCCTGAATTCCTTGAAGCCGCTCAGGGCCGCCTCTGCGTCCATATGCCAGAGTCCGAATTCGCGTATACCCGGTGAATCGATCAACTGGCCACCCGAGGGGATATGGAAGAGACGCGCGCTGGTGGTGGTGTGAGTGCCGGTCTGGTTTTCACTCAGCTCTCCCACACGCATATTGGCATCCGGCAGCAGGGCATTGACCAGTGACGATTTACCCACACCCGACTGGCCGACAAATACGCTGGTAAAGTGTGCCAGATAGTCGCGCAGTGGTGCCAGGCCCGACTCCCGTTTCGCCGACGCCCTGATCACCTGATAGCCAAGCCGGCTGTAGAGCTCGTCGATATAATCGATTTTCGCCTTTTGTTCGTCGCCCAGGGCATCCATTTTGTTAATCACAATGATCGGTTCGATATCAATGGCCGTGGCCGCCACCAGGTAGCGATCAATCTGGTTGGGGTGGGGCTCGGGGTAGGGGGCGATCACAATGGCAATGCGGTCGATATTGGCCGCCACCGTTTTCAGGTCGCCGTAGGGATCGGGCCGCATCAAACTCGACTGGCGCGGGTGTACGGCCACCACCACGCCATAGGGGTTGCCGTCGCGCCAGACCACCCGGTCACCCGTGACCAGCCCGCCCAGGTTACTGCGAAAATGACAGCGCTTGCCCTCCCCACCGGGAGGTTCCACCATCACCTGCGTGCCAAAATGAGTGACAATCAGTCCCTCCTGCTCGGGACCCAGGTCGCTCTCGTGCAGGCGCGAGTCGGTTTGTTGGTCGCGCTGGCGGGCGCGCTTCTGGCGCTCTTGCTGGATCTTGTCAATGCGCCACTGTTGCCGGCGTGTCAGTCTGCGTTTGCTCAATCCAATATCCGCTGCTTGTGCTTGAGTGTTTTGATTTGGCCCGCTAGGCTTGGCAAAACCCTATTGTAAAGGAAAAAACATCCATGAGTGCTGAAAACAATCTTATCTGGATTGATCTGGAAATGACCGGCCTGGATCCGGATACGGATGTGATTATCGAGATTGCCACCATTGTCACCGATGCTCACCTCAATATTCTTGCCGAAGGGCCGGTTTTTGCCGTGCATCAGCCAGATCATCTGCTGGAGGGAATGGACGAATGGAATACCCGCCAGCATGGGCAGTCGGGTCTCACCGAGCGGGTCAGGCGTTCCAGTACGACCGTCGCCGAGGCCGAAGCCGCCACCATCGATTTTCTGAAAACCTGGGTGCCCGCCGGCAAATCCCCCATGTGTGGCAATTCCATCTGCCAGGATCGTCGCTTCCTGGCCCGGGGGATGCCGGCACTGGAGCGGTATTTTCACTATCGCAACCTGGATGTGAGTACACTGAAGGAGCTTGCCCGGCGCTGGAAACCCGACGTATTGGCGGGGGTCAAGAAATCCAGCGCGCATTTGGCGCTGGATGATATCAAGGATTCAATAGCGGAATTGGTGCATTATCGGGAAACATTTATCCGTGTGTGAGAGGGGAAGGGGTCAGACGTCTGAGGTCGGATGTCTGAGGCAAAGGCGAAGGAAATTGCTAAAAAGATCCCCAGAGAGGCGATCACC
>CBFGUT010000371.1:0-2627 GCA_965652265.1 uncultured Cellvibrionaceae bacterium | reverse complement strand
CGAGAGGTAAATTGCCGGGCCTTGGTTTGCAGAGCCTGAATACGGGGCTCCTGGCGCCGGATTGTCTCCCCCATCCACCCCAGGTGATGCCACACTGCCATATCCACCAGAAATTGCTGATTGAAATAGCCAATGGGCTGTTCACTGTGTTGCCACTGCCGGAAAAGATCCACCAGTTCCCGGTAGGGTGTAAAGCGCTCGATAATCCGCTGACGATTGGCGCGGGTGCATTTTTCCAGTAGTTGTTGAAACTCCTCACTCTGTTCGTCGGGCAGGGGCGCATCTGTCAGCAGTGCCAGTACCGGGTCGGTCAAGGGCTGTTGATGCTGATGATATTGAGTCAGCTGCTGTTGGTAGTCCTGCAACTGCTCGATAAGGATGGGGACGAAATTGAAAACCGCCTTGCAGCCCGGGTGGGCTTCGAGATGGGCCACCATATCCACATAATCCTTGATGGCATGTAGATAAGTCCACGGAAAATAGTACTCACCCGTCAGGGCGTCGCGATAATTCGGCTGGTGCATATGCCAGAGAAATACCACCGGCGTTTTGGCAGTGGCAGTCATACTAGTCACCCGCCTCTTCCAACCGCGCCAGCATGTCCGGCGTGACCAGGACCACCCCACCCGGGGAAACGTAAAAACGCCGGCGGTCTTCGGCCTCGTCGTAGCCGATGTGTGTGCCTTCGGGAATCTTGCAGGCGCGATCGATTAGCGCCTTGCGAATTTTACAGTTGCGCCCCACGGTGACCTGTGGAAACAGAACCGAGTCGGTAATTTCACTGTAGGAGTGAATGCGGACCCGGGGAAAGAGCAGCGAATGGCGAACCGTGGAGCCCGAGACTATACAGCCCCCGGCCACCATGGAATCCACCGCCATGCCGCGCCGACCACTGTCGTCAAAAATAAACTTGGCGGGAGGGACATGTTCCTGGTAAGTCCAGATGGGCCAGATATCATCATAGAGGTCGAGCTCGGGGGTTATACCGGTCAACTCCAGATTGGCCTGCCAGAGGGCATCCACGGTTCCCACGTCGCGCCAGTAGGCTTCACCGCCGGTGGCCGGGTCCTTGAAAGGGAAAGCAATAACCCGGTGGCTGCGGAGCATGGCCGGGACAATATCCTTGCCAAAATCGTGGCTGGAGCCTTCAATGTCATGATCATCCTCCAGCACTTTATAAAGCACCTCGGCACTAAAGACGTAAATACCCATGGAAGCGAGCGCCCTGCCCGGTTTACCGGGAATACATTCCGGCTCGGGGGGCTTTTCGGTAAAGCGCACGATATTGTAATCGGGGTCCACATCCATCACCCCGAAAGCCGACGCTGTCTCCACTGGCACTTCAATGCAGCCCACGGTGATATCTGCGCCACGCTCCACATGGGCGGCAATCATGGTGCCGTAATCCATCTTGTAGACGTGATCGCCCGCTAATATCAAAATGTAGGCGGGGTCGTGACCGCGGATGATATCCAGGTTTTGCAATACCGCATCGGCGGTGCCCGAATACCAGGATTCTCCCAGACGCTGTTGAGCCGGCAATAACTCAACGAACTCGCCCATTTCGCCGCCCAGAAAGCCCCAGCCGCGCTGTATATGGCGGTTGAGCGAGTGGGATTTGTACTGGGTGAGCACACTGACACGACGAATGCCGGAATTGACGCAGTTGGACAGAGGAAAATCAATAATGCGAAATGTGCCTCCGAAGTGCACGGCGGGTTTGGCCCGCCAGTGGGTTAAGTCCTTCAGACGCGTCCCCTGGCCTCCGGCCAAAATCAGTCCCAGGGTTTCCCGTGTCAGACGGCTGACAAAACGTCCGGAGGTCATTTGACTCATGGGTTGCTCCTTGCTGTGAAATTGAAGTGGTGCAGTGAATAATCGGTATCCGCGAAAGGCGTTTCGCCGGCTGGAAAACAGCGACCCGCAGGCTCGCATTGCTGAGTTACCAGTGTAGACCTTCCGCGTAAAAATGGGTGTTCCAACATGGTGCCCTTTTCACAAAAAAGTAAAATGAATGCAACCCCTATTGGGGCATCAGCAATATAAATGCCAAAAGGCTTTTTCCGGTCAGGCTTTTAAGCAAGTTTTTGACTAATAAGGTCAAAGTTGTGATTCGTGACTATGAAATGTCACAGACAAGCTTTACCATCGGCAATCGACTTGGTGCAGCTTGTGCTGGCATTAAAACTGCAGGCGACAATAGGAATCGCAATGGCAACTTCATATTGGTGCACCCGTGCACGTCGTGGCCCATTATGAGGCTTGAGTGTGACAAGAATATGAGAAAGCACCCAACCCAGGGCCACCAGGGCCTGATAACACTATTTGAATACAGCCTGTTGCGACTAAAAATTCGCCAATCAAGGCACGAGGAGAGCGGTTTGGTGGTTCCAAATGAACGAAAGCTGGCCCCGCGAGCGCAGCGAGTGTATTGGGTCCGAGTAACGCAGAGTGGTGGATTTTTAGCCGCAACCCGAAGGGCTGGTGCCCCCGCTTTGAAAGAAAGAGGTGTCCCCAACGGCGTTGCCGTTCGCTTATTTGGAACCACCAAACTACACTCACGGCGCCTAGCTGGAAACAAAACTGGCTTCCAGCAGGCGTATTCAAATAGTGTTAACAGGCCCTAG
>CBFGUT010000370.1:0-2648 GCA_965652265.1 uncultured Cellvibrionaceae bacterium | reverse complement strand
ATTTCCACACCAATTGGACAGGACGTGGGGGTTCTACGGCGTCGACGACGTATAATGCTTGATGTCTGATGTCTGATGTCTGATGTCTGATGGGGAGTGTAAATTACACTCCCCGTTTTTTTGCCCGAAAACATAGCGATTTTTTGGATTTTGGGTGTGCATCAATATGCTCATCGAGAAATAATGTCACTGACTCTCTAATGGATCCCGCCGATACTTTATTAGCTGTTCGTACTGCCAGTTGCGCAGTGCCATCACCAGTGTATAACCCTGTCGTTCTGCAAATGCCAGGCCAGCGTCGGCGTTGTTGAGTTGGTCGAACTCCCTTGCCAGACGCTCTATTTTCTTTTGCAGTTCGCCGTTGGAGGCTGCGGAGAGCATGCCGTTGAGTACCACTAGTTTGTGATCGGGCTGATTAAACTCGGCGTGGAACAGCTCCTTTTCGATGGTATTTAGGAAGAACTTCTGAATAGGTCCGTTTTTGCGCCAACTGAAGTTGGGGGCTACCAGCAGTTTGATGCGGTTTTTGGGTAGTAGCTCGATAATTTTTAGCCGGTCCAGACGGGCCAGTTTTTGGGTGACCTCGTGTTCTGTAAAAGTGTACATCTGCACTATATCGTCAAAGGTCCAGCGGTTTAGTGCACATACGGTAATAATCAAAAAACCAGGGTCGCTGACAATCTCCTCTTCCTGCTCCTCGCTCAGCTCCTGCAGGCGCGCCTGGCGCTCGGTCATCAATTGCACCAGGTCGGAGATTTCCATCCCCATCATCAGGCACACTTGCTGCACCTGTTGTAAACTGAAATGGCGACTGCTGAACAGGCGTTTTATGGAGGCCTCGGAAAGCTCCAGGGCCTCGGCGACATCGCGGTATTTGAGGTTGTGGGATTTGAGAGCGGTTTTGAGGCTCTCCACCAAAGCATCGACTTGTGCCATAACCTGCCCCTGGTATCATTATACGATACTTTAAAGTGTATATTACGCAACAAATAATAAAAAGGTTTAATATAGGAATACATATTGGCACAGTGGCGTTCATTCGGGCGGCACAGCCTGTCGGGGAAGTTACCCCCGACCCAAGGGCTTTTCCCCACCCGGTCCATAGCTCAGTGACCCACTTAACAATGCCGATATAAGGAAATCAGTATGTCACCGCTCAGTCGCATTACCGGGTTTATCCCCTACCTGCTTGTGGTATTTCTCAACGCCTTTGTGGATTTGGGGCACAAGATCATTGTGCAGAACACCGTTTTCAAGGTGTACGACGGGCAGGAGCAGGTGATACTCACCGCCATCGTCAACGCCTTGATACTGCTGCCTTTTATCCTGCTGTTTTCGCCCGCCGGGTTTTTCTCCGATCGCTTTCACAAGCATCATGTCATGCGCATCAGCGCCTGGGCAGCGGTGGCCATTACGCTGATGATTACCGCCTGTTACTACGCCGGATGGTTTTGGGCGGCCTTCAGCCTGACGTTGTTACTGGCGATTCAAAGCGCCGTCTACAGCCCCGCCAAATACGGCTATATCAAGGAGCTGGTGGGCAATAAAAAGCTCGCCCATGCCAATGGCGCGGTGCAGGCGATTACCATTGTGGGGATTTTGCTCGGGACTTTCGTGTTTTCCGGATTATTTGAAATCCTGTTGGCGGATCGCGCCACGGATAACAGCGAGGTCATACTACAACACATTGCCCCCCTGGGCTGGCTGCTGGTGGCTCTTTCCATGATTGAGCTGCGAATGGCCTATCGCTTGCCGCAAAAATCCCAGCCGGATCACCAGCGCCGTTTCTCCGTGAACAGCTATGTATCACTGGGCTATCTGCGAAAAAATCTGCAGGCACTGCGCGGTCGCCAGGTGATCTGGCTGTCGATTATCGGCCTCTCCACTTTCTGGGCCATTTCCCAGGTCTTGCTCGCCGCCTTTCCCGATTTTGCTGAAACCAAATTTGCCGAAACCAATACCTTGATTATCCAGGGGCTACTGGCCTGCTCCGGTCTCGGCATTATGCTCGGCGCCATGCTCGCGGGCCGTTTTTCGCAAAAACATATTGAGACCGGCTTAATCCCGCTGGGCGCACTGGGCATTGCCGTGACCCTGGCGCTGTTACCGCTGCTGGACTCCTATGTGACGCTGGCGTTCAACTTTTTAGTCTTGGGCGCCATGGGCGGCCTGTTTATGATTCCGCTCAATTCATTGATTCAATATCACGCCAAAGAACATGAACTGGGCACTGTGCTCGCCGGTAACAACTGGGTGCAGAACATCACCATGCTCAGCTTCCTCGGGCTGACCGTGGCCTTTGCCTGGTTTGGTTTGAACAGCGGCATGCTGCTGGGGCTGCTGACTTTGGTAGCGGTCATTGGCACTGGCTATACCGTCAAGCAACTGCCCCACTCCTTTGTACGCTTTGTGGTCAGCCTGATATTTCGCCAGCGCTACCGCATCGATATTCTCAATTTTGAAAACCTGCCCGCGCGCGGCGGCGTGCTGCTGCTGGGCAACCATATCAGCTGGATCGACTGGGCGCTGGTACAAATCGCCTGCCCGCGTCCGATTCGCTTTGTCATGCAACGGGAAATCTACAACCGCTGGTATTTAAAGCCCCTGATGAGTCGCCTGGGTATGATCCCGATTGCCTCAGGCAACAG
>CBFGUT010000369.1:0-2669 GCA_965652265.1 uncultured Cellvibrionaceae bacterium | reverse complement strand
TGAATATCGTGAATTGGCCTGACCAGTGGTTGACCAAATTGGGGCGGCTGGTTATCATACGCCCTTTTCACCACGGTCAAAGATGAGTTGTCTATGAAAATCGCACTGATGAATGAATTCAGCCAGGCGGGCAAGAACCCGATTATTCTCAAGGAGTTGCAGGAGGTGAGCAGCGAGCTGGGGCACCAGGTGTTCAATGTAGGCATGGACGGCGACAACGATTACCGGCTCACCTATATTCACCTGGGTATCATGGCGAGCCTGTTGCTCAACAGCAAGGCGGTGGATTTTGTGGTGGCCGGCTGCGGCACCGGTCAGGGGGCGCTGATGTCGCTTAACGCCTACCCGGGCGTGGTCTGCGGTTACTGTATCGACCCGGCGGACGCCTACCTGTTTGCCCAGATCAACAACGGCAATGCGCTGGCGCTGCCCTTCGCCAAGGGTTTTGGCTGGGGTGCGGAGCTCAATCTGCGCTATATCTTTGAGAAGGCCTTTACTGGCGTGACCGGCCAGGGCTACCCGCCGGAGCGCAAGGAGTCCCAGGTGACCAACGCCGGCATCCTCAACGGTGTTAAAGAGGCTACCGCCAAGCCCTACCTCGACGGCCTCAAAGCTCTGGACCCGGAGCTGGTAAAAACCGCCGTGGGCGGCCCGCGCTTTCAGCAATGCCTATTTGACAATGGCCAGGACCAGGCCATTCTCGACTTTGTCCGCGAGCGTGTGTAAGCGATAACGCCTGGTAATTTCAAAGGATCCGCAAGGCTGCCACGGAAAAAATTTTAGGGCGTCCATCTCGACACGAGGTGGCGCCCAAAGCCCAGTGAGGCTATAGTTATAGTCGCTTTGGGTTTAACAAGGATGCAAGGACAGTGTCAGTTTCCTCTCCAACGGACTCGGCGGCCAATGCCGAGACGCTTTACGATAACTGCGCGGTAGACGCTTATAGCCAGCACCTGGCCGAGATCAACAAGACCCGCTCGGTAGTGGCCACCTGTGATATTGTCAACGCCCAGGGCGCCTTGCTGGTGGCCAAGGGCAGCCAGATTGATCAGCGCATTGTCGATCGTATCGTCAACTTCAAACTGCTGCGCCCCATCGAGACCAGTGTTGCCGTCAGTGACGAAATCGATGGCAAAAAACTGTTTCAGGATATTCTCGCCGCCGTGGCTGAGGATGCCCAGTTGCAAACGGTCTTCAACGCCTACCGCACGAAGGAGCTGTTGGTCAGTCTGTGTCAGGCTTACCAGAGCTGGCCGCTGCTAAGGCAGAAAGTCACGGTGCTGTCGGCGCGCCTGCCGGAGCTCTACCGGCGCGGCCTGCACTGCGCCTGGCTCGGTGCGCTGATGAGTCACAAGCTGCACTGGGGGCAGGAGGCCATGTGCCAGGTGTTTATCGCCGGCCTTACCCACGATCTGGGGATGCTGCATATCGATCAGGCCATTGTCGGCGCCAGCAGTACCCTGACGCCGGAGCAGTGGCGGCAAATGCAGGCGCATGTGGTGATCGGCCAGAAAATTCTCAGTGCAGTGGAGGGGCTGGACCCGGCGGTGGCGCGGGCCACCCTGGAACATCACGAGCGCTGCGATGGTACCGGCTACCCCTTTGGACGGCTGGAGTCAGAGCTGTCACCGGCGGGCAAATTGCTGGCGCTGATCGACAGTATTCTGGCCGTGTACTTCAACCGCTTTGTCGCCGAGCGGCGCTCCCTGCGCGACCTGATTCCCATTATCCAGATCAATCACCAGGCTCACCATAAGGACGCCGGGGTACTGATGGTACTGCTGCGGGTGGCGGACAATAAAACTGCCGAGGGCCTGGACTCCACGCGGCTGGCGGAATTGGTGGCGGCCGCTAAGGCCGCCAGCCACTCCTTTACCACCCTGCATCGGGTGCTGATGGACCTGGGGTTTACCCACGGTGACCGGCGCCTGCACGCTATTCAAAATGTGTTGATGCGTATCGCCACCGCACTGCACGGGTCGGGCATCCTCGACAGTCGCTATATTCAGTGGCTGGAGCAATTGGCCCACTCGGCGGAAATCAATGCCAAAACCGTGCGTGAGGTGGAGGATGTGGCGCTGATGATGGCGGAGGTGCGCTACCACCTGCACAAGCTGCAGCGCATGATGTCGGTCTATGTCAGCGAGGGACAGTCGGCTTCCGCCGAGTTGACAGCCAAAGTGAAAGCGGCCCTGGAAGAGCTCGAGTGGCTGGATGCGCCGGGCATTATCCCCGACGCCGCCAGCGCCACCCGAACAGCCGGTTAACCGACTTTATCCAGCGCCTGGTCGATATCGGCGAGAATGTCGTCGATATGCTCAATACCCACCGAAATTCGTACCAGATCCTCGGAGACGCCGGCGCTGGCGAGCTCTTTTTCGTTGAGCTGGCGGTGAGTGGTGGTGGCCGGGTGACAGGCCAGGGACTTGGCATCGCCGATATTCACCAGCCGCAGAATCATTTGCAGTGCGTCGATAAACTGGGCGCCTGCCGTCTTGCCGCCTTTGATACCAAAACTCAGAATGCCCGAGGCGCGCCCGCCAGTGATTTTCTGACACAGTGGCCGATACGGACTGTCGGGCAGGGCGCCGTAGTTAACCCAGTTTATCTTGGGGTGGCGCTGCAGATGCTCCGCCACCTTGAGGGCATTTTCGCAGTGGCGCTCCATG
>CBFGUT010000368.1:0-2688 GCA_965652265.1 uncultured Cellvibrionaceae bacterium | reverse complement strand
CGCCCACCGCCTTGATGGGCACAATCACCAGTGCCACAAACAGCGCCAGACCACCCAGCACCAGGCGCAAGGGTAAGCCTTTCATCTGCACGCGGGTGGGCTCTGGATGGGTTTTCTCCCGACGCGTCCAGAACGGCATGCCGATAAAGTAGGCAAAGTACAGAATTGTACAAACCTGGGCCAGAATGGTACGCCCGGTAGTGGGGGCTTTAACACCCAGATAGCCCAGAATCACAAACGCGGCGGCAAACACAATCAGAGCCACGCGACTGAAAGTGCCCTTGTAGCGCATGGACTTCACGGGGCTCTTATCCAGCCAGGGCAGCACAAACAGAATGGCAATGGCCGCACCCATGGCGATCAAACCCAGAAACTTGGAGTTCAGGGGGCCAATATCAAAGGTCACCGCGCGCAAAATGGCGTAGAAGGGGGTGAAGTACCAGACCGGCGCAATATGAGCAGGGGTCTTCAGGTTATTGGCTTCCTCGAAGTTGGCGTACTCCAGGAAGAAGCCCCCCATCTCGGGCATAAAGAACACCACGAAGCAGAACACGAACAGGAAGACCGCAATCCCCATCAGATCGTGCACGGTGTAGAAGGGATGGAAGGCTATGCCATCGCGGGGGATACCATTCTCATCCTTGTTCTTTTTGATCTCGATACCGTCGGGGTTGTTGGAGCCCACCTCATGCAGCGCCAGGATATGCATCACCACCAGTGCCAGCAGTACGATGGGCAGCGCCACCACATGCAGGGCAAAGAAGCGGTTAAGGGTAATCCCGGAGATCAGGTAGTCGCCGCGAATCCACTGTACCAGGTCCTCGCCCACCACCGGAATGGCCCCGAACAGGGAGACGATCACCTGGGCACCCCAGTAGGACATTTGACCCCAGGGCAGCACGTAGCCCAGGAAGGCCTCGGCCATCAGCACCAGGTAAATCAGCATACCGAAGATCCACACCAGCTCGCGCGGCGCCTTGTAGGAACCGTACATAAGACCGCGGAACATGTGCAGGTAAACCCCCACAAAGAAGGCGGAGGCACCCGTGGAGTGCAGATAACGCAATGTCCAGCCGAACTCCACGTCCCGCATGATGTATTCCACCGAGGCGAAAGCCCCCTCGGCGGTGGGCTCGTAGCTCATGGTCAGCCAGATACCGGTCAACAGCTGGTTGACCAGCACCAGCAGCGATAGCACGCCGAAGAAATACCAGAAGTTGAAGTTTTTCGGGGCATAGTACTTGCCCATGTGGGTGTCCCAGGCACGCTGTACCGGCAGGCGCGCATCAACCCAGTTCCACAGACCTTTTAAGTAACTCATTCTCAAGCCTCCTGATCCACGCCGATGGTTACCACTGACTCGCTCTCAAAGGCGTGCGGCGGCACTTCCAGGTTAATGGGGGCGGGTACACCGCGGAAGACCCGGCCCGCCAGGTCGAACTTGGAGCCGTGACAGGCACAGAAGAAGCCACCCTGCCAGGCGTCACCACCCAGGTCCTGGGCGCCTACATCGGGGCGATAACCGGGGGCACAGCCCAGGTGGGTACACAGGCCCACCAGAATCAGGTATTCATCCTTGATAGAGCGGGTGGGGTTTTGCGCGTATTCAGGTTGCTGCGGCTCGGTCGATTGGGGATCGCGCAGTTGATCTTCCACCTTCTTCAACCCCTCGATGGCTTCGGGGGTGCGGCGCACGATATACACCGGCTTGCCACGCCACTCCACAGTGATCATGGCACCGGGCTCAATCTTGCCCACATTCACGGTGACCGGCGCGCCGGCGGCCTTGGCCTTGGCACTCGGATTCCAGGACCCGACAAAAGGCACCGCAGCGCCCACTACACCGACGGCCCCCACCACAGAGGTGGCGGCGGTAAGCACGCGACGGCGTGTTACATTGACTACGTCATCGGTCATGACGATTTTCTCCCCTAAACAGCATCGACGGCCAGTAAATAACTGAATTTTAATGATTTAGATGGCAATTGTTGTTTTAAAAAAATGGCCAATCTTAAAGAAATTATGCGCCGCTTACAACAACAACGGCCCTTGCAACCCTGTGCGCAGGGCATAAAAAAACGCCCGGCGCACAGAGGCGGCGGGCGTTTTCAACCTTCTCGATAGCGCCGGTTGCCGAGGCAACAGGATTAACGCTTGGAGTACTGCGGACGCTTGCGCGCCTTGCGCAGACCCACTTTCTTACGCTCCACTTCGCGCGAATCGCGGGTCACATAACCGGCGGCACGCAGCGATGGGCGCAGGGCCTCGTCGTACTGCATCAGCGCGCGAGTCAGGCCGTGACGGATAGCCCCGGCCTGGCCGAAGCTGCCACCGCCTGCCACTGTGGCGTTGACATCGAACTTGTCGGTCATCTCCACATTTTCCAGCGGCTGGCGCACGATCATGCGGGACACTTCGCGACCAAAGTAATCTTCAATGGCACGACCATTAATGGTGATGGTGCCGTTTCCGGGAGTGATAAACACTCGAGCTGTCGAGGTTTTACGACGACCGGTTCCGTAATATTGAGTGACTGCCATAATCAGCTTTCCGTTTAGAGTTTCAGTTCTTGCGGCTGCTGAGCAGTGTGCGGATGCTCATTACCTGCGTACACTTTGAGTTTCTTGAACATGGCCCGACCCAGCGGCCCGCGGGGCAGCATGCCCTTGACGGCGGTCTGGATGGCGC
>CBFGUT010000367.1:0-2693 GCA_965652265.1 uncultured Cellvibrionaceae bacterium | reverse complement strand
CCGAGGCGTGTCATGAGCGAGAAGAAAACCACCCATTTTGGCTTTGAAGAGGTCGATGTGGCGGAGAAGGCCGCTCGCGTGGCGGGGGTGTTTCACTCGGTGGCGGGCAAGTACGACCTGATGAACGACCTGATGTCCGGCGGTATTCACCGGTTGTGGAAGCGCTTTACCGTGGAAAAAGCGGCGGTGCGCCCCGGCCACCGGGTGCTGGATATCGCCGGCGGCACGGGGGACTTGAGCTATGCCTTCGCCCGCCAGGTGGGCGCCGAGGGGCAGGTGGTGCTGGCGGATATCAATGCCTCCATGCTCAATGTGGGCCGCGACCGCCTGACCGACCGGGGCGTGGCCGGCAATATCCACTATGTGCAGGCCGACGCCCAGTACCTGCCCTTCCCCGACAACCATTTTGACCGCGTAAGCATTGCCTTTGGGCTGCGCAATGTTACCGACAAGGATCTCGCCCTCAGTGATTTTCTGCGGGTGCTCAAGCCCGGAGGACGCCTGCTGGTGCTGGAGTTTTCCAAGCCCCGCCAGCCCCTGCTGGAAAAAGCCTACGACACCTACTCCTTCCGGCTGTTGCCGGTGATGGGCAAGCTGGTGGCCGGCGACGCCGACAGCTACCGTTATCTCGCCGAATCCATCCGCATGCACCCGGACCAGGGGACGCTCAAGGGCATGATGGACAGCGCCGGCTTCCAACTGACGGAGTACCACGACATGACCGGCGGCATTGTAGCCCTGCACACCGGGGTGAAACCCTGATGAGCCCCTACCCCACACTGATGGCGGGCCTGCTGACGGCCGCCCAGGCGGTGGTGGACCGGGCGCTGGCCTACGACCCCGGCAGCCGCCAGCGCCTGCGGGCACTGGCCGGGCAAACCCTGGCCATAGAGATACGGCAGCCGGCCACGACCGTCTACCTGCAACTGACGGAAGACGGGCCCAAACTGCTGCAACACGCCGAAGGCGATATCACCAGCACCCTCAGCGGCTCCGCCACCGACCTCGCCCGCCTGCTGCTGAACCCCGGCAAGAGCCTGCACGATACCGGCGTCACCCTCACCGGCAGCACCTCCCTGCTGGAGCAGCTGCAGACCATATTGCAGGAACTGGACATCGACTGGGAGGAAGCCCTGGCCGACCGGTTGGGCATCATGCCGGCCCACGCACTGGCGGAAACGGGGCGACGCACAGGGGCTTGGACCCGTGATCGCGCCGAACAGTTGGAGCGCCTGATGCGCGAGTACCTGACCGAGGAGAGCCACGTGGTAGTCGGCCGCGCTGAGTTTGACGCCTTTAGTGAGGAGGTGCACGAGCTGCGTCTGGCACTGGACCGCGCCCAGGCCCGGTGGGCCGCCATCAACCGCGCCGACTCACCCGCCGACAAGGAATCCTGATGGCCGTGCGACGCTTTGCCCGAATTGTCTATACCTTTATCCGCTACCGGCTGGACACCCTTATTCCGCGCCGCAGCCTGCACTGGGCCCTGCGCCTGTTGCTTGCCCCGCTGGCGCTCCTGCCCCGCGGGCGGCGCAGCGACGGCGAGCGGCTGCGACTGGCGCTGGAGTCGCTGGGGCCGATTTTTGTCAAATTCGGCCAACTGCTTTCCACCCGCCCGGACATTGTGCCCGAGCCCATTGTGCGCGAACTGACGGCGCTGCAGGACCGTGTGCCCCCCTTCGCCAAGGAAGACTTTCTGACCCTGGTGGAGGCCGGGCTCGGTGCCTCGGTGGACGATATTTTCCAGCACTTTGACCGCGAGCCGCTGGCCTCGGCCTCGGTGGCCCAGGTACACGCCGCCCGCCTGCACAGTGGTGAGGATGTGGTGGTCAAGGTGATTCGCCCCGGCATCGGCCGTGTGATCGCCCAGGACACCCGCCTGCTGTTGCTGCTGGCCAGGCTGTTGGAGCGCTTTAGCGCCGACGGCCGCCGCCTGCGCCCGGTGGAAGTGGTGGAAGATTACCGCACCACCATTTTCGATGAGCTGGACCTGCAGCGCGAGGCGGCCAACGCCTCGCAACTGCGGCGCAATTTTCTCAACTCGCCCCTGCTCTATGTGCCGGAAATCATGTGGGATTACACCCGCAACAATGTGCTGGTGATGGAGCGCATCAGCGGGATTCCGGTGACGGATATCCCCGCTCTCGAGGCGCAGCGTACCGACATGAAAAAATTGGCCGAGCGCGGCGTGGAGATTTTCTTCACCCAGGTGTTCGAGCACAATTTCTTTCACGCCGACATGCATCCCGGCAATATTTTTGTCTCCCGCGACAACCCCGCTCTGCCCCAGTACATCGCCGTGGACATGGCCATTGTCGGCTCCCTGACCCGCGCCGACCAGTACTACCTGGCGCGCAATATGCTGGCCATGTTCCGCCGCGACTACCGCCAGGTGGCGGAGCTGCATGTGCAGAGTGGCTGGGTGCCAGAGGATACCCAGGTGGAGGCCCTGGAGGCGGCGGTGCGCACCGTGTGTGAACCCATTTTTGAAAAACCCCTGAAGGACATCTCCTTCGGGCTGGTACTGCTCAACCTGTTCCGCACCGCGCGCCGCTTCAATATGCCGGTACAGCCGCAACTGGTCCTGCTGCAGAAAACCCTCCTCAACATTGAAGGCCTGGGCCGCCAGCTCTACCCCGACCTGAATCTGTGGGAAACAGCCCACCCCTTTCTGGAAGAGTGGCTGCGGCGGC
>CBFGUT010000366.1:0-2702 GCA_965652265.1 uncultured Cellvibrionaceae bacterium | reverse complement strand
TCAGAGCGCTGTTGTGTTTCTACGTGTGGATGGCCGTGGCGGTTGCGGTAGCCGGTGCTGAAGATGACGTGTTCCGCCGCTATTCGGCGGGCGAATGTATGCGATGAAGAGTGACGGCTACCGTGGTGTGGTGCCAGCAGTAAAGTCACCGCATCGCCCTGCTCTTTAACAGATTGCAATACGGCTTGTTCTCTATTGGCTTCCATATCCCCCGTCAGCAATATTGTCTGTTGGCGAAAATTAATCTGTAGAACACAGGAGGCGTTATTACCGCTGGCGTGAGGAGGCGCGGGGATAAATCGGAAACTTGCCTCACCCCACTGCCAGGGCGCCTGGCGATGACAGCTGTTGGGTTGCAGTGCGACACTGGCCGGTATTGTTAACGGTTCACCCACCAGCAACCTGTTAACCGGTATGGCTTTTAGTAAACCCGACAGGCCGCCGGCGTGATCGGCGTGGGCGTGGGAGACAACGACGGTATCAATCACTTTCACACCCTGGCGTGCCAGGTAGTCGGCGATAATATCGCGACCGGTATCAAAGCGTTCGCTAAAGTGCAGGCCGGTATCGTAAACCAGGGTGTTATCCTCCACCCTTACCACCACCGCCAAGGCCTGCCCTACATCCAACACCGTGATTTCCAACCTGGGCGGTGGCGACGGCGGCAGCCAGAGAGCGATTAACAACAGCATTAACGCCAGCGGGCGGAGTCGCAGGGGTTGCGGCAACAGCAGCCCCACCACCGCCAATACAATCAAGGGTGCGCTCCACAGGGAGAGTGAATGCGTGTAACGCAATGGCGATAAAAATTCGGCGGCGGCCTCGAGAACACCGAACAAACCGGCGAGAATCGCATCCGCTATGACTAACAACACCCACGCCAGTGACTGACTGACGACGCCCGCCAGCGCGGCCAGTAATAATGCTGGCACCACCAACAAGCTCACCACGGGTATGGCAATAAAATTGGCTAAAGGCGACAACAGCGGCTGTTCGCCAAACAGCAATAAAAGCGGCGCCAGCAAACCGATAAAAATCACCCACTGGGGCCGCCACAGACGCAACCACAGGGGCGCGTTTTGGCTGGAGCGCCGGCCCGAGTAAACAAATATCAAGGTCGCCACCGCGCCAAAGGACAGCCAAAAGCCGGCATCGAAAAACGCCAGGGGATCGACCAATACCACCGCCGCCAGAGCCACGCATAGAATACTGGCCGCGCCCAGTTGCCTGCCGCTCAGGCGCGCAAGTATTAACACCAGCAACATTATCAGTGCGCGCTGCGTGGGCAGGCTGAAACCGGCCATGGCGCTGTAAGCGACGGCGGCGAGAGCCGAGAGTGCGCAGGCGGGAACAAAGGCGCGCAGCGGAGTCACCAGCGCCAGCAGTCGCCCCAACCCCATACCCAACAGATAAGCAAAGCCTGCCACCAGGCCAATGTGTAAACCGGAGATGGCCACCAGATGACTGGTGCCGGTGTGGCGCAACAGGGTCCAACGCGACGGGCTGATGGCGCTGCGATCGCCCAGTAACAGCGCCCGCAATAAATCGCCCTGCCCCAGCTCGAAACTGTCAAGCCATTGGCGCAGCCGTGCCCGTGGGGCATACGCCACCGGGGCCAGCAAGCGGTTGTGATCGCCGCTGCGCACATAGCCACTGGCACCCAGGCCCTGGCGCAACTGCCAAAGGTGGTAATCAAAGGCACCGGGATTCACAAATCCGCGCGGGCGCTTGAGCCGTACCTTGAGCCGCAATAGCGCGCCCTGATCGAGCGCTTGCGTCCACTCGGGCGGGCGGTACCAGGTAACTTGGATAAGATCGGGGAAATCGGCCAGCGGCATCTTCGGGGAAGCCGAGGTGAAAGCCCGCTGCGGAGCGAATTGAAAACGCAAGCGGTCCGGGCGCACATCCACCAGCGAGTCGATACGCCCTTCCACCCAGAGGTCGCGACCCTCCAGCGCTACAGGTAGTTGCCCATGCAGGCGCTGGGCACAGTAGAGGCTGCCCCAGGCGAAAGCGGCAATCAGCACCGACAGCAGTAACCAGGGGGACAAGCGCAGTGAAGAGACGGCGACGGTCATGGCAATCGCCAGCAGGCCAAAGGCAAATAACCACAGCGCCAGGGGTGGCGACATCACAGCCGGCAAAAAACCCGGCAAGACCGCACCGGCGACAATCACAAGACACAGGCGATGCATAAACTTTCCCTGTTTAAATCACTCCTTGTGACAAGCCTAGCCTTTTGACTAACCGCATGGCAAGACCTGCCCTTGGTCGAGTGCGCAATTACAGGCATAATGGGCGCACTTTTTTCAAAGATGTTGTTTGATGGCTCGCAAACTGATTCGGCGTTTTCTGCCCACACCTCATGCTATAAAAAATACCCCGGGGCTGCGCTCGCTGGGCACCCTCCTGCACGACCCTCATCTGTTCCACCTCAATCGCCATTCGGTGTCGCTGGCGGTATTTTTCGGGGTATTTCTGGCATTTATGCCTATTCCCGGGCAAATGCTGCTGGCCGCGCTGATTGCCCTGTGGGTGCGCTGCAACCTGCCCATTGCCGTGAGCCTGCTGCTGGTGTGGCTCACCTGGGGCCTGGTGGCGGTGTACGTGTGGCACACGCGCGCCAGCGGTGCGGCGCTGCTGCTCGGCAGCCTGTTCATGGTCTACCAGTACGCGCAGCAGGCCGGCGGGGTGATCAGCTC
>CBFGUT010000365.1:0-2706 GCA_965652265.1 uncultured Cellvibrionaceae bacterium | reverse complement strand
ATCAGACATCAGACATCAGACATCAGACATCAGACATCAGACATCAGACATCAGAAAAGTATAAACCCTATCCCTCACCAATACTCCCTAACCAAAACAATCTTCCCATCTTCAAATCCGAATAACGCCAGCAGGCGTTCGTCGTTATCGGGGTGCCATTGACCTTGTTCGTCGAGGGTGCCGTAGGCGTATTCGACGGCGGTGTGGTGTTTGCCGTGGATCATTTTCTGCACGCGGATGCGAGCTTCCTCGGAAGCTTTGTAAGCGCCGCCTTCCAGGTTGCGCAAGAAGGCGGCCTGCCACTCATCGAGAGCGAAGTTGGCGCCGTAGTCCAGGTGCTCATATTTTACATTGTCGTGAAAGAGCTCGAACAGACGCTCCACCTCCTGCTCGCTGGAGCCTGCCTGGAACACTTGGCCCAACCGGGTGAAATACTGTGTAATCAACTTTTGCTTACAACCAGAATCACAAGCAGGCTCTTGGGCCGAAGCGGTAAAACCCACAAATGACAAGATAAACGCCATCAAAATCTTTTTCATTGTTATATCCTCGTTGCATATTCCGTTAGAGCGCCGACTAACCGTGAGTGATTCAGACATAGAGTTAGTGTGAGAGTTCCCGCGAGGGACATGAGGATTAGTTTGCCCCAACGCTTCCTGCTTGCTGCCGCAATTGGAGAAACAGCTGCCAAGTACCCACCGCAGAGCAAATGCCATAGGCCAGACAAATGGCCGATGAGATCACCATAAAAGTCAGACTTTGCCCCAACTCCTGAAAATATGGGGAATCAAAGAAAAGTACGACCGGAAGCCCCAGCAAACCTCGCAGCAAGAACACGGCCGCAATCAGGATTAGGGCTGTCTTCAGCAGTGGCAAGCGGGGAATGGCGCCCGCTCCGGAAACAGCATAGAGGGACCAAATGCCCAGCACAGCAGCAATGCCGGCGGTGACAATCGCCGGATAGGCACTGCCCTGCTCCGCCATTTGCGCCATTTGCTCGTCGGCACCAAAAAAACGATACCAATCCGGCCCGCCGATAATAATGGCCACATGGGCCAGTGCCGCAGCGACAGTCAAGAAGCCGGCAACCAGTAACCAGGTATTCGGTATGAATCGGTCATTGTTCTTTTGTCTCACGCAATCTCCCTTTATTGCTTTCCCGCCATAGCTGCGATCACTGATAATCGAATCATCGATTATCAGTGATCGGTAACCTTCTATCCACGGAACTTTATTGAAGCCCCCTATCAAACTCGCGTTCTGCGTTCTGCGTTCTGCGTCCGACCTCAGACTTCAGACGTCCGACATGCTGTTAGGTGGCGCGGGATTGTTGGGTGGCGCGGAGCTTACCCAACCTACACCAGCCTAACGCCACATACGCGGGATAACATCGATATCACTGGATTTTTTGCGATGCCAGAAGGCCATCACAATATGGCCGACGATCAACGCCAGCAGTGTCCACGCCAGGCTGCCATGCAATAGATTGCCAAGCTCCACCAGCCATTCTATTTTTCCCTCAAAACCGGCGAACAGGGTAATACCGAAAGGCTCGAAGCTGCGTCCGGAGCCGTACTGTCGTAAAAGTCCCAAAGTGGGTACCACCAGCATTAACACATACAGGGCTATATGGCCCAACCGGGCCGCCCAGTTAAGGGACGGCGGGCGGCGTGAAAGATTTAGCAGCGCCCAGAGAATACGCAGCACAATCAACAGTAATAAAACCACCCCGGTGGGCTTGTGCGCCGACCACATAAAATCCCCCAGCGCGGTATCATCCAGCCACTCGTGGGAAAAAGCGGTGAGAAATTGCCATAAGAGCAGCAGGGCCATTCCCCAGTGCAATACACGGCTGATAACGCCATAGTAGTTATTATTATCGAACATGGTTGTTCTCCTATAGGCCTGACATTGACAATGTTACAGTGAATAATCAAAAACCACGATATCCTCCACCAGGGGGACAAACACCCGCTTTAGTGCCTCGTGCTCCGGGTGCGGCAGATAGCGCTGCCGCGCCGCTTCATCGGCAAAGGTCATCAACACCGAGTGAGTGAATCCCTTGTTAAGACCCTCTGGGCTGTCATTTACGCCCCACTCCACCGACTCCACTCCCTCGATTTTATCGGCCATGGATTCAAAGAGCGCTTGCACACCGTTAATTTTGCCGGCATCGGCAGTGTTATTGAATTTTATAAAAAGAATATGACGAATCATAAAAGCTCCAGTCAGATGAAAAAAATTGTGCCCCCTTCACGGAGAAGCTATCAACCATTGCCCCTCATCGCCACGCACGCGTAGCGCACCCGACTTATCCACCTCAAACCGTTTAACACTCTGCAACACCCCCAGCAGGCGATTTTCCTGTTGCATAAGCGGCTTGGCGCAGGCCATTTTGGTGGAAATTAGCGGCCCCACGCTCAGCCCCTCGCCGGTCAGTTGATAGTGACCGGAATAGCGGTTACAGCCAGCATGGCCATAGAGCTTGCCATCCTCGGTAAACTCCAAAGTAGGTTGCGCATTCTCAGCCACGCTCTCGCCGCTAATGTCTGTCACCAGCCACTCCTGGCCCACCAGTAACTGTCGTGGATCACCGGCGCATCCCTCTAGCGTTTGATCTTTTATATTCAGGCGAGCGCTGTAGGGATAGGGCATACCGCTCATCACATCCGTGCAGTAGTGCGGTGAGATTGTCAGCGTCAATGC
>CBFGUT010000364.1:0-2712 GCA_965652265.1 uncultured Cellvibrionaceae bacterium | reverse complement strand
CTTGGGTGGCGTTGCACTTACCCAAGCTACACACTCAGTCAGCAATCTCACTGTTCATTGCATTGACCACAAGCTTAGCAGCCCGGCCCAGCCTCCGCCTATGACCCAGTACCGGGAAATCCACCCACAGCGCTTGAAAAATGTGGAACCGTCGCCACATTCACCTGTCTAGAAGAGCCCCGGCACAAGAGCACGCCGGGTAAAAAATACACAAGGGTTAGAATATGGAACCGCACGCGCATATACAGGCACTGCAAACCTGGCTCAATTCCCAAATTATCGGTCAGCAACATCTGGTGGAACGGCTGCTAATCGCCCTGCTGGCCGACGGCCACTTACTGGTGGAGGGCGCTCCCGGCCTCGCCAAGACCAAGGCCATCAAGACCCTTGCCGACGCCATTGAGGGCGACTTTAACCGCATCCAGTTTACCCCCGACTTGCTGCCTTCCGATGTGACCGGTACCGACATCTACCGGCCGGAACAGGGCAGTTTTGAATTCCAGCCCGGCCCCGTCTTCCACAACCTGTTGCTGGCCGACGAGATCAACCGCGCCCCGGCCAAGGTACAGTCCGCCCTGCTGGAAGCCATGGCGGAACGCCAGGTGAGCGTGGGCAACAAAACCTACCCGCTGCCGGGCCTGTTTATGGTGATGGCCACCCAGAACCCCATCGAGCAGGAAGGCACCTACCCGCTGCCGGAGGCACAGCTCGACCGCTTCCTGCTGCATGTGAATGTGGACTATCCCGATGTGGAAGCCGAACGCAAGATTCTGTCGCTGGTGCGCAACGAGGCCAGTCACCGGGCCGATACGCCGCCGGCACCCGTCTCCCAGGCGATTATCATGGCCGCGCGCGAGCAGGCGTTGCAGTTGCACATGGCCGAGCCCGTGGAAAACTATATCGTACAACTGATTAACGCTACCCGCCGCCCGGGCCAGTACCGGCAGGATCTGGCCCAATTGCTGGACTACGGCGCCAGCCCGCGTGGCACCATCGCCCTGGACCGCTGCGCCCGCGTACACGCCTGGGTCGCCGGGCGCGACTATGTGAGCCCGGACGACGTCACCGCCGTGGTCCACGACTGCCTGCGCCATCGCCTGATCGTCTCCTTCGAGGCCGAAGCCTCGGGTGTCAGCGCCGACCAGGCCATAGACACCCTGCTACAGGCCGTGCCGGTGGCGTGAGGCAAGCCGTGAGCGCCCACGACGCCCTGAGCCTGGCCCCCACAGGCCCCTACTGCCAGATGCCGCAGCTTCTGGGGCTGCGCTTTGCCGCGCGCGATATCAACCTGTTTGCCCGGCGCGCCGCCAAGAGTATGCAAGCCGGCCAGGTGCGCACCCGTTTTCGCGGCCGGGGTATGGATTTCGAGGAGGTGCGACTCTACCAGCCCGGCGACGATATCCGCAGCATCGACTGGCGGGTCACCGCCCGCACCCAAATACCCCACACCAAAGTCTACAGCGAAGAGCGCGAACGTCCGGTCTACCTGGTGTGCGACCAGCGCCCCGGCATGTTCTTCGGCAGCGTCAACTGCTTCAAGTCCGTACTGGCGGCCCATATCGCCGCCCTGCTGGGGTGGGCCACGCTCAAGGGGGGCGACCGCCTGGGAGCGCTGATCTTTCATCAGCAGGGCTTTGAAGACATTCGCGCAAGGCGCAGTAAGCATGCCGTGTTGCAATTGCTGCAGGCACTGGAGCGCCATAACCACCGCCTGCAATCGCCGTTGGCCGAGAGCGAATTTTCTCTCACCCTGGCACTCAGGGACACCCGCCGCATTGCCCGGCCCGGCTCGGCGGTATTTGTGATCAGCGACTTCCACGACCTGGATGACGACAGCGAGCGCGAACTGTTTGAGCTGGCCCGTCACCTGGATATCACGCTGATGGCCGTGAGCGATCCGCTGGAGGCACAACTGGCGGGTAACACACCGCTCACCGTCAGCAATGGACGCGAGCGCTATCGCCTGCCTATCCACCGCCGGGAGTTTCAGGCGCGCTTTGCCCGGCTGGCGGAGGCGCGTCGCGAGCGGCTGCTGCAGGCCGCCCGGAGGCTGCGCCTGGAGGTACTGGACTTTTCCACCGCCGGCGACCCCAACCACCTGCTGCTGCAGCGCTTTGGCCCCGGCAACACTGGGAGGCGACAGCCGCGATGAGTACCGATCCGCTGGCGCAATTGAAGGACATCCACACTCCCGACCCCGTGGGCTGGTGGCCGCCGGCGCCTCTGTGGTGGCTGCTGGCCCTGGCCCTGCTGATCGCGTTGGTGTGGTGCTTGGTGCGTGTGATGCAAAAAAAGCGGCGCCGAGCCTATCGCCAGCGCGCACTGGCGCTGTGGCACGAGCTGCCCCAGGCTGCCGGTGGCGAACAGTGCCAGGCTGTCAACGCCCTGCTTAAACGCACCGCCCTGCACACCTATGGCGAGGCCTGCGCCCACCTCCACGGCGAGGCCTGGTTGCGGTTTCTCGATAGCACCCTGCCCGGCGACGAGCAGGCCTTCAGCTCCGGCCCCGGTCGGGTACTGGCCAGCGGCCCCTACCAGCCGCAGCCGCACTACGACAGCGATGCCCTGCTCGCTCTCGCCAGGCGCTGGATTTCCCAACACCGCCCGGATAAAGGAGGCCAGCCGCATGCTTGAGTTCGCCTGGCCCTGGCTGCTGCTGGCTCTGCCGCTACCTCTGCTTATGCGCCTGCTGCCGGCGCGCGAGAGCGCGGA
>CBFGUT010000363.1:0-2732 GCA_965652265.1 uncultured Cellvibrionaceae bacterium | reverse complement strand
GTAAGCGGATATGGTGTCACCACTAAAGGCGCCGCGCGGCGGTGGGAAATCCATTTGCACTGTCGGCGCATCCTCAAGCGCAACCACCACTGTCAAAGTGTCACTGGCAGTCAGTCCCTCGTTATCGGTGACCGCCACTTCAAACTCAAAAGTCGCCTCGCCGTCAATTGAGGGCAAGATAAACTGAGTGTTGGCGGCAGTACTGTTGTCAATGGTCACGACCTCACCCGCTACCTGTTGCCACAGGTAGCTTTCAATCGAACCATCGGGATCATAAGCCAAAGCAGAAAGAGGCACAGTGGTAGTATTACCCACCACTACCAGCCCCTCTGTTTGCACGACCGGCGGCTGGTTCACCCGACTCACGGTCACTTCAAGTGTGTCGCTCGCCTGGGCGTTGGCATCGTCCGTCACAGTAAACCGAAATACCAGGGTCACCTGGGCGCTGGGTCCGGTGTTGGGGGCATGAAAGGAAAAGTGACCGGCCTCCAGATCAACCACGGTCAAGGGAACACGCGGCCCGGAAGTTTGCACCCAGGTACGGCTGACAATATTGCCATCACTGTCGCTGGCACTGCCTTCCAGAAAGACCTGCTCGCCGGCAATCACGCTGACATTTTCACCGGCCTCCGCTTCAGGAGGGTTATTCTCTTCATCAGGGTTGCTGCTCACACTACTGCTGGAGCTACTGGTGCTGACACTGCTATAAGATGAGGAAGTGTCTCCGCCATCACTGCTGCCCCCACAGGCACCCAGCGTTAATAGTAAGGCTACGCCCAGCCCGCGGGTTATATCCACTAAAACCTTGTCAAGGTGTCGCATAGGAGTCTTTTGCGCCTCTATCTGCTGATTTATGCTATAGGCAATAGCGAAATTCGTGCCACCCCCCCCTGAATACAGGTCGCCACGTCCATAGTGGAGAATTTGCAGCGTATTTCCCGGTAGTTTTTACAATGCTTTTGCAAAGTCAGCGATTACTGTCATCCGTTGGTCATCAAAATGACATACCTCCTTCGCCGGAATGTCATGTGTTTTCACTACTCTCGGCGCACTATCACAACGAGGATAATTGCGCATGAAGACACTTCTCCCCCTGTTACTGAGTCTAATGCTGGCCATTGGACTGACTGCCTGCGGCGGCAGCTCTAACTCCACGCCTGAACCGACTCCCACCCCACAACCTCAGCCGGAGCCTGAGCCCTCTACACCCGAATCCATTTCGCTGGATTTGCTGGGCCGTTACAGCTCCGGTATCTTTGCTGAGAGCGCGGCCGAAATCACTGCTTTTGACCCGACACATCAACGTATATTGGTGGTCAATGCGCAGGCCGGCGCCGTGGATGTTATCGATGCGAGCAACGCCGCCAACCCCACTCTGATCACCACGCTGGACACCACCGAGGTTTTGGAAAACTCTGAAGTTAACAGTCTTGCTGTTCACGGCGAGTTAATGGCGCTTGCTATACAGGCTCCCGTCAAGACCGGCACAGGTTATGTGGCAATTTATCGCACGGAGGATTTTAGCCTGGTCACCCAAATCGCCGTGGGCGCACTGCCCGATATGGTGACCTTTACGCCGGATGGTCAATATCTGCTGGTCGCCAACGAAGGTGAGCCCAGCGACGATTACACTGTGGACCCGGAGGGGTCCATCAGTATTATCGCCCTGGCGGACCTCAATGACATACAGGTCGCCACCGCCGACTTTCATGCCTACAACGACCAGGAGTCCGCCTTGCGCGCTGAGGGCGTTCGCATTTTCGGCCCCGGTGCCAGCGCTGCCCAGGATTTCGAGCCCGAATACATTGCAGTCTCCGCCGATAGCGCCACAGCCTGGGTGACCTTGCAGGAAAACAACGCCCTGGCGCGAGTGGATATTGCCAGCGCCACAGTCACCGATATCCTCCCCCTGGGTTTCAAGGATCACGGTATGGACAGCAACAGTTTCGCCAGTGGCAATGCCCTGGATGTCAGTGACGATGATGGCACCATTCATATTCAATCATGGCCGGGCCTCTATGGCATATTCCACCCGGATGCCATTGCCACTTACTCCGCCGGCGGGCTTGACTATATCGTCAGCGCTAACGAAGGCGATGCTCGCGCGTGGGGTGAGGATAATCAGGCCTACTGGGATGGCGATACCAGCCAGGGTTTTGTGGAAGAGATTCGCGTTAAGCACCTCGTACATCCGGATGGTTTCTCACGCCGCGTGGGAGACGATATGCCGGCGCAACTAGCCGCACTGGCGGCGGGCGCCCTGCTCAACCCCGAGGTATTTGGCTATTGCGGGGCCACTGCCGGCGATCCCGGTGATTGCCGCGAGGATGAGCACCTGGGTCGCCTGAATGTCACCTGGACCATGGGTTACCGCACCCATGCCGACGGCGCGCCGGTTATGTTTAACAGCGATGGCGAGGAAGATCCCGAAGGTGACCGCCTAATGTTTGACGCCCTTTATGCCTTCGGCACACGCTCCTTTGCCATCTGGAGTGCGGACGGCGAACTTATCTGGGAATCGGGCGATGATTTCGAACAGTACCTGGCCAGTGACGAATGCCGCCTCGGCAGTGATCGCTCCGTGAACTGTGCCAGTTTTTTCAATTCCAATCATGACGAGGGCGACGCCCTGGAAAGTCGCAGTGACAATAAGGGACCGGAACCGGAGGGCGTCGCCATTGGCACCCTGGGCGAAAAAACCTTTGCGTTTATTGGCCTCGAGCGCATGGGCG
>CBFGUT010000362.1:0-2759 GCA_965652265.1 uncultured Cellvibrionaceae bacterium | reverse complement strand
TTCTGCGTTCTGCGTTCTGCGTCCGACATGCTGTCGGGTGGCGCGGGATCGTTGGGTGGCGCGGAGCTTACCCAACCTACCCCAACATACCCCAACATACTCCAATCTACCTCAAACCCAAACCTGTCGAGGCGGGGCCATTAAATCCGTTAAAAGGTCCCAATACCCGTTCCCTCCATGGCCCGGTACAACACGCGATGCCAGAGGCTCTCATCGGCATAGGTTTCATATTCTACACTGTACTGTTTACCGTCGCGGTTGTGCCATTGATCTTCAAACCAGCGCTTGCCCTCTTGCATGGGTTCGGCATCCATGGGTCCGCGCAGAATAACACTGGTTTCCAGATTGAGATCGTGCAAATTGCGCCGGGTAAAGTTGGTGGAACCGAGCAGCATGGTGCCATTACCAGCATCATCGCGGTACAGTAACCACTTGGCGTGACACTGCTCACCGTGCGTGTCACACCAGCGCACGGTGATACCGGCGCGGGTCAGTTCGTGAGCTACGGGGCGGTTGGGTACGCCGTTTTTCTCGCGGCCAAAGGCGTCCTTGTTGGGATCGAGCAATACCCGCAGAACCACACCACGCTCTGCTGCACGCGTCAGGGCGCGAACAATATGCCGGTCGGATAGATAAAATACTGCCACATCCAGCGTCTCGCCCGCCTCGGCACCATCTATGATGTTTAGTAGCGCCCGCTCCACCGCGCGCTCAGTCACCACCTGTACCGTTAAGTCGGCATTGGCGGTGGGCTCTACAGGCTCCAGATCGGGTTCTGGCGCAGGCCCACCGGAAAATGCCAACACCGCTGCCTCACTGGCAAGCACATCCCGGGTGGCCGGGCCGCTAAAACGCAGCGCCACATTGCCGTGAGCGCTGCTGCCGTCGTGAGGGTTGGCGGAAGTCACCAGTGCGGCCAGTTGCTCGCCGCTGTCGGCAATAATCAACTTGCGATGGTTGGCCTTAAAATTCAGCAGTGCCAGATAGCTGCGCAGCGACACCCGCCCCTCGCCAAAGGGATTATGCAGGGTATCCGCCTCGCTATTGCCCCAGGGCTGAATAAACGGACGCCAGATGGCCGAATACAGTGGGTTGCTATCTCGCAACCGCGTAAGGTCCGTCAAGGTGACGGGAATACCAGCGGCTTCCAGCTCAGCAAATTGCGGCGACGGCCTGCCGCCGTACACACTGTTTAGCGGATCGGATATCACCTGTATAGCGATTTCGGGATAGCGCTGCTTTTGGGCGATTAATGCGGCAGTCAATTCGGTGGACAGAGCACGGTGAGCCTCGGCCACTTCACCCTGGAAGTCGTTGAATAAAAACATGTCCACCAGCACAAAATGGCGTGCACCGGCAATCATCGATAACACTTCGTCGAAAATCTCTTGGTCAGTCTGTCGCTCACCACCGGCATCGAGATAGGTAGTGTCTGTCAGGAAACGCACATCCGTGGCAAGCTGCGCTGGCGCCTCAAGGCTTACCCCGGCGGGTAATGGCTTGTAGACGTGGTAGACGCCGATAATAGTTAATATCAGCAGTAATCCCGATAACCACCGCCTCAATCGCCACCGTGATGAACGTGTACGCAACATTTGTCGTGTCATTGAGGGTCTTCCTTTGCCGGTGTTTACGGAGTATTCCAGAACCGATAATACTGAGATTGTGTTGAAGAGTCATGGGGCAATAACCCAATGCAAAGCTCTGCCTCTCTTAAATCAACTGCGGCGCTAACCCCCACTTAACGCCTGAAAAATAAACAAAGTATCATTTTCTCCAACGCGATCCGCTAGCGTCTTGCGGTCGATGACGATGGTGTCGTTGATGCAGAGCTTGACATGGCGGCGCAAGGCACCGTGTTCATCGAGGATGTAATCGGTGAAACCGGGCGCCTGCAGGTTGATGGCCTCCAGCACCTCAGCGACCGAACCCGCAGGCACGGTGATAACCCGGTTCTCCAATTGCGGGAAGAACCGGTAGAGGTGCGATGTCATTTCCACTTTGGGCATAGGCGTTATCCGAAACGCACGGAGTAAATGGGCGGAAAGTTATTCCCCAGGCACTGCCAGGTCTCGCCCCGGTCTTCCGACAGATAGGCATTGCCGGTAGTGCTGCCAAAGCACAGACAGTCGCCGGAAGCATCCAGAGCGTGCCGGAGCACGATGTCGTGGGCATGCTCCTGGGGCAGGCCGTTGCGCAGAGCCTGCCAGGACTGGCCGCCATTGTCGGTGCGGGCCACAAACAGGCCACCGTCGATGGTCATGCGGGCGGAGTCCGCTCGCGCCGGCACGACCCAGGCAGTTTGACCATCGCGCTCATCCACGGCGATGGGGAAGCCGAAATGTACCCCGGCCTCCGGGTCGCTGACTTTCTTCCACGTCTGCGCCCCGTCGTTGCTGTAAAACACGCCACAGTGATTTTGCTGCCACAGGTGGTCCGGCTGGCCGGGGCAGTGGGTGACAAAATGGGGGTCGTGGCCCCACTCCGCCTCGGGGTTGGGCAGGTAGTCCATAAGCATGCCACGGTTGCGTCCGGTCCAGGTCTGGCCACCGTCGGTACTTTCAAGTACCCCGGCGGAGGAGACCGCCACATGCAGGTGATTCGGGTCGCGTGGGTCCACAATAATGGAGTGAATGCCCGGCTCGAACACCCCGTAGTCAATACTGGCCGGGGTGCCACCCCACTGGGTCTCACTGGTGGCATCGCCGGCAAACAGGTCGCCGCCACGGCTCTCGTGGTTCCACAGGGGGCGGTTGAGG
>CBFGUT010000361.1:0-2764 GCA_965652265.1 uncultured Cellvibrionaceae bacterium | reverse complement strand
GATTGCCTTCAAATTTCTGTCGAGTGCATCGATCGGGCATCGTGAATATCCATTATATTGAGCATATCCAGTCCCTGGACAGTGGGGACTATAGTATTCGCCTGCGCAACGGCGATGACATGCCCCTTTCCCGACGTTACCGCGATGCCTGCAAGGCATTGCTGACGGGTGAAGAATACCAGCCATAACGGCCCCGAGCGGAACCAGAGGTCTCCATGTCGACACTCAAGCGTTTGCAAACCGGTAGTCTCTCGCTGTTGAGCTTTTATGCCAATCGTTTGCGCGAGCGGCTCTGGCTCAAGCCTTTGCTAATGTGTCTGCTGTCCGTGGGGGTGGTGTTTGCCGCCGGGCAAGTGGAGCCTTTCGCCTGGGTCGAGCGGGTTCCGGATGTGAGCCAGGATACCATTGAGACTCTTCTGTCCATTCTCTCCGCCAGCATGTTGGTGATTGCCACTTTCGCCGTAGGCGCCATGCTCTCCGCCTATGCGTCGGCCAGCAATGCCGCCACACCCCGGGCATTTACGGTGGTGGTGGCCGATGATGTTTCGCAAAACGCCCTGTCGGTTTTCCTGGGCGCCTTTATTTTCAGTGTGGTGGCACTGATCGCCCTGCTGAACGATTACTATGGCGAGGCGGGACGCTTTTGCCTGTTTCTGTTGACGGTGGCGGTGTTTGTGATCGTCATTGCCAGCTTTGTGCGCTGGATGGACCGGATTGCGCGGCTGGGACGCATGGGCACCATTATCGCCAAGGTGGAGGCGGCCACCGCCAGAGCGCTACAGCGCGCGCGAGAATGCCCCACGCTGGGTGGGGTGCCGCTGGCGGGAGAGCCGCAGGGAACGCCACTGTACAGCCGTCAGACCGGCTATGTGCAACGGGTGCAAATGGCGGAACTGCAAGATCTGGCAGAGAAGCACCAGTGCCGGTTAACGCTGATGGCCAGGCCGGGCACGTTTGTGTGTGCGGGCCAGCCATTGGTCAAAGTGGAAGGATCATTGCACAGTGAACTGGCCGCAACCGTCGAGGAAACTTTTGTGATTGCGGATCATCGCACTTTCGACGATGACCCGCGCTTTGGTCTGGTGGTACTGTCGGAGATTGCCAGCCGTGCCCTGTCACCGGGTATTAACGATCCGGGCACTGCCATTGGCATTATCGGCACCCTGGTGCGCTTGTTCAGTGACTGGTCGCGGGAGGAATACGAGGAGGCCGTCGAATATGACCGCCTGTTTGTACCCGCTGTGGCTGTGGAGGATATGCTGGATGACGCTTTTGGGGCCATGGCGCGCGATGGCGCAGGTTTTATAGAAGTCGCCATCCGCTTGCAAAAGGCCTTTCAGGCTTTGGCCGCCCTGGATGATGAAGCCTTGGCGCCGGCAAGTCGGGCTCAGGCCCGCTATGCTGGCAAGCACGCCGAGCAAGCACTGCCACTGACGGAAGATCGCGAGCGGTTACAACATGTGTCACAGTGGGCGAATGCTTAGCGGCAGTGGTAGTCGTCATTTAATAGTACCCGAGACTCACAGGAATTATGTCTACTGATCAAATCATTATTCTGGCTATTCTGGCCGCCACTTTGGTGATGTTTCTGTGGGGAGTGTGGCGGCACGACATGGTGGCGCTGGGTGCATTGCTGGCTTGTGTGGTGGCCGGTTTTGTCAGTGCTGAAGAAGCCTTTAGTGGCTTCGGCCATCCGGCGGTGATTACCGTGGCCTGTGTCCTGGTACTGAGCCGGGGGCTGCAATTAACCGGGGCGGTCAACGCCATCAGCCGGCATCTTATTCCCTCCTCGGCGGGGCCGGTGGTGACCATTGCCGCTCTGACGATGACGGGAGCCTTCCTATCCGCTTTTATGAACAACGTGGGCGCTCTGGCCCTGCTGATGCCAGTGGCACTGCAGTTGTCGGGTAAAAATAATATTCCGCCGGGGCGAATACTGATGCCCCTGGCTTTTGGCACCATTTTGGGCGGAATGACCACGCTTATCGGTACACCGCCCAACCTGATTGTCTCCGGCTTCCGGTCGGATGTGGGCGTGGGCAATTTTGCCATGTTCGATTTTTCCATGGTCGGTGTACCCGTGGCGTTACTGGGTATTGTGTTTATTGCGCTGCTGGGCTGGCGTTTGGTGCCGGCACGCAAATCGGCCGCCATGGACAGCTTTGATACCGGTACCTACTTTACCGAGGTGCGGGTGACGGAAAAAAGCAAGGCGGAAAACAAAACCATCAAGGAGCTGGAGAAAATTCTGCTGGAGGCGGATGCGCAAATTGTCGGTTTTGTACGCAACGATTATCGCGTGACAGCGCCCAAGCCCCATCAACGTCTCAACGCGGGCGATATTCTGGTGATCGAAGCCGATCCGGAATCTCTCTCTTCGGCCTTGTCCGCTATCGGTCTGCGGCTGGAGGAATCCATCGAGGACGATGAGGAGCGCGCAGAGGAAAAAACCGATCAAGGTGCTGGCGATAGCCATGAAAAGGAGGACGAAAAAAAATCCGATAGCGAAGTCCTGCTGCAGGAAATGGTCGCCATGCCCAGTTCCCGATTGCTGGGCCGCAGCGCCAGTGATATACAACTGCGTACTCGCTACAGTATTAATCTGCTGGCCATTTCCCGCCAGGGCCGACAGACCATCAAGCGGTTGCGTTCGTCGCGGATTCGCGCTGGCGATGTATTGTTGTTGCAGGGTTCGCCCGAGTCCCTGTCGGGTTTTTCCAGTGAATTTGAGTGTGTCCCCCTCGCGGAGCGCTCCATTGACATT
>CBFGUT010000360.1:0-2774 GCA_965652265.1 uncultured Cellvibrionaceae bacterium | reverse complement strand
GCGCCAGCGAAGAGCAAAGAAGGTGTTTGGATAAATTTACTGTGGCAGATCACTAAATCGAGTAACAAACCTATTACCGAGGCGGTTCAGGGCGGCGACCCAGTTGCTCGGGAAAGCGGGCCAGCACACCCAGGGCGATGGCGTCGTAGACGCTGTGCCAGACCATCACTAACACCAGACTTTGGGTGAAGTGGTAGGCCAGGCCCATCAGCAGCCCCAGCACAAAAATCACCAGGCAGTAGGGCAGGCTCAGGTAGTGCAGGCCGGCGAAGATAGCGGTGGCGAGGGTGATGCCGATAACCGCGCCGGTATGCTCCACCAGCCACTGCTGCAAAAAGGCGCGAAAGAGAATTTCCTCCCCGATTCCCGCCAGCAGGGCGAGGAAAATCAGTAGCGACCATGACATGTTCTGAAACAGCGGCGCGATTTTATCCACCGCCCGGCGCAGATGTTCGCCAAATACACCGGGCGAACGCGCCAAAGCCCACACCAGGGCATAGCTGCCCACAGCGCCTAACACGCCCCAGATGGCCGCCGCATAACCACTGTTGCCCCACAGAGAGAATTCCGTGTGTGTGAGCCACAACAACAGCACACCGACCCCAGTCAAGACGCTCTGCCCGAGAATAAGATTGAGCAACAGCTTGCGATTCACTCCGCCTCCCGCCAGAACACAGCCAGCCACAGAGTATCTGCCTGCGGCTCGGTCCAGCTGACACGGTGGCGTTCACCGGCTGGAATCAGCTGGCAATCCCCCGTTTGCAGACGACGTCGGCGGCCATCCTCCCAGAGAATTTCCCCCGCCCCCTGCAGCACCACTACCCACTCGTGCTCATCTTGCTGATACCAGAAATCGGGCGGGCTCTTGTGCCCGCGCGAGACAATGCGTTCGATACGCAGGTTTTCGCCGGAAGCCAGGGTTTCCACCAGCTCCTGGGGCAAACTGGCGGGAATGGCGCCGAAGATATTCTCCACCGGGGTCGTCATGGCATGGCTGCGCGGGGCTGCGGCAGGGCTGGCAGGGCCGGCGACAGTCGCGCCAATCCCTCGCGATAGAGCTCTGCGGCGGCAGTCTCCTCACCCAGTTGCTGTAGCAGGCGGCCCAGCTCGGCATAGACCTCGGGATTGGGCTCCAGCGACAGGCTCTCGCGGAAATAATCGCGCGCCCGACCCCAGAGTTCGTTGCGCAGACACAGCCGACCCAGAGCGCACAGCAACACAGGGTCCGGATCGCGCTCGGCCTGCCAGCGCTCCAATTGTTGCAACTGCGCCCTGGCATCGGCGCCCTGAAGGCGCCCGTAGCGATCCACCCACTGCGGTTCCCAGTGTTGCTGCAAGCTCTTGCGCAACAGCGGTTCGGCCTCGGTATCGGCGCCAATGTCGCTCAGCGCCTCGGCGTAGGCGGCGCGCAATAACGGCTGCTTGTGCAGACGCGAAGGCATACGCTGCCACACCGCTTCCAGGTGCGCGCGCGCCTGACTGTCGCTCTGTTCCGGCTTGCGCGCTGCAACCAGTTGGTGGCTGAAGACCGTCATTTCCAGGGCGCTGTAATCTTCGCCCCGGCGAATACCGGCCCGCTTCAATTCCGGCAACAACTCTTCAACGGCGTCGTAGTCATTCAGACGCTGATAGACCTGCAACAGCAACTCCAGAACCACTGGGTGATCTGGCGCCTGGCGGCGTATACGTTTGAGCGTGGCCAGACACTTTTCATCGCTATGGCTGTTAAGTTGCATACGTGCCTGGGTCAGGGCCACCGCCAGCGGGCTGGTGTCCCGCGCCCGCTCGGCCTGATGCAAGAGCGACAGGGCGCCATCCACATCGCCCTGCTCATAGGCGGAGCGTGCCGCCGCCAGGTAATTTACCAGCGGGCTAGTGGACCGGGTGGCATAGCGTACCAGCTTCTTGCGCGCCGCCTGCCAGTTGCCCTCGATAAAGTCTACCAGTCCCTCCATGGTGCGCTCCTGGGCGCGGCGGGTGGTACCGGGCTTACCCAGGCGGGCCACCAGCCGGCGGCTGCCGCGAATCAACCCCCACACTTTGACCGTTACCCAAGTCAATCCTACCCACAGGACGAGGGCGGTGAGCAAACTCATTTCCACGGTGGTGGCGCCATAGGCCAGCAGCACATAGCCGCTGTCGCCGCGCAGCAGAGGAAAGAGTGCGGCCCCCGCCATCAGCGCCAGGACAAAGAGTATCAGGCCCTTTTTCATTGCCGCGCCTCCCGCTTGGCCAATTGCGCCTGCAACAGGCGCAGCGACTCACCCAGAGCCACCGGCTCCGCCACCAGGGTGCGCTCCTGCAGCGCCTGCAGTTGTGCCAGCATGTCCCGACGTTGCGCACTGTCACTGAGGTAGGTCTCAACCCACTGCCGGGCCTTTTCCAGGTTCTGGCGATAGATCCCGGGCTGAGCCTGCAGTACTGCCAGCTGGGCCTGGGACAGTGTCAACCGCAGATTTTCGCGCAGGTATTGAGCCTGCTCGGGAGGCAACAGCGGCTCCACGGGCTGATCGTGGCGGCGTATGCGCACATAGCCCGACAGGGCTTTCAGGGCGCGACGCACACTGGCCTTGACGGTATTCCACACACCCTCGGCGGCCTCTGGCTCGGGGGTCTCCGCCTCACCCGAACGGTATTGGTAACGCGGCGCCAGAGGCAAGTCCACGATGGCGTCCTGCAGCTTGGCCAGTTGCAGGTAGAGCTCTTCGGGATCCACCGGCTCCACCTGCTCCAGGGAGTTGATTTCCGCTCCCAGGGCTCGGTTCGTTATCGGA
>CBFGUT010000359.1:0-2791 GCA_965652265.1 uncultured Cellvibrionaceae bacterium | reverse complement strand
CCTGATTTTAACGCAGTAGCGGCCACGCAGATAGTTTTTCAACAGCCTGCTAGATATTGATCGCGATCCTCCAGACCTTTCTTACGATAGTTCCTGTTATTTTTCACGTTGTCACTCCATACTCAACCCGCAGGTAGGGTAAGGGAAAAGAAGGGAATATTGATAATCAACTTCAAGTAACCTTCCTAAGGCATTGTATATATTATGAATATATCTATCCGCTCTGTGTCTGGTTCCCGAGTGCGTCCGTATCTGCCAGCACTCGCCAGGCTGAGAATTACGGTCTTTCGCGAATTTCCCTATTTGTATGAGGGCAGTGAAGACTACGAGCGTCGATACCTGCAAAAATACGTGAACAGTGAGCGCAGTATCATGGTACTGACAGAGCAGGGTGGCGAAGTGGTGGGCGCCAGCAGTGGCCTGCCGCTGGCAGACGAAGCTGAGGAAATGCAGCGCCCTTTTGTTCAGGCCGGATATGACCTGAGCCGTATTTTCTACTGTGGCGAGTCCGTACTCTTGTCCGAATACCGGGGTCGGGGGCTGGGCGGCCGGTTCTTTGCCGAGCGCGAGGCCCATGCCCGCGCTTTGGGTGGCTTTCACACCATGGCTTTCTGCGCGGTGGAGCGCCCTGAAGATCATCCATTGCGTCCGCACTCCTACACGCCACTGGACGCGTTTTGGCAAAGGCGTGGCTATCGGTGCCATCCGGAGCTGGTCACGCACTATCGCTGGCAGGATATCGATCAGCCAGCTGAAACCGACAAGCCCATGGTGTTTTGGCTCAAGGCGCTCTAGCGGGAAATTGCCTCTCCATTCCTACCTTCTTGCACACGGCGAAGAAAAAATGCCGCCGTCCTCTGGTCCTATTCAATCTTATATAGGACCAGATTACTGCAGCTACGATTTGCTGTGCTGTGGGCTGGCCCCTTGATTTGCCACACCTCTAACGTTGACACTGGGTCTTCACCCGCAAGTGTCATGATTAGGAGAGGTTGTATGACAAAGAAAGCCACGCTCTACCGTATGCTAAGCGACGACCATATTTGCCCTTTTGGGTTGAAGAGTAAGGATCTGCTCAAGCGCAAGGGCTATGAGGTGGACGATAATCCTCTGCGCTCGCGTGAGGAAGTGGAGGCTTTTAAACAGCGCGAGGGAGTCAAAACCACACCACAGACCTATATTGATGGCGAGCGCATCGGCGGTTACGATGCCCTTCACGAATACTTGGGGCTGGGTAAGCCGGGGCAGGAGGGGACCACCTACACGCCGGTGATCGCTATTTTCCTCACCTGCTTTCTTATGGCGGTGGGATTGGTGTGGCGTTATTACGCAGGGCTGGCTGTTATCCCAGTCATTGAGCTGTTTGTGGCGCTCAGTATGTGCGCTCTGGCCATCCAGAAGTTGCGCGATCTCTACGCCTTCTCCAATCAGTTTATTACCTATGACCTGCTGGGGATGCGCAAACCGCCCTATGCCTATGTCTACCCTTTTGTTGAGGCCTGGGCGGGAATTGGCATGCTGGCCGGTATTTCAGCCTGGCTGGTGTCGCCCTTTGCGCTGTTTATTGGCGTGGTGGGTGCGGTATCCGTTTTCAAGGCGGTGTATATCGACAAACGCGAACTCAAGTGCGCCTGTGTTGGCGGCAACAGCAACGTCCCCCTGGGTGTGGTCTCCCTCACCGAGAATCTGTTTATGATAGCCGCCGCTATTTGGATGTGGATAAAATAGTCGTTCCGAATTGGTGCGCTACCGCGGCCGAATAGCACCGAAATGGTGCCACAGCCTAGGTTGCCGCCCCATTAAGGGGCGCTTTTGCTGTGCTTTCTCACGCCAAAAAATCCTAACTCCTTGAATATTAATGTAAAAAATAATGGGCATAAATCGTGCATTTGCGCGTGCTCACGCACAAATAATAAGCGGTGCTGATTCGCTCTCGCCAGAGTAAGCCATTTTCTGGTGCAGGGTGTCGGCCATTGTTTTCAAGGAGTTTCCATGCAATTTCCTGTACGCAAACTGACCCCCTGGTGGGGAGTGGCACTCTTGTGTCTGGCACCGGTCGCGGCTGCCGATGAACTCAACGGCAGCAACACGGCCTGGATCCTGACGGCCACGGCGCTGGTGCTGTTTATGACCCTGCCAGGCCTGTCCCTGTTCTATGGTGGCCTGGTACGTGCAAAGAATATCCTCTCGGTGCTCATGCAGTGCTTTGCCATCGCCTGTATTGCCTCCTTGCTGTGGTTAATCGTGGGCTACAGTCTGAGTTTTGGCGAGGGCAATGCCTATATCGGTGATTTAAGTCGCGCCATGTTTGCCGGCATGGGCGAGGAGACTCTCTGGGGTGATATTCCCGAGTCGCTGTTTGCACTTTTTCAGATGACTTTCGCCATCATTACCCCGGCACTGATTGTCGGTGCGTTTGCCGAGCGCATGAAGTTTTCCTCCATGTTGATTTTTTCTTCGCTGTGGTTGTTGGCTGTCTATGTGCCGGTGTGCCATTGGGTATGGGGCGGCGGCTTTTTGGGCGCCTGGGGTTTACTGGATTTTGCCGGTGGTACGGTGGTGCATATTACCGCTGGTGTGGCGGCTCTGGTGGCAGCCATGGTGCTGGGGCAGCGAGATGGGTTCAACACCACACCCATGCCACCTCACAATATGACTATGACCGTGACAGGTGCTGGTATGCTGTGGGTAGGCTGGTTCGGCTTTAACGGCGGTAGCGCTCTGGCCGCCAATGGCGATGCCGCCATGGCCATGTTGGTGACCCATATTTCTGCCGCCGCAGGATCGCTGG
>CBFGUT010000358.1:0-2805 GCA_965652265.1 uncultured Cellvibrionaceae bacterium | reverse complement strand
ACTCGCCGGTGTCGGCATCGGGAAAGAAACGCCCGGCCTCGGGGCCGGCCACCACCGCGGCATTATCCGCATAGGCCGAGAGCACATTGTCGCCGCCCTGGGTATAGGTATTCTTGATCATTTTGAACAGGCTGTGCGGCTGCTCCACCCCGTCCAGGGTCCAACTGGCATTGAAAATCTTGTGGCGGCAGTGCTCAGAGTTCGCCTGGGCAAACATCATCAATTCCACATCCACCGGGTTGCGCCCCAGGGCGGTGAAGTTTTCCACCAGGTAGTCGATCTCGTCATCCGCCAGGGCCAGGCCGAGGTCGCCATTGGCCTGCACCAGCGCCTCGCGACCGCCGGTGAGAATATCCACCTGGGTGGAGGGAGCCGGCTCGGCGTGGTCAAACAGGCCTCCCGCCGCCTCCAGGCTGTTCAGCACCGTTTCCACCATGCGATCATGCAGCAGTGTCGCCACCGCCGCATGCTCGCCTTCGGCGATACTCCCCTGCAGGTGATAGCTGATACCCCGCTCCAGGCGGTTCACCTGGAACAAGCCGCTGTTGTGGGCGATATCGGTGGCCTTGGAGGACCAGGGGGAGATAGTGCCGAAACGCGGCACCACCAGATACAGTTCACCCTCGCTGCTGGGCAGTGAGTCCATACGCGGTCCATAGGTCAGCAATTGCGCCAATACCGCCTGTTCGCCCTCACTCAGGGGGGCGGCCAGATCGGCGAAGTGGGTATAGGCGGCGCTGACGCCGGAAATTCCGGGAGCCACCTGTTGCAGGCTGGTGAGCAGTTTTTGGGTACGAAAAGGACTCAGAGCAGTCGCGCCAGGCAAAATGAGCATAGTCAGTGGCAACCTCAGTAGCAGCTTCAGATTCGTGATCGAGACCGATCCGACACCCCCGGGACGGCGTACAGAGCCAGGGGTGCCCTTGAGAAGGGGCGCCATTGTACTTGATCTACTCGTCGCTGGCAGCTACTGCGACCATTTTTTACGCAGCGGGGCACTTATGCCTTCCGCGCCACTCCAAGGCGGCGGCTATAGCGAAAAGATTCTGGACTGTGTGGATTCAGGCGTCTAAAATTTGATCAGGCCTACTACAAAATGCCATGTTTTACAATCTGGCGGATCACATGGATTACCGGTAGAATCGCGCAAATTTTGTACGGAGCCGGATTTTGAGACTCAGTTCCCAATCCGGGTTTAATCTGGGCACAAGCCACTTGTGCCGGCCAACCGAGGAGTCAGCCATGGCACCGGGTCATCACCCATTGTCAGTGCGCCGCTTCAAACAGCGTTTCTCTTTCCGACGAACGCTGTTCGGGCTACTGCTGATTGCTCTGGCACTGAACCTGAGCAGCAGTCGCCCGCCCACAACACTGGAAAACATCCTCGCTGCCGGCGAGCTGCGTGTCCTCTCCCGCAATGGACCCACCACCTACTACCAGGGTCCCAATGGCACTACCGGATTCGAATACGTCTTACTGCAGGGCTTCGCCGATTATCTGGGCGTGCGGCTGGTGTTGGAAGACGAAGATAACCTCACCACCATGCTGGACAAGGTGGCCCGCGACGAGGCGCACTTCGCCGCCGCCGGGCTGACCATCACTCCGGTGCGCAAGCAGCGGGTGCAGTTCACCCGCCCCTACCTGGAGGTGACCCAGCAGCTGATCTACAACCACAATACCCCCACGCCCGAGAGCATTGAGGATATTATCGGCAAGGACATACTGGTGATTGCCGGCTCCTCTCACGCCGAGCGATTGACCGAACTGCAGGCCGACTATCCCGATCTCGCCTGGCGCGAACAGCCCAACCTGGAAATGATCGATCTGATCGAGCGCGTGCACCGGGGTGAAATCGACTATGCCATCGTCGATTCCAATGCCCTGCATATCAATCGCCAGGTCTTTCCCCGCGCCCGCGCCGCCTTTGAAATCGGCGAACCGGAATCCCTCGGCTGGGCCTTCCCCTGGCGGGATGACAGCAGCCTCTACGACCGTGCCCAGGCCTATCTGGAACAACTGCAGGAACAGGGAACTCTGGATCAGTTGGTGTCGGAATTTTTTGAAGACAGCAACCCGGTCAGCCCCGGCGGCGCCCTGCTCTTCGCCCACCGCCTGGAAGAGCGCCTGCCCGAATGGCAACCGCAACTGCAGGCCGCCGCCGAGGAAGTGGGTCTGAGCTGGCACCTGCTGGCAGCCGTGAGCTACCAGGAGTCCCACTGGAATCCCAAGGCCCGCTCACACACGGGTGTGCGCGGGCTGATGATGCTCACCCTGACCACTGCCAGGGAAATGGGTATCAAAAACCGTATCGATCCCGCCCAAAGCATTCTCGGTGGCGCCCGCTACCTGCGCAACCTCTACGATCGGATCCCCGAGCGCATCACCGACCCGGACCGCACCTGGTTCGCCCTGGCGGCCTACAACGTGGGCATGGGCCACCTTGAGGACGCCCGTGTACTCACCGAGCGCCACGGCGGCAACCCCGACCTCTGGGAGGATGTGGCCGAACACCTGCCACTGCTGGCCAAACGCCAGTACTACCGCAACACCCGCTACGGCTACGCCCGCGGCTGGGAGCCGGTGGACTATGTGCGCAATATCCGCCGCTTCCAGGACATCATCGCCTGGCACGACCTGCAGGAGCAGCGCCGCCTGGCAATGATGGACGCCAGCGAACCCACCCCACAGGAAACCAGCGACAACGAAGCCAGCAACGACCGGCAAATTATGCCGATGTCGGTGTTGTAACGGGGTACGCGGTACGCGGTACGCGGTACGCGGTACGCGGTACGCGGTACGCGGTAC
>CBFGUT010000357.1:0-2817 GCA_965652265.1 uncultured Cellvibrionaceae bacterium | reverse complement strand
CCCTTTTAGTGTGGTTTTATGTGTTTTTATGTGGGTTAAAAAGACCATAACCCATTGATTTTTATAGTATTGTGGAAAATAGTGTAGGCGTGGGAGTGGTTCGAATCCTCTCGCTCCGACCAATTCCCGCGACCACCGGGTATGGCTATGGCAAAACACAGCTGCGACTTTGTCCCCAAGGCCCGGGCCACATGGCTCTGTCCTCACTGCAATACCCACTACAGTGATACCTGCATTCCCGATGGTCACAATCCCCTGTGGGGGCGCGACGGGCCCCGCTGCATTCTCTGCCATGCGGATCTGATGAGTACCAGTGATGCCGCGCTGGCGCCTCCTTTCTGGCACAAACTGCCCTATTTCTTTGCCTATCCCCTGCATTTCAACGCCCTGTTGATCATCGCGCTGGGAGCCGGGGGGGTGTGGGCGCTGGGGGGTGGCTTACCCTCCTTGCTCTGGCTGCTGGTCTGGACACTGATGACAGTGAAATATTTTTTCGCCGTACTCGCCGAACGTGCCGCTGGACGCCGATGGCCGCCCAGCCTGCTGGAGATTATCAAGAGCGATACTCACTATTTGCTGCTGAAGTGTATTCTGCTGCATGTGATATTTGAAGGCAGCATTGCCGCTGCCTTCCTCTTTGACCCCCGCCTGGCGCTGGGGGTATCGTTCCTGCTTATTTTTGTCTATCCCGTTATGATCATGCTGTTGGCGGTGACCAAATCTCTGCTGAGCGCCGTCAATCTCGGGCTCTGGTGGCAGGTGATAAGCGCCATGGGCCTGTCCTATCTACTGTTATGGGTGTTCCTGCTATTGCTCGGTGGGCTATCCTCGCTGCTTAATTACCTGGTACTTCCCAAGGTCCCCGAGGAATGGGTATTGACCGCCAATGTCGCCCTGGGGGCCTATTTTTCCTTTATCACCTACGGGCTGATGGGTTACGCCCTGTTCCAATACCGGGATGAAATCGGCCTGATCGATGAGGATGATACCGAGATCAGCACACTTGACGAAACCCGCTTTCGCCGGGCCCAGGTGCTGGGTGCCGTGCTGGTACTGCGCAAGCGCGGAGAGCTGGAGCGAGCCCGGCAAACCCTGCGCGACTTGCTGGATATCTGCCGTGACGACCCCGACCTCCACCACCAATATCAGGCATTGTTGCTGGAGATGGGCGATGACAAGCACCTGCCCCGCCACACGGACTACTACGCACAACTATTACTCGATCACAAACGAGCTCAACAGGCCGCCGATGTCGTTCTCACCACCCTGCAACGACTACCCGATTATCGCCCGGCCTCGCTATCACTAGTGCTTGCCTTGGCACCCGCGCTCAAACGCGCCAAACAACATCGTGCACTCGCCCAGTTGCTGGGCAACGCTCACAAGACTCACGCCGCCGATGCACATTTACCTGAGGCCTACCTGCTATTGGCCGATACACTGGCAGGACCACTGGGGCAGCCCGACAAGGCCCGCCAACTGGTGGTCTATATGCTCAAACGTTACCCGGACATGTCACTCAGACGCGAGTACGAGAAAAGATTTAAGAAATTAAAATAAACAGCCGAGCCTTACCCAAAAATATGCTCCGGGCCGGGGAAGCGACCGGCGATCACGTCATCGCGATATTTTTTCAGGGCGCCGGGTATATCGCCCGCCTCTTCGAGGAAATTTTTGGAAAACTTGGGAGGTTGAGGCGTCAGCCCGAGAATATCGTTAATCACCAGCACCTGGGCATCGGTGTCCACGCCGGCGCCGATGCCAATGGTAGGAATCGTCAACTCGCGGGTGATATCCCGAGCCAGATTGGCGGGTATACACTCCAGAACCAACAGATCCGCACCGGCCGCCTGCAGGGCCTGGGCATCCGCCTGTATCTGCCGGGCTTTTTCCTCTTCCCGGCCCTGCACCCGAAAGCCTCCCAGCTTATGAACCGATTGCGGCGTCAACCCCAAATGCGCGCACACGGGAATACCGCGATCGGTGAGCATTTGCACGGTATCCACCAACCAGGCCCCGCCCTCCAGCTTGACCATATGGGCGCCGGCCTGCATCACCCGGGTGGCATTGGCCAGCGCCTGTTCAGCCGTTGCGTAGGTCATAAATGGCAGATCGCCGATGATCAGGGATTTATCATTACCCCGAGCCACCGCTTCAATATGGTAGATCATCTGCTCCATGGTCACGGGCACCACACTGTCATAGCCGAGAACCGTCATGCCCAATGAGTCGCCTATCAATACCACCGGAATGGAACACTTTTGCGCCATTGCCGCCATGGGCGCATCATAGAGGGAGACCACCACAAATTTCTCGGCGCCTTTATAGCGACTCAAGGTATTGATGGTCACTTTTTTTTCCAGTCCACCGGCGTTATCGGTTTGTATATAAGGCATGGTATCGACTCTAGAGGGCTGGGGCGGGATTGTAATAGTGTCGGCCACTTTTAATGGTCACAATATATTCCACTAACTGTTGAAAGTGCTCGCGGTTATCCGCCAAGTTCAAGTCCTGGGCATTGACAATCAACAGTGGCGACTTGTCATAGTAGTGGAAAAACTGCGTATAGGCTTCATTCAAGGTCTGCAAGTAGTCATCGCTGATATTCTGTTCAATGGGGTTGCCGCGATTGCGCACCCGAGCCTGCAACACGGAGAGGGGTGCCTGCAGATAAATCACCAGGTCCGGTTCAGGTGCATCCAGTGTCAGCCGCTGATAGACCTGACGGTAGATGGCAAACTCATCCTCGTCCAGTGTTACCTGGGCAAACAACTGGTCTTTTTCCATCATAAAATCGGCAATTCGCCGGGGGCTGAA
>CBFGUT010000356.1:0-2830 GCA_965652265.1 uncultured Cellvibrionaceae bacterium | reverse complement strand
CCCCGTTCCCCGTTCCCCGTTCCCCGTTCCCCGTTCCCCGTTCCCCGTTCCCCGTCTGCCCGCTGTACCTGCCAGGGCTTCGTGCTAGAATTCCCCCATATCATCCCCCCTTCATCCATGAGGTAAACCATGAAAGAGACCTGGCGCTGGTTTGGTCCCAATGACACTGTGAGTTTGCGCAATATCGCCCAGGCGGGGGCCACGGGCATTGTCACATCCTTGCACCATATTCCTACCGGCGAGGTGTGGCCGGTGGAGGAGATTATGGCGCGCAAGCGGATGATCGAAGAGGCGGGCCTGGAGTGGAGTGTGATTGAGAGCATTCCGCTGCACAATGATATCAAGACGCGCACGGGGGACTACCGGGGCTACATCGACAACTACCGACAGTCCATCCGCAATGTGGCCGCCTGCGGGGTATTCGATGTCTGCTACAACTTTATGCCCGTGGTGGACTGGACTCGCACCAATCTCGCCTACAGTCTGCCCAACCAGAGTCAGGCGCTGCGCTTTGAGATGAGTGATTTTGCCGCTTATGACGTCTATATACTCCAGCGCGAGGGTGCCGAGGGCGACTACGACTCCGAGGTGCTGGAGCGGGCGCGCCAGCGCTTGCAGGCCATGAGTGACGAGGAGAAGGCGCTGCTGGAAAAAAATATTATCGCCGGCTTACCGGGCGGCGAGGGCAGTTATGACCGCGAGGGTATTCGCGCCGCCATTGCCCAGTTTATCGCCTTGGGTGAGGAGGGCATGCGCGCCAATCTGTTCGCTTTCCTGCGCGAGGTGGTACCGGTGGCCGAGGAGGTGGGGGTGCGCCTGGCCATTCATCCGGACGACCCGCCCTTTTCCCTGTTCGGGCTGCCGCGCGTGGTGTCCACCGCTGAGGATGCCCGCGCACTGTTGGCGGCGGCGGCCAGTCCCGCCAATGGCCTGACCCTGTGCGCCGGCTCCTACGGTGCCCGCGGCGACAATGACCTGGTGGCCATGGCTCGCGAATTTGGCGAGCACATCTACTTTGTCCACCTGCGCAATATCAAGCGCGAGGCGGACGGTTCCTTCTACGAGTCGGAGCATCTGGATGGCGACAACGATATGGTGGGGCTGATTGATGCTCTGCTGGCTGAAGAGCGCCGCCGTCAGCGCGAGGGCAGCAACCTGCCGCCCATCGCCATGCGCCCCGACCACGGCCACCTGATGGGAGAGGAGATCGGCAAGCCGGGCATCAATCCCGGCTACTCCTACGCCGGCCGCATGCGTGGCCTGGCAGAACTGCGCGGCGTGATTCATACGCTGGATACCCTGGCGAGGCGGGAAAACGTGTCGGAGGTCTGAAGTCAGACGTTTGACGCTAAATTCTTAACATCCGACGTTCCTCGCTTCCCATTCCCCCGCCAATATGGTATAAAGCGCGCCTCCCGCTGTTGGCCCCGGCCAGTGGCGGGTGAATTAACTTAACGTCACACATATACCGTCACACTGCCCTGGGTGCCTCTTCGGAGGTTGGTCGGTGGGGTATATGGAGGCCTAACCCGAAAGGAAAAGATGATGCCTAACGTAAGCATGCGCGATATGTTGCAGGCTGGTGTGCACTTTGGTCACCAGACCCGCTACTGGAACCCCAAAATGGGCCGCTATATCTTCGGCGCCCGCAACAAAATTCATATTATCAACCTCGAGCACACGGTTCCGGCCTTTAACGAGACCCTGGAACTGGTCAAGCAAATGGCCAGCCAGAAGAAAAAAATCCTCTTTGTCGGCACCAAGCGCGCCGCGCAAAAGATTGTTAAAGAGCAGGCCGAGCGCGTGGGTATGCCCTATGTCAGCCACCGCTGGCTGGGCGGTATGCTCACCAACTACAAGACCATCCGCGCCTCCATTCGTCGCTACCGCGATCTGGAAGCCCAGTCCCAGGACGGTACTTTTGCCAAGCTGACCAAGAAAGAGGCGCTGATGCGCACTCGCGACATGGAGAAGCTGGAGCGTTCCATCGGTGGTATCAAGGATATGCCGGGTCTGCCCGACGCCCTGTTTGTGATCGACGTGGATCACGAACGCATCGCGATTGCCGAGGCCAACAAGCTGGGTATTCCGGTCATCGGCGTGGTGGATACCAATAGTGATCCCGACGGTATCGATTATGTGATTCCCGGCAACGACGACGCTATTCGCGCGATTCGCCTGTACGTGACCGCCGTGGCCGATGCCTGTGCCGAGGGCGCCGCCCAGGCGCAGTCCGTGCCCAACAAAGACGAGTACGTGCCCGCTGACAGCGAGGCGGCCGCCGAGTAAGGCCCCTTGTTGGTAACCGCGAAAAAGGGCGAGTCACTCGCCCTTTTTTAATCATTTTTAAGACATTGTGAGACAATTCTAGAGGATAGAGACATGGCAGCTATCTCAGCTTCACTGGTAAAAGAACTGCGCGAGCGCACCGGTCTGGGCATGATGGAATGTAAAAAGGCGCTGGCCGAGGTGGACGGCGACGTGGAACTGGCCATTGAAAACCTGCGCAAGGCCAGCGGCCTGAAAGCCTCCAAGAAGGCCGGTCGCACGGCGGCCGACGGTGTGGTGGCGGCCAAGGTGGCCGACGACAACAGCTACGCCGTGGTGGTGGAAGTGAATAGTGAAACCGACTTTGTGGCCCGCGACGAGGGTTTCCTGGGTTTCGTCAATCAGGTGCTGGATAAGGCCTTTGCCGACAAGCAAACCGATGTCGCCGCACTGATGGCTGGCGAGTTGGAGTCGGCCCGCGAGTCGCTGGTTCAGAAAATTGGCGAGAATATCAGTGTGCGCCGAGTCGCCGTGGTCAGTGGTGGTCTGGTGGATGCCTATG
>CBFGUT010000355.1:0-2855 GCA_965652265.1 uncultured Cellvibrionaceae bacterium | reverse complement strand
CCCAGAGCGAGACAAAACGTATTGCCATTAACGGTTGATCCGCCCGCCCGCGTCAGCGGGCGTTTTTGTTATCGTTAACGTTAATCCGTGTAAGGATTTTGCCACCCAAAGCGTAAAGGCGTGTAATGAAGTCCCTGGCTGTTTGACGCTTGCCCGCCGCCCGATTATGGTTCCGTTGATAAAGGGTACATCTAAAAAAAAACCTCGGAGCCACCATGACCCCAAGACTGACCTTACTCCTGACGTTTTGTGCCAGCAGCCTCTTGTTGGCCTGTGAAAGTCAACCCCGTTCATCCTCTCCCGCCGCCGATCGGAGTTTCGAACTCAATGCGCGCGACTATTTTCAGAACCGCGGTGTGGGGGTGATGGTTTTCGAGGATACCTATCCCGAGAGTCACCAGAGCGGTGTGATTATTGTCAGCCACGGCAACCGCATTGCCACCAACGGCGATTTGCGCCTGGAAGCCACACCGGGGCAGTGGTCGCCGGTACCCAAGTTGTTGGAACGCGAGGTGGACCACGAGCGCGGCGAAATTCGCGCACGCCTGAGCTACCCGGATGAAAAGCAGCATCGGGTGGGTTTTAACCCGCTGGAGTATCCCGACCTGGAGCTGGCCTATGACCTGGTCGTCAGCAGCGACGAAGAGGGTGTGCATGTGCGCGTGGATCTGGACGAGCCGTTGCCGCCCGAGTGGGTGGGCAAGGTGGGCTTTACGCTGGAACTTTACCCCGCCGACCTGTTTGGCAAGTCCTGGTTGATGGACGATGCCACCGGTATTTTTCCGCGCCAGCCCTACAGTGTGACGGTGGAGCCGGGCAGCGAGCCCGACCCGCAAATTGTACCCACCGGTGAGTTGAAGGGCCTGCGCCCGCTGGCAAACCATCGCGCACAAGCCGCCCCCCTGGCCACCGGCAAGCGCCTGGCCGTGGCGCCGGAGGTGGATGAAATGCGGCTGGTGATTGAATCGCATCAGGGCGAACTGGAATTGTTGGATGGCCGTGTGCAGCACCAGAACGGCTGGTTTGTGGTGCGTTCCACCGTGGCCGCCGGGGCCACCGACAATGCCATCGCCTGGACCATTAAGCCGCATGTGATTGACGACTGGGTGTATCAGCCGGTGATTCAGCACTCCATGGTGGGTTATCACCCGCAACAGGAAAAAGTGGCGGTGATTGAAACCGACCCCAACGACACCATTCGCCAATCCATGCAACTGTTGCGTCTGGGTGCCGATGGCGAGCATGAGGTGGTACTGGAAAAACCCCTGAGCGAGTGGGGCGACTTTTTGCGCTATCGCTACTATCACTTCGATTTTTCCGAGGTGAGCCGCGAGGGGATGTATCAACTGAAGCTGGGTAATATTGAGGGCGAGCCCTTCCGCATTGCCGACAATGTCTACGACCAGAATGTGTGGCAGCCGACGCTGGAATATTTTCTGCCCATTCAAATGGGGCATATGCGCGTCAAGGAAAAATACAAGCTCTGGCACGACGCCAGTCACCTGGACGATGCGCTGATGGCGCCGGTGGATATCAATCACTTTGACGGTTATGTGCAGGGCCCGTCTACGCTGACAAAATTTGCGCCGGGTGAACATGTGCCTGGCCTGGCTCAGGGTGGCTGGTACGATGCCGGCGACGAGGATTTCCGTATTGAATCCCAGTCGGGCGAGGTGTTTATTCTCAGTGCCGCCTATGATGAGTTCGATCTGCAACACGACAACACGCTGATCGACCAGCGCCGTCGCCTGGTGGAAATTCGCGAGCCGGATGGCCAGCCGGATATTCTGCAACAGATTGAGCACGGCCTGCTCACGGTGGTGGGTGGCTACCAGGCACTGGGACGTTTGTATCGCGGCATTATTGTCCCCACCCTCAGCCAGTATGTGATGGGCGGGGATTTTTCCGGGCAGACGGATAATCGCGTTTACGACGCTTCACTCGGTGAGTTGGAACAGCAGGGTAACCGCTCCGGTCTGCCCGATGACCGCTGGGTATTCACCGAGGAAAACCCCGCGCGAGAGTTCGATGCCATCGGCAATATTGCCGCCAGTGTCGGCCCCATGCGCGACTACAGCGAAACGCGTGCCGAGGAGGCTCTGCAAACAGCGCGGGAACTGTGGGCCGTCGAACGCCCGGTAGACAATGATTACGTGCGCGGCAATAAACTGCAGGCGGCGGTGGAGCTGTTTCGGGCCACCGGCGGCGAGCGCGAATTTCGCGATTATATTGTCGGCGAGCGCGAGTTTATCCTCGCCAACTTCCGCCGTGTGGGTTGGTCCGTGGCGCGGGTGATTCACGAACTGGGTGATGACAGCCTGACCCAGGCCATGCGCTCTGAAGCGGCGAAGTTTTACGCCGATATTGAAAACAGCATGAGCGATACCCCCTACGGTTTGAGTTTTGAAATGCAACTGTGGGGGCGCGGCTGGACTCTTCAACATCAGGGCGTGTCCCACTACTTCCTGCACAAGGCATTTCCGGAGGAATTCGGCAAGGAGTACCTGCTCAATATTGTGCACTATGTGCTGGGCACTAATCCCGGTTCCAACAACCAGTCCTACGCCTCGGGTGTGGGCGCGCGCTCCAAAACATCGGCCTACGGTATCACCCGCATGGACTACAGCTATGTGCCCGGTGGTGTGATTGTGGGCACCGCACTGGTGGGCCCGGACTTCCCGGAACTCAAACAATTCCCCTACCTGTGGCAGCAGTCCGAATACGTGCTGGGTGGCGGCGCCAGTAACTTTATGTTTCTGGCGCTGGCGGCGGATAGGTTGTTAAATGACGGTGAACGGTGAACGGTGAACGGTGAACGGTGAACGGTGAACGCTGAACGCTGAACGCTGAACGCT
>CBFGUT010000354.1:0-2887 GCA_965652265.1 uncultured Cellvibrionaceae bacterium | reverse complement strand
CAGGCGGACAATATCCTTTTTAATACCGATGGTGTGCGGGTGAACCTCGACCTGCGGCTTGCCCCCCGCGATGCTGGGGCAGATCTCCAGCATATGCGCACCCAATACCTGATCCGGCGAGCCGAAGTGATAGGTGTAGTCCTCCATAAAGCTGGTGCCACCACTGCGACCGCGACTCATCACCTTGACAATCCGGTTCATGGCGGCGGTTTTCCAATCCCCCTCCGCCCCGTAGCCATAGCCCTTGCTCATTAACCGTTGGGTCGCAAGACCCGGCAGGCCGGTCAAACCGGTGAGGTTTTCAAAGCAGTTGGTAAAGGCCTTAAAGCCACCCTTTTCCATAAAGCGTTCCATGCCCAGCTCCAGGCGCGCTTCGTTTTGCAACATGGCCAGCTGCTCGGCGTCGTTCAGCAAACTGTCGGCAATGGTATAGTCCTGTATGTAGACTTCGATTTGTGCGGCGATATCGGCATCGCTCACGCTGTCGCAACTCGCCGCCAGATCGCCCAATCCATAGGCATGCACCTCGTAACCGAACTGGATTTGCGCCGACACCTTGTCGCCCTCGGTCACGGCCACCTGCCGCATATTGTCGCCGAAGCGCACTACTTTCAGATGATGGGCCTCGTGCCAGCCCATGGCCACACGAATCCAGCTGTCGATTTGCTGTTGTACCCGCGCGTCCTGCCAGTGGCCCACCACCACCTTGCGCTCCTGGCGCAAGCGGGTGCCAATATAGCCGAACTCGCGATCGCCGTGGGCGCTCTGGTTGAGGTTCATATAGTGCATATTGATATCAGCCCAGGGCAGCTCGGCGCCGAACTGGGTGTGCAAGTGCATATAAGGTTTGCGCAGGGCCTGCAGGCCGCCGATCCACATTTTGGCGGGCGAGAAGGTATGCATCCACAAAATCACGCCCACACAATTTTCATCGCTATTGGCCTGTTGGCACACGGCCAGAATATCCTCCGGCGTGGTTACCACACCACCGGCTTCCACCGTGGCTGACAGATAGTCAGAGGCGGTGAGCCCCGCCGCAATGTGCTGACTGTTTTCGGCCACCTGCTTGAGCACACCGGGGCCATACAGATGCTGGGAGCCGGTGATTAACCAGATTGCCTTGTCACCATAAATTTTCATAACAACCTCGATTAATGTTATGTGTCTTGTCCGTAGTAGGCGTGCTTGCCGTGTTTGCGAAAATAATGCTTATCGATAATGGCCTGCTTGAGCGCTACCTGTTGGGGATTGATGGCGCGTGTCAGATAAGCCATACGCGCGATCTCTTCGAGAATGACCGCGTGGTAAACGCTTTTGGCGGCATCCACGCCCCAGGTAAAAGGCGCGTGACCCGCCACAATCACCATGGGCATGGCGTCGGGGTCGCGTCCGGTGAAGCAGTCGGTTATCTGCACGCCGGTCTCCTCTTCGTAGTCGCGCTGGATTTGCGCGTCACTCATCACCGCCGTGCAGGGAATGCTGCCGTGAGAAAAATCGGCGTGGGTGGTGCCGTAACAGGGAATATCCAACTGCGCCTGGGCCCAGGCGGTGGCATAGGTGGAGTGGGTGTGGGTGACGCCGCCAATGGACTCAAAGTGCCGGTACAAATAGGTATGGGTTTTGGTGTCCGACGAGGGCCGGAGCTTGCCCTCGACAATGGTATTGTCCAGGTCCACCACTACCATCTGTTCGGGCTTGAGCGCCTGGTAATCCACACCGCTGGGTTTGATGGCCATAACGCCGCGGCTGCGATCCACTTGCGACACATTGCCGAAGGTGTAAACCACCAGATTGCGCGCCACCAATTCCATATTGGCCTCGTAGGCCTGGCGCTGCAGTTCGCGATAGCTCATGCCGCACCCCCATCGACGAATTGACCCAGCGCCAGGTAACGGTGATACAGCCGGGTATAGACGGTGGCCGCCTCAGCCCGCGGGCCATAGGTTTTGAATACCTTTGAAGCCATGCAGCGCTGCGCGGTTTCCACATCCGGATGGGCGCCGCCGGCCACGGCGGCAAAAATGGCCGCGCCCAGCGCACAGCTTTGATCACTATCGAGCACATCGATGGAGCAACCCCAGACATCGGCGCATACCTGCATGACAAAGTCGGATTTTTTGGAGATTCCGCCAATGGCCACCACATGCGCCACTGCCACGCCTTCATTGACAAAGCGCTCGATAATGGCGCGGGCACCGAAAGCCGTGGCTTCCACCAGCGCGCGAAACACCTCGGCCGCCGTGGTGCCCATTTTCAAACCGGTGATAGCTCCCGTGAGGGTCTGATCGGCATCGGGTGTGCGCCGACCATTCACCCAGTCCAGCGCCGTCACCGACGTTTGCCCGGGCGACAATTTTGCCGCCTGCTCGCTGAGCGCCTGCAGCGTCTGCTCCTCCAGCTCACGCAGTAAGTGGTTTTTGGCGTTTTCATCCAGCTGCGACGACCGGCGGATAATGTCAGAGGCGGGGCCGTTAACCAATTGCTTGAACCAGGCGTAGAGATCACCAAAGGCGGACTGCCCTGCCTCCAGCCCCACCATGCCCGGCAAAACCGATCCCTCCACCTGACCGCAGATGCCGCGCACGCAGGTGTCGCCGAGGGTATCCTTATGAGCCACGGTGATATCGCAGGTGGATGTGCCCATCACCTTGGTGAGTACACCGGGGCGCACCTGGGCGGCCACGGCCCCCATATGACAATCAAAGGCGCCAAATCCGACAGCGATACCAGCCGGCAGACCCAGCTTCTGCGCCCATTCCTCGGTGAGCGGTCCCACCACTTGATCGGCGGTAAATGTCTGTGCCGGCAGACGATCGCGCAGGCCATCCAATAAGGGATCAATGGAGGTAAAAAAGTTATTGGGCGGATAGCCGCCCCAACTGGCATG
>CBFGUT010000353.1:0-2916 GCA_965652265.1 uncultured Cellvibrionaceae bacterium | reverse complement strand
TACAGTTCCCAGCCAATTTCTGCGTTCTGCGTTCTGCGTTCTGCGTTCTGCGTTCAGCGTCAGGCATTCTGTTGGGTGGCGCGGGGCTTACTCAATCTACAGGTCACACCGGACTACTAATCACCCCATTACAAATAGGCTGCATGGCGGTCATGCGATCCATCAGGCTGGCGTTGCCCAGGCCGTGGCTGGGGAAGAGGCTGGGGAAGAGGCTCTGTTCGCCGTGCAGGGCCATATAGTTGAGGATCAGTGTTTCCACTAACAGGTTGACGTTGTTGGCGGCTAGACTGGAGGCGGTCTCCACGTCGCCACTGGGACGCATATAACCGATTTGCTGGTGGATGGCCTGCTCTTCCGGCGAGCCCCCGATAATCTGCGGCCGTCCGTTGGGGTTGTACACCAGGAAATAGGAAGCGGCGGTCTGTTGGCTGTCACCGGTCCAAACGCCTTTGCCGCGCCCGCCCGCGGATTCGTCCAGCATGCCGTTGGAAAACACCGAGCCGTCGCTGAACACGTAAATCATTACCGGCACACCGACGCGCGCCGCGTATTCCAGGCAGGCGCCAATACAACGGCCGGCGCGCAAGTCGCGGGCCTCGCCGGTTGCGCGCTCGCCGGTGTGATAGTCGTAACCGCCCATGGTAATGGTGCCGGCGCCGGCGTAACCGTTAATCACCAGCTTCATCACCGAGGCGGTTTTGCGAAATTCACCATCATTGTCGAATTCGTCAAAACTGAAAATGCCCGCCGGTCCGACGATATCTGCGTCGGCCACGGGGTCGATGGCGGAGGGGTTGCCAAATCGATCGGCGAGGTCGGCACTTTTTACATAGCCGCAGCGCATCAGTTCCTTCAGCTCGGCATCGCGACTGCTACCGGTGTCGATGGCGCCCAGCTTGGCGTTACTCAGCCGCACCATGGACTCCATCACCGCCACCGTATCCGACTGGTTGAGCAGGCTCACCAGGTCGCCCACATCCACCAGACCGCTGACATCACTGGGGCGGTCCACCTTGGTGGGCCGTACTTCGGGATTCATCAGCGCCATGGGTGCCAGTGAATTGCCGCCCGAATCGCTGTTGCGTGAGCCGATCAAAGCCAGCAGTGAGCCATTGGCACCGGCGCGATTGATGCCATACATGGGGTTGTGGGGGTTGTTGCCGGTATCGTTTTCGGAGCGCGCGGGAATCACGGCGCCGTTGATATTGGCGGCGCGATCCGCGCCCAGTTTTTCTTGAATACCCAGCAACATGCCGCTATCGGTATGAAAGGCCAGACCCAGATCGGTGTTGATAAAATTGGTGGTGGATGAGGCGGGTGTCATGTCGCCCGGCAAACCCTGTTTGTTGTAGCCTGCGGTGCTGAGAAAGTCCAACTGGCCACCGCCCTGGCCCACCAGCACATTACTGCCCGCCATACTGGCGCCGCCGGCCAGATCAAAACAAATAAAGGGAATCTTGCCCGCGCCCTGGGTGGCAATACCGCAGGCGTTGCGCATGGCGATAATATCGGGCGATAGATCCGCGAGTGCCGGGTTGGCCAGCAGCCCCAGCATGGAGCCGCCCAGCACCGTGGCGCCACCGGTGCGGAACCCCTGGGCGATCAGTTCGCGGCGGGTGACTGGGCGGGCATGGTTGTTGAGTTTGAGCGGTGCATCCGGGTGCAGGGGTGTAGTTCTCTTGCGCATGGTGTTCCCCTATTGAATCAACATCACCGCGCTGCCAAGAGCGGCGGCGCAGGTGGCTTTGACCACGGTGTAGGTGCGACCGGCGGGGCAGCTGCCGCCGCAGGTGGTCATGGTGTCGATCAGGTTATTCAGCTCGCCGCGCAGCGCGGCTGGGCTGGGTTGACTGTTCAGGCTCTGGCCGTTCACTTCGGCGGCCACCAGGTGCTCCAGCAAAGGGTCAATGACCTGGCTGCGGCCACTGCTGTTAAAGGCGGTGGTGGCCGGGGCACTAAAGTCGAAACTGCCAAAGAAAGCGTTGCGCGCCGCGCTGCCGCCGGGGCTATCGCCCACCAGAGCGTTGCAGTAGCTTACCGCCAATTGGGTAATCCCCATTTGCTGGGCGGCGAGGAAGCCCTCCATTTGCGCCAGGGTGGGTAACTGCTGTTCCACTTTCTCGTAGGTGGCACTGACGCCGGGCACTGTGGGGCTGACACCGGTAATGGCCGCCAGCGACTGATTGATGGCGGCAAAGGTCTTGATGCCCAGGCGCGGTTGGTCGGGAATATCAGCAGCGGGCGGCGGTGTCGGGGGCTCGGCTTCCACCCGCACAAACTGGTGCTCGCCCAGGCGATCAAAGGTGAGGAAAAAGGTATCCACCTCTGGCCCCTGCTCCAGGCCGATGACCGCGCCCTGGCGCGACAGATCCTGTTTGCCCTCCACATAATCAGCGGCGGTAATTTCGGTCTCAAGGGCAGCGAATACCTGGCCGACAATGGCTTCGCGACCATTGATTCCGATGCGAACACCTTCCACCGGTACCGTGGGTACGGGCTCGTCCGAGAGGCTGGCAAAGAAGGGTTCGCTGAACAAGTAGCTGTAGTCGTCAAACACCTGCACCTGGAAGACCACATAGGCCTCGCTCATGTCGATCAAATGGCTGACATTGAATAGTAGGAAATATTTCTCACCGACCCCGGCCTCGAAATTGGCGGCAATGGCTTCGGGCGTGAGCGCGCGGTTGTGAATTGCCAAAAAGCGCATGGCGCCGCGCCACAGGCGGTCGGAGGAAACCTCGTTGCCCACCACCAGCGCGTAACTGGAATCCCATTCGTTGAGGTTGCCCGGGCCCTCGGGGTCGAGGTCACCGGTATATTCGCCGTTCACATAGATGCGACGTCCCTCGACGGCATCGAAGGTAACCACCACATGCTGCAGGCTCGCCTGCAGGCGCTCGTCGGCATCGGCGGTGG
>CBFGUT010000352.1:0-2932 GCA_965652265.1 uncultured Cellvibrionaceae bacterium | reverse complement strand
CTCCAGCGTCGTTGCGCTGCTTCGACGGGACAACCAGCCCGCCTGCATCGCGCGCCTAGCTGGAGAAAATGCCTGAAAGCCAGAGGCCGCAAGCAATTTATAGAGTTGCCCTAAAGGATAGTCTTGAGTTTGCCTTAGAAGCCAGGGAGGCAAAAGGCATGTTCAATTTTTCTGTGGTGACGTGATAACCCTGTCATTGTTAACCATCCTCTTCTCGCGCCCGTAAGCGTACTTGTCGAGCCTCGTTTTCCTGCAGAACGGCGCGGATATCCGCGATTACCGCATCCACATTGGCGGCATCGCTGCTGTCGGTGAAATGGCCAGTGAGTTCACTGTCAGGATGCAGTTCGCCGTCCTCGTAGAGCGCCCAGATTTCTTCCGCGTAGCGGGTGGTGAGCAGCTCGGGGGCGTACTGACCGTAGTAAGTGGTCATATTGTTAATATCGCGGGCCAGCATGCTTTGGGCATTGTTATTGGCGGCGGCATCGACGGCCTGGGGCAGGTCGATAATCACCGGGCCGTAGGCGTCCACCAGCACGTTGAATTCCGACAGGTCGCCGTGTATCAGGCCGGCGCAGAGCATGCGCACCACATAGTGCATCATCAGTGCGTGGTCTTCCAGTGCCTGCTCAACGGTCAGGTGCACATCCGCCAGGCGCGGGGCGACGTCACCCTCATCGTCGGTAATCAGTTCCATCAGTAATACGCCGTCAAAGCAGCCGTAGGTCTCGGGCACACGCACGCCGGCATCGGCCAAGCGCCGCAATGCGTCGGGCTCGGCATTCTGCCAGGCCTCTTCCTGTTGGTGGCGGCCGTAGCGGGAGCCTTTGTCCATGGCGCGGGCGCGACGGCTGTTGCGGACTTTGCGGCCTTCGCGATATTGCGCGGCTTTTTTAAAGCTGCGCTTGCTGGCTTCCTTATAGACTTTGGCACAGCGAATCTCACGACCGCAGCGCACCACGTAGAGTGAAGCTTCCTTACCGCTCATCAGCGGGTGAATCACTTCGTCAATCAGGCCATCTTCGACCAGAGGCAAAAGCCGGGGAGGTATTTTCATCGCCCCCTTATACCCGATCCAGAGCGCGGACGGAATAGCAACGTCACGAAAATTGCGTACTTGTCTCCCGACGACACTTCGTCCACCTTAGAGCGTCAACGAATGATGCCCCTGGAATGGAGGCTTCCGGTTTAAAGTGTAACCAATGTTCCGGTTGCACACAGCCTCACTAAGGTGGGGGTGTTTGATCTACCTCTCCCACACCCTGACAAACCCCCAAAACTGTGGCATAGCCAGCCAATGAAACAGGCGCCAGCGCCCAAAATACCTAGGGCCTGTTAACACTATTTGAATACAGCCTGTTGCGACTAAAAATTCGCCAATCAAGGCGCGAGGAGAGTGGTTTGGTGGTTCCAAATGAACGACGAGCAACGCAGAGTGGCGGATTTTTAGCCGCAACCCGAAGGGCTGGAGCCAGTTTTGTCCCCAGCGTCGTTGCAGTTCGTTTATTTGGAACCACCAAACTACACTCACGGCGCCTAGCTGGAAACAAAACTGGCTTCCAGCAGGCGTATTCAAGTAGTATTAACAGGCCCTAAAACAGGCCACCAGGGGAAGACAAGTATGTCGGCACCCAAGGATACCCAGGCGGAACGCCTGGCACTGCTGGAACTCATTGCCTACTGGGAGGGTCGGGTGAATACCACCCTGCTCACCCGCCAGTTTGGCCTCTCCCGCCAGCAGGCCAGTGGCGTTATCAGCCACTACAACCAGCAGGCTCCAGGCAACCTCCACTACAACGCCTCCGCCAAGGCCTACCTCGCTACCGACACTTTTACTCCGCAATACATCAGCACAGACGCCGCCGAATACCTCAACTGGCTCAATAGCGGCCACCTCAATCGGGCGAGTACCGGCCTGCCCAATGAAGCCTTGCAACTGCCGCCCCGGCAGGTCTCGCCCGCCGTGATGCGCGGGCTGATCACCGCCATTCGCGAGCAGCGGCGGCTGGAGGTGGACTATGTCTCCCTCAACAACCCCAACCGCGAGGGCCGTATCATCGCGCCCCACACCTTCGTCAAAACCGGTCTGCGCTGGCATCTTCGCGCCTGGTGTGAAAAAGCCGAAGGCTACCGCGACTTCGTGCTCAGCCGCTTTCGCGGCACCCCGGATCTGATGGACAAAACCATCCACACGGGCGAGCAGGACGCCGCCTGGCACACCAAAGTCACCCTCATATTCCAGCCGGACCCGCGCCTCACCGCCGCCAAGCGCCGAGTGTTGGAAGAGGACTACCAGATGCAAGATGGGCAACTGCACATCACCACCCGCGCCTGTCTGGTGCAATACCTGCTCAATGAAATGCAAATCAACACCAAGGTACTGGACGGTACACCGGAAGCCCAGCAACTGGTACTTGTCAACAAACACGACATAAAAGACTGGCTTTTCGAGAGCTAAAAGGCGAAAAAACCGCAAATCTGTCAAGGGCCATTGCGGGTTTTATATACAGTATTGGCGCGATGGAAAAGGGGCGCTAGAGTCAGTGTCAGGGAGGTGACGCATGAATCGAAGAAGACTGATAGCACTGCTGGGCCTCGGTGTCTTAACCGCGCCGTTGGGTGCCGCCGCCAGGCCCGAGAAAACACTGGACATACTGGACACCGGCAGCGCCGGCTACCGGCACTACCAGCCCAATGCACTGTTAAATAGCATACAGGCGGGAGACACCCTGAGCCTGAAACGCCAACCGGACAATCCCTATGACGATAAGGCCATAGAGGTGTACTGGCAGGAACGCAAAATTGGCTATGTGCCGCGTCACCACAACAGCGCCCTCAGTCGCCTGATGGACGAGGGCAACCGGGTCACAGCCAGAGTCACTGGCCTGGAGCGCGACCACTGGATGCCGGTTCGGTTTGGGGTGGGGGTGGT
>CBFGUT010000351.1:0-2935 GCA_965652265.1 uncultured Cellvibrionaceae bacterium | reverse complement strand
GAGACGCGCCTCGTCCGCCAGATGGGTCACCTCATCGGGAAGGCGCTCGGGAATGCCGGAGCGGCGCACCGTTTGTCCTAGCCCGGCGAGCAGAACCGCCACGGTGAAGACCGTGCCGATGGTGCGCCAGGAACCGAATCGCGCCATTCGACCACGGCAGGGTTGCTCGATGAGGCGATAGGACAACTCGGCGAGCAGCGCGGATGTGGCCAGGCCGGCAACCACCCATAGGGGATTGGTGGCGATCAGAAAATAGTGCAGTAGAACCACCACCGGCCAGTGCCAGAGGTAAATGGAATAGGAACGCTCACCGCACCAGTTCCAGAACCGGCCCGCCGTCAGCGGTGAGCGGCTGTTCCCGAGAATCAGAGCGGCGGCGCCGGCCGTTGGCAATAGCGCCCAAAGGCCGGGCCAGGACGCCGGCGTGACCAGACATGCGGCCACCGCTATCGAAGCCAGTCCACCCAGGTGCAGTGGCAGACCAACGCTACGCTCCGGCCGCCACAGCTGAGCGAGATGGAAGGCCGCGGCGCCCAGCAGCATTTCCCAGGCGCGGCCGGGAAAACCGTAGAACGCCTGGTCCGGGGCAATTCGCGTGGTGTGGACGTTCCAGGCCAGGGACAGCGCCGCGATCAACAGGGTCCCGATGAGTAAGATGCGATGATGCCGGGTTAGCCGATAGAGCAGCATCGCCAGTAACGGATACAGTAGATAGAACTGCCACTCCACCGACAGCGACCAGGTGTGCAACAGCCATTTGCTTTCGGAAGCGTTGTCGAAATAGCCGGCCTCGGACAAGTAGCGGTAATTGGACGAAAATAGCAGGCTCTCTCGAACATGGGCGCCCAGTGCCATATAGTCGCGAGGCATCAGCAAATACCATCCCAGCACCAGACAGGCGACGCAGACGGCAATCAAGGCCGGATAGATGCGTTTCATCCGCGAGGCGTAGAAAGCTGGCAGGGAGAGTGTGCCCTTGGCCAGACCGCGATAGAGGATGGAGGCCATCAGAAAGCCGGAAATGACGAAGAACACGTCCACACCGAGAAAGCCGGACTGGAACCCGGGAACCTGGAAATGAAACAGGATCACAAGCAGTACGGCCCAAGCCCTCAGGCCGTTGATGTCGGTACGGAAAGAATCCAAGGCAGCCCCTACCACGGTGGTGAAAATGCAAAAGCTTGAATGGCCTCCCTCGACGCCTGCTGAATTTCCAAGTGTACACAGGCGCTTGAACGGGGATTGGCGGTCACGCATCATTGGTGCGGGCAAGTCTGCCCAAGCCGATGGATCAGCGCAATTGTGTTGGTGATCATGCCCGCCATCGGGCTTCTCCCTTCCGGATTAAATAGTGGATAAGGCAGGATGAACATGGATGAAAGCGCCGTGGCGCAGCGGCCCGCTCGGTCCCACGGGCCAGCGCTGCTAGTGACCTTGCTCGGCAGTGTGATGCTTTCGCTGGTGGCTATTCACTACTCGCCGATCCTGGACCGCGACGGCATGCTCTACATCCATGTGGCCGAATTGATCGGTGACGGTCGCCTGGATCAAGCCCTGACCCTTTTCGACTGGCCGTTCTACTCAGCCTTTATGACTGTTCTGGAGGCGGTACTGCCAGTTTCCATGTTGCACGTCGCCTACGGGGTCAGTGTGGTGTTCGCCGCGCTGGCTTCCTGGATGTTGGTGCTTCTTCTGCATCGATTGACCCCGGAAAAGAGTATCTGGTGGGCAGTGCTGACAGCGCTTTCGTTCGCGGCTTTCAACGAATACCGCCCGGACGCGTTGAGGGACTGGCCCGCCTGGTTCTTCATGTTGCTATCCATTTGGCTGTACCTGCGCTATTGGCAAAGCCGGGCCTGGTCCTGGGCGGTCTGTTTCTTTCTTGCGGTGTTTATTGGTGCGCTGTTCCGGCTGGAAACAGGCGTCATCCTGGTTCCCCTGTTTCTATTGTCGCTGTTCGAGCGCGACTACCGTTGGCGGGAACGGTTGCGCTTGTTCGTGGTTCCGATAGTGATTGGCGTGCTGGGTGTGGGCGTGCTGCTAGGTGATAGTGGTGGCCTGAGCCAGCGGCTGTGGGGCTATCTGAATACCGTCAATCCGGCGCTGATCTATGAGGGCTTTCTACGCTCGGGGGACGTTTTAGCTGATGCTGTGCTGAATCAGTATTCCAAGGATTATGGTGCCCCAGTGCTGCTGTTCGGGCTGCTGATTCTGATTCCGATCAAGTTGCTGCATTACCTGTTCGCGATGATGCTGCCTGCGATTCTGGCTCGGCGCCATGGCCCACTCCGGTTTGATGGTGAGTTGCGGGTCTACGGTGCTCTGGCTCTGATGTGGCTGGCCGTGGTGGTGTTGTTTCTTTGGCGCCATTACTACTTGTCTACCCGCTACCTGGTGCCGTTAATGATATGCCTGTTGCCGTTCCTGTACGTAGGCATGATACGTCTCACCGAACACCGGGTGCGAGGCTGGGTTTGGGGCATTCTGATTTTTCTGATACTGCTACAAGGTCTCTCTGGAGCCATATCCACCCGTGGATTGGAGAAACTGGCGATCCGCCAGGCCGGCGAATGGGCGAGCGAGAATTTACCCGGTGATGAGCAGGTTTACATCAACAATGGGCAGATAAACTTTTACTCTGGCCGGCCCTATTTTCGCGGCCATTCGGACAAGATTCGCCCGCCGGAGCAGGTTGATAGCCGCTGGCAGGTATTGTTGGTCGATCGTGACGCAGAGGCGGCTATCAATGACAAGTTGGAGCGGCGTTATCGCCCGATCCAACGTTTCGACAGCGGCGGTTCCGACCTGGTGCTGGTGTTCGAGAAGCGCGCTCAATAAGGCGAGCGCCGCCCCTCGGGTTGATGCTTGAAGCGTTTATGAACCCACAAATACTGCTCGGGATGCTTGCGCACGTAGTGCTCGATGGTGCGGTTGA
>CBFGUT010000350.1:0-2982 GCA_965652265.1 uncultured Cellvibrionaceae bacterium | reverse complement strand
GCGCACGGCCAGCAGCTCGGCGCTGTCAATCTCGCGCAGCAGGGCATCGGCGGCACGGGCCAGTTGCAGGGTCTCGGCACCGGACTGCCCGAGCGCGGCACGGTGATTTGCCAGTTTCAGCAAAAACTCCGCCTCCAGTAACTTCCAGCGCTCGCCGGCGTCGCCGCCGAGCGACTGCAGGCGCGCCTCCAACTGTGCCACCTGCGCCGTCAGGCCTTCCACCAGGCGGGACTCGGCGCGCGACGCCAGGGCCGTTTCCACTTGGGTCAGCGTTGCCTCCCGACTGTCCGCGGCGGCCTGTAGTTGTGCCACACGACGCTCCAGCGGCTCGCTGTCAAAACTGTCGGTCTCGCGACTTTCCAGAGCTTGCAGACGCGATTCCAGCTCATCCTGCTGCTGTTGCTGCCAGTACCAGTGGGCACCGCTACCCACGGCGGCGCCCAGCACCACTAGAATCAACGCCGCCAGCAGGCGTGACCCGCCTTTGCCACCATTCCTGCTTTTGCGCCCTGAAGTCTCGGCGGGCTCGGCCTTTGCCGGCAAACTGGCATCAGAGGCCTTTTGTTCGGGCTCAGCGGCTTGAGGTTGATCGTTGTCGGGTGTCTCTGCCATTAAAGGAGTCTCCTGTGTTGGCAATCTCGATAGAGTTTTCAACCATCTGCCAGGCAGCGCTCAATGGTTTCCAGCATAGCCTCGTCCGAGGCGTTGAGGGCGCTGTATACGCGGCTGAAACCAAGCTCGCTGGCAATCATGGCCACGCGCAGGGCGGGTACCACCAGCGGCAGGGGTTTGAGCTGTGCCAGCAGGCCCGCCGTCGCGGCCGCCGCCGCCAGGTTGTCCACGCTCTCGCCACTGTGGGCGGTGAGCACCTTGGGCGTGTCTGCCGCCGCGGTTTGCTGCATAAAATCGGCCAGCGCCGCCGATGCGCCGGCGGGTCGTTCGCGCCGGTAGAGGCTGCAGTAATCCACTTGGGCACCGCGCTCGCTCAGCGTCTGACGCAGCAAGTCACGGCCACCGCAGCCGCGAAAAATCACCACCCGCTCACCCTCGACGCTCTGCAAGGCTTCGGTGGCGAGCAGCGCCTCACTGTTCATGGCGCCGGCGCTGTCCCCCAGGGCGGTGGCGGTTATATCGTACTCCGCCAGCGCCCTCGCGGTGGCCTCGCCCACCGCAAAGTATGCCACGCCCAGCGGCAGTTGCGGCCAGTAATCCGTGAGCCAGTTCATGGCCTCATAAACCGCGTTGCGGCTGACAAAGATTGCCTTGTGATAGCGGTCGAAATCCAGCACCACCTGCTTGACCGCCTGAATCTCCGCCGGATCGCTCACCGGCACAATGGCCATGACACTGGCCAGGTGTGGTTGATAACCGCGCTCGGCGAGCCACAGCGCCCACTCGCTGGCAACGGGTTCGGGGCGGGTTACCAGGATATGGGCGCTTGTCATTGCGGCGTGTGGCCGTAGACCTCGGCCAGAATCTCGCCGGCGCCGGCCGCCAGCAGCCGTTCCGCCAGAGTGATGCCCATGGCCTCGGCTTCGGCGGTGGGGCCGCGAATCTCATCGGCGATCATGCGCTCACCGTCGGGCGAGCCCACCAGCCCCCGCAGCCACAGCCCCTCCGGTACATGAATGGCATAGCAGGCGATGGGCACCTGGCAGCCACCCTCCAGACGTCGGTTCATGGCGCGCTCCGCCGTCACGCACTCGGCGGTAGCTGAATGGTGCAGCGGCTGCAGCAGCTCAATCAGGCCAGCATCATCTTGCCGGCACTCAATACCCACGGCGCCCTGACCGCCGGCGGGCAGGCTATCCTCGGGGGCGAGGCGGCTGGCAATGCGCGCCTGCAACTCCAGTCGCAGCAAACCGGCAGTGGCCAGCACAATGGCATCGTAATCGCCATTATCCAGTTTTTGCAGGCGCGTCTGCACATTGCCGCGAAGGAATTTCACCGTGAGATCGGGCCGCCGCGCCAGTATCTGGCACTGGCGCCGCAGGCTGGAGGTGCCCACCACGCTGCCGGCGGGTAGTTCGTCCAGAGTCTGGTAGTGGTTGCTGACAAAGGCGTCGGTGGGGTCTTCGCGCTCACAGATCACCGCCAGCCCCAGGCCCTCGGGAAATTCCATGGGGACATCCTTCATGGAGTGCACGGCGATATCCGCCTCGCCCGCCAGCATGGCATTCTCCAGCTCTTTGACGAACAGCCCCTTGCCGCCCACCTTCGCCAGGGGCACGTCGAGAATCTTGTCCCCCCGGCTCACCAGCGGCACCAGTTCGACCGCTATACCGGGATGGTGGCGCTCCAGTTCGGCTTTCACGTACTCGGCCTGCCACAGGGCCAGTAAGCTTTTACGGGTGGCGATACGCACCTGGTGAGTATTGGGCATGGAAATAACTCAGGTCTGAACACTTAAGAATAAAAGTGGCTATCATACCAGAGGTGGGAATCGGGGGCAGGTATGGCCAATACCTGCCCGGTGGTTTGCGGCGTGTTTATCGTTCCCCGTCCCTCGCTCACCGACCAATCGGAAACTCGGTGATCTCCCACTTTCTAGAGCGCATCCTCAAACTCTTTCGCAAAGGCTTTGTCCCGGGAGTAATCTTCTGCCTGGATGTCGTCCACCAGCTCCTGATACCGCTCCTCTTCTCCTGCGGCTTTATAGGCCTTGGCCAGGCTCCAGGTGGACCAGAAATAATGGACATCGTAGGGGTTAGTGTTGGCCTCCTTGTAAGCCTCGATTAATGCAATGCTCCTGGAAATATCTTTACCTTCGGCAAGGTAGATTTCTCCCAGTTGCAACAGGCTGTCGTTGATTACCCATTGATTCTCGGGTGTTGACTGCTGTTGCGAAAGGTCATCGAACAGTGCGCGGGCCTTTGCATAGGCCTTTACATGTTTGTAATACTTGGCAATCTCGTACTGGTTTTGCGGATATTCAAAGCCCTTTTCGGCAAGCTGGTCGGCAATTGTGAGAGCAGCCTCGCG
>CBFGUT010000349.1:0-3009 GCA_965652265.1 uncultured Cellvibrionaceae bacterium | reverse complement strand
CAACGATCAACGATCAACGATCAACGATCAACGATCAACGATCAACGATCAACGATCAACGACTCGCGGCCGCATCAGACGTACGACATCAGACTTTCAAATCAATCTCCCAGTTCAAACTATCATTACCGTTCCCCGTTCAACTCTGCCTCAGACATCCGACATCAGACGTCAGACCCTAGCTATTTTGTCCCTGCCAAGGCCCTCATGCTATAGTCAAAAGCAATAGTTGTAGATTGGATATACGCATGCCCTTGAAGATGTTGCCCACTGATGCGCTGTTTCTCGATTTTGATGGGACCCTGGTGGATTTTGCGCCGACGCCGGAGTCGGTGGAGGTGTCCGAGGATTTACGGCGCTTGCTGATGGAGTGCCACCAGCAATTACAGGGAGCTCTCGCATTGATTTCGGGACGCTCACTGGCCTCGCTGCAGGAGCTGGTGGCTTTACCCTTGTCCATGGCTGGCAGTCATGGGGCCGAATGGTGGTTTGGCGAGGGTGAGACACAGAGGCTTTCCCTGAACAACCGTGAATTTCTTGATATGAAAGCCCAATTACAAAGCTTTGCGGGGGCAGAAGGATTGCTTGCCGAAGATAAAGGGCAGGCGCTGGCTGTGCATTTTCGACAGCAGCCGGAGAAAGAGTGCCTGGTGGATCGTTATATTGAGGCGCTTTTGGCTCGATTGCCGGATGCCAGAATTCGTATTATCAAAGGCAACTGCGTCCGGGAGCTACAGCCCCAAGGGGTGGATAAGGGCACTGCCCTTGCGCGTTTTATGCAAAACAGCCCCTTTAAGGGGCGCCGCCCAGTCTATCTCGGTGATGACACCACCGACGAGGATGCCTTTGCCTGGGTGAACGCCAAAGGCGGGCTGTCCATCAAGGTGGGAAGGGGCAAAACCTGCGCCCGTGAACGGCTGAGCAGTACTGGCGAGGTTTTTGCTTTCTTACAATCGGAACTCGTAAGGCTGGATGACTAAATGCAAGAACGCAATCTGGAATTGGCACTAATTGGCAACTGCTCCATCGGGGCGCTGGTGGACAAACATGCTGAAATTGTCTGGTGTTGCCTGCCCCGCTTTGACGGGGAGCCGGTATTCAGTGCGCTGCTGAAGACCGATGAGGCTGAAGAAATCATGGGCACCTTTGCCATCGATATGATGGATTTCAGTCATGCCGAGCAGCACTATGAAAAAAATACAGCCATTTTGAAAACTCTTCTGTATGACGTTTATGGCAATGGGGTATGTATTACCGATGTTATCCCCCGTTTTATGCAACATGGACGCGTTTTTCGCCCTACTATGCTGATCCGCAAACTGGAGCCTATTGGCTCACCGAAACTGCGTGTGCGGCTGCGGCCAGCGTGCGACGATGGTGCCCGCCTCTATACTCGCACCCAGGGCAGTAACCACATCCGCTATATCGGCAAGGAGCAGGCATTGCGCTTGACCACGGATATGTCGGTCACCGCTATCATGGATGAGACGCCCTTTATTCTCGATGGTGACCACTATATGGTGTTCTCCGACGACCAGTCGCTGACCCAGCCGATCCAGGATTTAAGCGAGCATTTTCTGGCCGAAACCGAAGCCTATTGGCTAGAGTGGTCTCGCTACCTGGCCATTCCCTTTGAGTGGCAGGCGGCGGTCATTCGTGCGGCGATCACGCTGAAGCTGAGCGCTTACGAAGACACTGGGGCAATAATCGCCGCCATGACCACTTCCGTGCCGGAAGCCAGGCATACAGAACGCAATTGGGATTACCGTTTCTGCTGGCTGCGCGACAGCTACTTTACCGTTCACGCCCTTAACCGGTTGGGTGCGACAAGAACCATGGAACAGTATCTTCAGTACCTGGTTAATATTGTAGCGGAAATGGGTGATGACCATCTGCAACCAGTCTATTGTATCAATGGTTCCCCGCAAATGCTGGAGCGCATGATTGATCACCTGCCGGGCTACCGGGGAATGGGCCCCGTCAGATTTGGCAATCAGGCGGCGGAACAAATACAGCACGATGTCTACGGCGCCGTGGTGCTTTCGGCCACACAGATGTTCTTTGATGAACGTATTAGACGGCCCGGCACCCGGGAGTTGTTCCGGCTGTTGGAGAAGGTAGGGGAGAAGGCTTACCAATACTACGACAAGCCGGATGCTGGCCTCTGGGAGCTACGTGGCAGCAAACATGTACACACCTTCTCGAGCATGATGTGTTGGGCTGCCGCCAGCCGGTTGGCAAAGATTGCCCACAAGCTGGGTCTGCACGACCGTCATCGTTACTGGGGCGAGGCGGCAACTACCATGCGCGATAATATCGAAAAGCATTGTTTTAATGCTGAGCTTAACAGCTACACCGCCACCTGGAATGGCGACACCATGGACGCCAGTCTGTTGTTGGCCTGTGAGCTGGGATATATCGAGGGCACAGATCCCCGATTTGTGGGTACCATTGCCGAAATTGAGCGAAAACTCATGCCGGAGGGCAGTCGCTATTTATTCCGGTATGTGGTGGAAGATGACTTCGGTATGCCGGAGAATGCATTTACCATTTGTTCCTTTTGGTATATCGATGCACTGGCTTCGGCGGGCCGCCGGGAGGAGGCGCGCGAATTGTTTGAAGAGTTACTTGCCCGACGCAATCACTTGGGTCTATTGTCGGAGGATATTGATCCGGTGACCGGAGAGCTGTGGGGTAATTTCCCACAAACCTATTCCATGGTGGGCATCATTAACAGCGCACGAATGCTGAGTAAGAGATGGGAGACAGAATTGTGAGTCGCTTAATTGTCGTATCCAATCGGGTTGCCAAAAATGATGGCGCCAACAAGGGCTCAGAAGGTGGCTTGGCTGTTGGGGTAATGGCCGCCATGGAGAAAGCAGGCGGCGTTTGGTTTGGCTGGAGTGGCAAGGTGGACAACCGTAACAGCGAACCCAAAGTGGAACAACGCGGAAGTATTGAGTATGTCACCGTCAATCTCAAGCCCTCTGAATATAATCAGTACTACAA
>CBFGUT010000348.1:0-3026 GCA_965652265.1 uncultured Cellvibrionaceae bacterium | reverse complement strand
TCAAAGACCGCCTCGGGCCCCACAGAGCACATATATTCAATCGCGTCCTGGTCGCCGAGGTAGTCGGAGCCCTTGACCGTGTCGTACATGTGCCACTGCCAGTTATCCTGGGGATCGGCGCTGGCAATGGCGCAGGTAATACCGCCCTGGGCCGATACCGTGTGCGAGCGTGTGGGGAACACCTTGGTGACAACGGCGGTCTTGTAGCCGGACTGAGCCAGTTGCAGCGCGGCGCGCATACCGGCGCCGCCGCCGCCCACCACGATGCCGTCAAATGAAATCGTTCGCATATTAGCCATCAATCACAGTCCCCACAGAATTTCGATGCCCCAGACGGTGTAGGTCAATGCCACCACGCCCAGTAAAACCTCAGCCAGTACGCGCAAGGCGGTCGCCTTGCCACCCATGGTCATGGAGGTGATGTAATCTGTCAGCACCGACCAGAGGCCTATCCAGGCATGGGAGACAATGGAAAGCAGTGTGACAAGACTGAAAACCCGCATCCACAACTGGTCGAAGAGATTACGCCACTGCAAGTAATCCAGTTCAGGATTGAGGGCAATATAGGCCACCAGAAAGACAATATAGGCGGCCATAAACACCGAACTGATACGCTGGATCAGCCAGTCGTGGACGCCACTGCGCCCGAGATTGGTTACCGAGGTTACCATACCCATACTCCCGCCAGTGCTATCAGAATAATTGACACGACCACCACCAGCTTGGCGCTCAGGCGGCCGCCCTCGTAGCTCTCACCCATCCCCATATCCATAATCAGGTGGCGTATGCCCGCCACCAGATGATAGGCAAGCCCGGCCAGTACTGCCCACAGGATAAATTTGGGCAGCGGCGAGGCAATGGCGTCCTGTACGGCGGCAAAACCCTCTTCAGAGGCGAGACTGGAGTCCAGCATCCACAACAGCACGGCAACACCCGCGAATATAAAAACGCCGGAAACACGGTGAGTAATGGAAACGAGTGCGGTGATAGGGAACTTGATGGTTGTTAAATCGAGATTGACGGGTCTGTTTTTGTTCACGGTTGCTAATCACCTTTAGGCCCTGGGGGCAGGTTTCGAAAAATCAGCGTCTCAGGTCAGGCGAGCCGGGCCGGCCCAACGAGGAATGGAGCGCCATTATATGCGCATAACCGGGCGACCCCGGTCACACCCTGCAAGTCGCGGCATATTATAGGGATTTGGCCGGCCAAACACAAATAAAAACCGGCTTTGGTCAGATCGGTTTTTTCACGTCTTTTCGCGCACAAATCCCGGCTTTAACCCCCGTTATCCGGGGCAATTCGCCCCGCAAATGCGCATTTTGACACCTGTGCACGATGGCGGGCACAGGCCCTGCACCAGAATAAGGCAGACACCGCCAATGGCAGATAAAACAACCTCTGGATTTAGGGTCAAAACAATAAATCCAACCGCCAAGACTATGCCTTGAGCAGACTTCTCATCTATAATGCCGCCTCCTGACGACTGGGTGGTTCACTCGCCGGGTCTCAGCCTGGTCCGGCCTATAAGGCCAGACCCCGGTGTTGACAGGGGCACAGAGACGGCAACAAGACCGCTCGCTCCCGACTGCTCGCAACGGGCGCCAACACCCATGGTGAGCGATCCACAGCGGCGCCATCGGCGCGGCCAGGGCCTGATATCGACAGGCGCCGACTCACACCCGACTCAACAGACAGTTGAAACAACCTTGGCGAGACCGCCGGAGCGCGACAACCATAGCCCAGATAAGAGGCTCAGCGCACCGCCTGCAGCCAATACACTGGCACCAGGGCGTTTTTTTAAACTGTCTGTTAGAACGCGCCATCCCCAGACCACCAGACCATATGGCGGGCGGCGCAGCGATGATTGGACTCGGCCATAGCGAGAGTGTGTCCGGGCAGACAAATGTAACTACAGGAGTCCGTAATGACTGACAAAAAAGCACGTTTAACGGTCGACGGCCGCGAGGGCACCATTGAACTGCCCATCTACGCCAGCACTGTCGGCCCGGACGTCATTGATGTCACCAGCCTGACGAAAAACGGTTTTTTCACCTATGATCCGGGCTTTATGTCCACCGCTGCCTGCGAGTCGAAAATTACCTATATCGATGGCAGCAAAGGTATTTTGCTGCACCGCGGCTACCCTATCGACCAGTTGGCGGAACACTCCGACTATCTCGAAACCTGTTACCTGCTGCTCAAGGGCGAACTGCCCACCCCCGACCAGAAACAGGCTTTTGCCCAGGCCGTCAAGGACAACGCCAAAGTCGATCCCACCGTCGCCAAACTGATCCAGAGTTTTGCCGCCGATGCGCACCCCATGGCGGTGATGTGCAGTGCCGTGGCCGGCCTGGCGGCGGTCTACAATGACGACACCGATATCAGCAGCGCCGAGAGCCGCGAAGTCACCGCCTACCGCCTGATCGGGCAGATGCCCACCCTGGCGGCCATGACCTACAAGCACCTCAAGGGCGAAGATTTCGTCGAGGCCGAGGACAGCCTGGCTTACGCCGAGAACTACCTGAACATGACCTTTGGCAAAGCTGGCGTGGCCCCCAAAGTGAGCCCGGTGCTGGCCGAAGCCATGGACCGCATCTTCCTGCTGCACGCCGATCACGAGCAGAACGCCTCCACCTCCACGGTGCGCCTGTCCGGCTCCTCCGGCACCAACCCCTTCGCCGCCATTGCCGCGGGCATCTCCACCCTCTGGGGGCCGGCTCACGGCGGTGCCAACGAGGCGGTGCTGTCCATGCTCGAGGAAATCGGCAGTGTCGACAATATCGACACCTATGTGGATCGCGCCAAGGACAAATCCGACCCCTTCCGCCTGATGGGTTTTGGCCACCGCGTCTACAAGAACTTCGACCCGCGCGCCAAGGTGATGAAAAAGACCTGCGATGAAGTACTGGCGGAACTGGGACTGGAGAACGACCCGCTGTTGGCCATTGCCAAGAAGCTGGAAAAAATCGCTCTGGAAGATGAGTACTTTATCCAGAAGAAACTCTATCCCAATGTGGACTTCTATT
>CBFGUT010000347.1:0-3026 GCA_965652265.1 uncultured Cellvibrionaceae bacterium | reverse complement strand
CCAGTCGTACCTACATAAAAGCCGGGCTGCCGGAGTCGCCGGGCTCCAGGGTCGCGCCTTCGGCGCCCAATAGGCGCATCAGGTTGGGCTGCAGGGTACCAAATGACACTATCGGGAAGTCGTCAAAACTGGCGCTGACAATTTGCCGTATCTCCCGGCCCCCGCCCCAGCCAGAGAGGGTAAAGCGACGTAATTGCAGATAATCGTGAAAGGCCGGGCTGTTAGTCTCCACATCCGGGTGACGAATATAAACCAGCGCTGGCTCCGCAAGATTGGGCAACACAGACTGGGACAGGCGCAGGGCGGCAATATCGTCGAAGCCGGGCATGGAATAGGCATCCGCCGTGGCCTGGCCCTGAAAATTATTGAGATCATTGCCGAAATTAATGGCCATGGTGCCCCTCAGTGGCTGCCAGTGGGGATCGTCTGTTTGCCAGATATCCGCATCACCGCCAAATTCGGCCAGGCCACCCAGGCAGTGGGCAGCGGTCAACACCACCGTCGGTGCAATCAACACCCCCGAGCAGCCGTTGCCCAAACGCACCACAGCGTCCTGCGGCGGACTGGAGATATCGTCGTTGGCATTGAGTATCAACGGGCGCGGGGTACAACCGCACAAGAGAATAAGACAACCGATGATCAGTAGAGCTGGCAAGCGAGTCATAGCGTTCTCCTTATAGCTAATAACAAGTTAAACCAGCGAGATGTCAGGGTGAAATGTATTCACGCCTCTTCTCTGGCGAGTTTGGCAGACAGGAAAGCAAACACCCACAATAACATTGATTCACGGTGGGTGTGGGACGCAAGCGTCAGTATGAAGGAAGTCTGGACGTGAGAGTTAAGATTGGGACGCCATTTTTGCAAAAGTCAGGCATAACCTTTACATTCTCGGTAGCCACAGGCCCATGGTTGCCGCAAAAATCCCAACGGCCATATAGACAGTCAACACACTGAGCGTGAGGGAAAATGCGATTTTGACGCCAGCGGTTGATTGCCGCTGGCAATAAAAGTACCACTCCAACATAGCCAGCGGCAGCAAGTATTGTGCGAAGCCTAATACGTAGAGGAAAGGGCCAGTGAATGTCTCCCAGTCAATACCGACACCACCAGTGAGCATCGCCCAGGCCATCAGCCCGACACGAAAAAACCACACGGCGCTGGCCACCATAAACAGGCGCATCGCCCAGCGGCGGTGCTGATCAAAGCGTCTCGCCACGGCGTGGCGTATCGTCAGTGCAGCAAAAATCAGTATCAAGATCCCATCGATTGAAATGCCCACGTGGGAAATCACATCGCCAATTTCACCCCGCGTCCAGGTCATATAGAGACCAGCGATACTGCCTATCACAGCCGCAACCAGGTAGCTGCGGCCAACCCAGCGATGAAGCCTCGGGAAGTGGCGACGGATAGCCGGTATGAGTTGTAAAGGACCGCCGCCGATAATAATGGCAGACAGCAAAATATGGCTAACCGATGCCAGGTTGCCCCAAAAATCCCCTTCGCGAAAACCGGCAGGCAGGTGCATACCCCGCAGTCCTTCTGCGCCGTGCTGAGCAATGGGCGGGAAAAAGGCTACGAGAATATAGGCAAGGAAAATCCAGTGTCCAAGCGCTGCCACCACAAACCAGCTTCTGGTGACAAGCCCCACCGCCTGCCTCGCCAATGTTTGCGAAATTATTTTTCGCTCCAATACCCTTTCGCTCATGAAATTGCTCCCGCTGACTGAATCGTGTTGACGGATATCATGAGCGTTTAAGTGCCGGTCAGCATCGGCCGTGGGCGTGATTTTTATCTCCCCCAAAAGGTGGAGACTGGCGGCCACTTACCTCCCCCACAATAAGCATGACATGGCAATTTGCACTGGTTTAGAATCTTGTCATGAAGGAGACCCCGTCCATATTCACCCACCATGACCCCAGTGCACCTACCCCTGCACCAGAAGTTGTATGGCGGCCTTTCCGCGGGCCCTTTGAGCGCTGGCCGCATTTCACGGATCTACTGATTGCGCTGCTCTCTTTCCTCCTGAACCTCCTGATGTGGTCACAGGACGGTGAAAGAGATGTACTGGCAATGGCCTCCCTGGCGGATGTCGCTGCCTACCTGTGCGTCTTTATAGGAAATTTCACGCTCTTATGGCGTCGCAGCCACCCCTGGCAGGCGCACGCGGTAATTTTGGGGATATCGATTTTCTTATTCCTGGCAGCGCCGGTGGACGGGGTAGTGGCCATGGCTTTTTCCCTGTATAGCCTGGGCCGCTATGAAGCCAACCGGCGCGCCAGCATAGCCTGGGCCTTAGCAGCGTTTGCCTTTGTCATTATGAGTACCGGGGCCTTGGATACGCCCAGCGCAAGCCGAACAATTGTAACCATAACGGTCATTGGGCTCTGGTATGTTGGGCGTCGACTGCGTTTTCGCGGGGAATACCTGCGGTTGCTGGAGGAGCGGGCGCAACATCTGGAGCGCGAGCGCACCGCCGAGGCGGAGCGCGCCGTGGCTGCCGAACGTACCCGTATAGCCCGGGAGATGCACGATATCGTGGCGCATCAGGTCAGCTTAATGACCGTTCAGGCGGGCGCCGCCAGAACTATTGGCAAAACGGACCCAGCGGCGGCACTTGATGCCATAGCGTCCGTGGAAACAGCCGGGCGGCAGGCGCTTTCGGAAATGCGTCACCTGTTGGGCGCTCTGCGTCCAGTAAACAGCGAAGATATTCTGGAACCCCAGCCCGCCATTAGCGACTTGCCCAAATTGATAAACCAGGTCAGTGAGGTGGGGTTGACTGTGCAACTAGAGACCAATGGTGAATTGTACAGCTTACCGGCGCGACTCGAATTAACCGTCTACCGCATTGTGCAAGAAGCACTAACGAATATCATTAAACATGTGGGTGCCAGTGCGCAGGTTGCCATTACTATCGAAGGGCGTTCTCAAGATATCCTTATTACCATTAGGGACGACGGCAAGGGCAGCTCAGAGGCGCTAGCGAGTGGTCATGGCATTATTGGCATGAGCGAACGGGTTCAGCT
>CBFGUT010000346.1:0-3066 GCA_965652265.1 uncultured Cellvibrionaceae bacterium | reverse complement strand
GTTGTGCAAATCGGCTATCCTGCCGATTTGTGTCCCACACACCACTACTCGACCTCGGCGGTGTTGGAAAAAATGTCATGCCCTTTTCGATAGAGCTCTAGCAAAACCGGGTTCTTTGAGCCCGGATTTTTAGTCTTCCTTCGGTGAGATTCATCAAAGTTGTGCTTTCACAGGGTGCAGTTGACAGTCTGGCGACGCTTTTGTGACAGCTTTTGGTGCGCTCTCAGTTTTTTCGGAGAAAAACGGAAAAAGCCATTGACCCCCCCTACAAATTGGGTCTAGTATGATTTTCGAGGGCATATATAGTGTTTGGCAAGGTTTGCTACAGTGTAGCACTGCCCCGGGCAGTCTTTGCTGTGAAACTTTCGCCAATCTGGTCGCCAGACCCACTCAGCCCGGGCCTTTCATGCACCCACCAAGAGGAGTGATTTTCTTCGCGCTATTCAAGTAGGGTTTATTGCGGTGCGATAAACCGGTGTCAACTTTGAAATTCAAGGTGCTACCCATGGCGAAAAGATCTCACGCGAGACGCAACAAACACCCTTACGATTTTAATGACGACGACGGAAAGTCCGGCAAGCTGCGAGGGAAGGCGGCCAGAAAGCAGCGACGGGACGACGGCAACATAGTCGAAATCAACGCCCGCTCCCAACAGATCGAAACCGCTTACGCTCCACAACGTTCCTCCCAACCCCTCCGCGCAAGAACCTCCGCCCAACAAACTTACATCGATGCCATTAAGTCTCACTGCCTGACCTTCGGTATTGGCCCCGCCGGCACGGGTAAGAGTTACTGCGCTGGCGCCCTGGCGGCCGAGGCCCTGGAATCGGGTCGAATCGAGCGCATCATTCTCACCCGACCGGCGGTGGAAGCGGGCGAGCAGTTGGGCTTTTTGCCCGGTGCGCTGGATGAAAAATTCTCTGTTTACATCGACGCTTTCCGCGATATTCTCAATGAGCGCCTGGGTGCGGGGACGGTGGACTACTGTTTGCGGCACGGTCGCATCGTGGCGGCGCCACTGGCTTTTATGCGCGGTAAAACCTTTAATAACCGCACCTTTGTGGTGTTGGATGAAGCGCAAAACACTTCCATTGCGCAGATGAAAATGTTCCTCACGCGTATTGGCGAGGATTGCAGGGTGGTGATCAATGGCGACATTGAACAAAGCGATATTAAAGGCGCCAACGGCCTCGCGGATGCCATTGAAAAGCTCAGCGACCTGCCCAGTGTGTATGTCCACCGCTTTGAGCGCGAGGACATTGTGCGCAGTGGACTGGTGCGGGATATTATTGACCGATATGAATTGTAAATAGACGACTCAATATCAGGAGGCACAAGCCGGTGGTGCGAGCACCGGCTTTGCAGTGTGTCATTGGACGATGCCAACTCGCGGGCGGCGCCCAGGGCCTGTTACAGACCCTAAATGGAACCCGTTATGGAAAATTACCCCACGAGTACCGGCCAGTGGAATCTGGTGGTGCAACGCGTCTCTGCCACCAGTGTGGAAATCTGGGCGGGCACGCTTTTCCCCGACTTGAAAATGCCATCACAGGCGCGGGTGGATATTGTGGACCCGCAGGAAAACCGGCAGTCATTTGCCATTGAAAAATCTCAATGGCAGCGACCCTTTCGCGATGTTAACCAGCGTTTTTATTGCCTGGCGTGTTTTCAGGGGCTGAAACCTCGCACGCGCTATCACGTCAATTTCTACCGGTTGGTGGACGGCCGCGGCCTGGTGGATGATTACTGGCAATGTTTGCGCAAGGCCAGCTTTGATACGCTGCCCGAGCGTTTACCGGCATTGAATGAAAAACCCCTGACCATCGGTTTCGGCAGTTGCTTCTATAATCACCGCGATGGCGGTCAGGTGGCGGGGGCTTATCGCGCACTCTACGAGCGTGGGCCAGAGTCGGTGCGGCCGGACTTTACCTTTTTAACGGGGGATCAGGTTTATCTGGATATTGGTTTTGATTCACTGTCTTTGCTTCCTCGTGAAATACGCAACCGTATTGCCGATGATTATGCCCTGCATTGGCAGGCGCTGGGGAGTTTGTTCGGGGCCGGTGCCACCTGGATGTTGCCGGACGACCACGAATACTGGAATGATTTTCCCTTTTATAAAACGCCTATACCCGCGCTCTGGGCATTGCAGTTGCCCTATGTGCGCCGGCAGTGGACCCGCACCGCGCGCGATGGGGTTCAGAACATCGAGCGCACACGGCCAATCGAATTTATTGACTTTGGCGAGGACCTCTCCATTTGCCTGGCCGATTTGCGCAGCCAGCGGGCCACCAAGCAGTTTATTGGTGCTGCCGCCTTTGCCGAATTAATCGATTGGGCAGAGCATTTGCGCTGCCCGGGGGTACTGGTCATTCCACAGCTGTTGATTGATTCCCCCAACCATCAGGAACGCAACCTGCTCAGCTATCCCGTTCAGTACCGGCGCTTGTTAAAAGCACTGGCGGCCACCGGCAATGATATTGTGGTGCTCACGGGTGACGTTCACTGCGGGCGCATTGCCCAGGTGCCACTCGGTCTTCACGGCGGCCGTTTGGTGGAGGTGGTGGCCTCCCCCCTGTCCAATCTCACCGGGCTTAATGGTATTGCCACTGCCGTGGCGCAGCCTGAACCCGAGTTTTTTCCCTCCGAAGCGGTGGTCGATGATGCGGCACTGCCCCCCAGGCCAGTGGTATACAGTGACAGACACTTCGTCAGCCGCCGCCCGGGTTTTCCGTTATCGGCTTATCCACGCGACCGCACCCGCGAACACTTTATGACGGTGAGCTTTAGCCGGGGGAATAGAGTGGGGGAGGTGCAGATGAGTGTTCAGGCTTGGCGGGTGCGCGAGCGCGATAGGGGGGACAACCTGCCTGTGCCCGACTTTGCCGAGCCCTTTACGGTGATACTCAATGGCCAAGCTTAGGATGGGTTATATACAGCTGATTGGTTAACAACAAGTTCTTATAAGAAAAAAGCAGGACTAGATTGAATCTTATTACTTGAGTGCGTAAAATCGAGCCACCTGTTGAATCAGGTGACATTTATTTGTCTATTGTGTGCTCCGGT
>CBFGUT010000345.1:0-3085 GCA_965652265.1 uncultured Cellvibrionaceae bacterium | reverse complement strand
CCCTTTAACTCGGGCATTCTGGCGACGGGTGTAAATGGGCCGGGCCCTTTTTATTACAACTATGAAGCGGCCCCGGCGACGGTGGTCGAGCGAGTGCGGGCGATCGAGGAGGTGTGCGAGGAATATCAGGTGCCCCTCAGTGCAGCCGCCCTGCAGTTCCCTCTGGCACATCCGCAAGTCGTATCGGTGATTGCCGGTTTTGCCAGTGCGCAGCAGGTGCGCCAGGCACGGGCATGGCTGGATTGGTCCATTTCACCGGCTTTCTGGCAAGCCCTGCAGGCACAGGGGCTGTTGGACGAAACAGCGCCGCTACCGGTAGTGTGAGAGTTTTATTGATGAATGGCAGGTATGAGCGGCAACCATAACGCCCCCGGAGGGCATCAACTGATATTGCTGCACCCGGATGACAATATCCTGGTGACAGTCAGCAGCCTGGCGGCGGGTACCCCTGTCGCTATCGACGGCGCTGATTACCCGTTGCGCGAGGCGCTGGCGGTGGGTCACAAGGTGGCGCGCCGGGCCATGGCGGCGGGCGAAAAAATTTTCAAATACGGCGCACCCATCGGCTCGCTGACGCAGCCGGTACAGACCGGTGACTGGATACACATGCACAATATGCAGAGCGACTATCTGGCCAGTCATACGCGCCAGAGCGCCAAACGACGGCAGACGTGAGGCCGGGGAGACACTCATGACGGAAAGTTTGAAAGGCTATCGGCGCGAGGATGGCCGCAAGGGTATTCGCAATGTGATTGTGGTGGCCTATCTGGTGGAGTGCGCTCACCATGTCAGCCGCCGTATCGTCCAGCATTTTGACGATCTGGACATTCACTTGATCGGTTTTCCCGGCTGTTTTCCCAACACCTATGCCAGCGACATGATGCGCGCGCTCACCACCCACCCCAATGTGGGCGGCGTGCTTTTGGTGTCTCTGGGTTGCGAGAGTATGGACCGCGACAGCCTGCTGGCGGATGTCCGGGCCAGTGGCCGCCCGGCGGATCTGCTGGTGATTCAGGAAGCCGGCGGCACCGCCGCCACCATCGCGGCTGGCATCGATAAAGTCGCCGCTATCAAGCGCGAGTTGGATGCGCAAATGCCCGTGCCTATGGCGCTGGAGGAACTGGTGGTGGGCACTATCTGCGGGGGTAGCGACGGTACCAGCGGCATTACCGCCAATCCGGCTGTAGGCCGCTGCTTTGACAAGCTGGTGGCTGAGAATGTGGCCTGCATGTTCGAGGAAACCGGCGAGTTGATCGGCTGCGAAAATATCATGGCCGACCGCGCTGTGACGCCGGCGCTGGGTGAGCTGATTCAGCAGTGTGTGGCCAAGGCCGAGCGCTATTACCGCGTGATGGGTTTTGGCAGCTTTGCGCCGGGCAACGCCGATGGCGGCCTCACCACTCTCGAGGAAAAATCCATGGGGGCCTACGCCAAGTCCGGCGCCTCGCCCATCAGTGGTTTGCTCAAGCCGGGCGATGTGCCACCTACGGGCGGCCTCTACCTATTGGATGTGGTGCCCGACGGCGAGCCGCGTTTTGGCTTTCCCAATATCTCCGACAATGCGGAAATTGTGGAGATGATCGCCTCCGGCTGTCATTTAACCCTGTTTACCACCGGGCGCGGTTCGGTGGTGGGCTCGGCCATTTCGCCGGTGATAAAAATCTGCGCGAATCCGGAGACCTACAAGCGCCTGGCGGGGGATATGGATGTTAATGCCGGCAAAATTCTCACTGGCGAGGCCAGCCTCGACGAGGTGGGAGAGGAAATCTATCAGCGGGTGTTGGCGGTGGCGGGGGGCGAGCGCAGCGTCTCCGAGGCCCTGGGGCACCAGGAATTTATTCTCACTTATAAATCCTTTGAGCCTATCGGTCCCAATTGCCTACCGGTCAGGCAGGTGAGCGCATGACCCGACTGCAAGGCAAAACCGCTCTGATTACAGCCGCCGGTCAGGGTATTGGCCGCGCCACAGCGGAGTGCTTTGCCCGCGAGGGGGCTCGCGTGATCGCCACGGATATCAATGCCGCGGCGCTGGAAGATCTCAACACCGAGACGGCGGTGCTGGATGTCACCGACAGTGCTGCGGTACAAACGCTGGCGCAAAAGCTCGGTCCGGTAAATATTCTCTTCAACTGCGCGGGCTATGTGCACTCGGGTACGATTCTCGATTGCGAGGAAGAACAGTGGCAGCGCTCGCTGGATATCAATGTCACTTCCATGTACCGTACCATTCGCGCCTTTTTACCGGGGATGATCGGCGCCGGTGGCGGCTCCATTATCAATATGTCCTCAGTGGCCAGTTCCATCAAAGGTGTGCCCAATCGCTGCGCCTACGGTATGACCAAGGCGGCGGTTATCGGGCTCACTAAAGCGGTGGCGGCGGACTATGTGGGTCAGGGCATTCGCGCCAATGCAATTTGCCCGGGTACAGTACAAACACCGTCACTGGAACAGCGCCTGCGCGACACCGGTGATTTCGATGCGGCCTACCAGGCCTTTGTGTCACGGCAACCCATGGGGCGCATGGGCACCGCCGAAGAAATCGCCCAATTGGCGCTCTACCTGGCCAGCGACGACAGTGCCTTTACCACCGGAACCATTAATGTGATTGATGGGGGGTGGACGAATTAGCGATCATCGAGTCACCGAATCGGCGATCACCGATATGGAAATTTTTTCGAGTAGGTTGGGTAAGCTCCGCGCCACCCAACAAGAAGATCGGATGTGAGAAAAGACGGATGTCGGACGCGGTACTATTTGTTAACGTCTGAGCGTTAAAAATTAGCTCCCTCCCCCAGCCCCTCCCGCAAGCGGGAGGGGAGTTAGATCGGAGTTTTATCAGAGTGCGGTCTTGGTCGTTAATCTCTGAGCGCGAAAGAATAGCTCACTCCACCCGCTTGCGGGGGAGGGTTGGGGTGGGGGTTTTGATGTCGGACGCGGTGTTTGAAAGTCTGACGTCAGAGGTCGGACGTCTGATGCGGGGTGCTTGAGAGAGGGCGAAATCAGGAAGATGCTAGACGTCCTATGAGAGCCCAACACAATTATATAATCGTTAATCGTTAATCGTTAATCGTTAATCGTTAATCGT
>CBFGUT010000344.1:0-3089 GCA_965652265.1 uncultured Cellvibrionaceae bacterium | reverse complement strand
GAGCTTATTGCACTGGCCGAAAACGACACCCAGGCCCTGCAACAGGGCTGGGCGCAACTGGCGCTGGTGGCGCGCAACAATGCCGCCAACCTCAATGCCCAGTTGGCGCAACTGGAGTGCTGGCAGCGCCGGTGGGTTGGCCACCCGGCGAGCGAACACCTGCCCACCGACCTGCAACTGCTGCGGCAGTTGATTGACCAGCAGCCGCGGCAAATTGCCCTGTTGCTCCCCCAGGAGGGTCGGCTGGCCGCCGCCGCCGCGGCCGTGCGCGACGGTTTCCTGGCCGCCTACTTCGCGGCCCCGCTGGGCGCCACGCGACCGGACATTCACCACTACGATACCAGCGGCGGCGATATTTTGGACGTCTACCAGCGGGCGGTGGACGAGGGCGCCGATCTGATTATCGGCCCCCTGGACAAGGCCAATGTCCACGCCCTGGCCAGTATCAACCTGACCCGGCCGGTACTGGCGCTGAACACCCTGGAGCGGGAACCCCGCTCGGCCTCACCGATGCCCAATGGCGGCGTGGACGAGTTGGACACTGCACTGGCCCTGCAGTCGGCCCTCAGGGCGCAACCCCTGCGTCAGGAGAACCTGACCGCACCGCTGGCGGAAGACAGGCTGTTTGCCCCGCGCCTGTACCAGTTTGGCCTGGCGGCGGAAGAAGAGGCGCGCCAGGTGGCCCGCTTCGCCCGGCTGGAGGGCCATCGCAACGTCATGTTGATCGTCGCCGACGCCGACTGGGCCAACCGCAGTGCCGACGCCTTTACCGATACCTGGCAGGCCGAGGGCGGCCGGGTGCTGGGACGCAGCAGCTTTGTGGGCACGGGCGACTATTCGGCGGTGATCAAACAGGCCCTGTTGATTGACCAGAGCGAGGAGCGCTATCAGCAGCTGCGCCGCACCCTGGGCAAAGGGGCCGAATTCGAACCGCGACGCCGCCAGGATGTGGACATGATTTTCCTGGTGGCCAATGCCTCCCAGGCACGGCAAATCAAACCCACGCTGGCCTTCCACTACGCCGCCGATCTGCCGGTATATGCCACAAGCCAGGTATACAGCGGCGAGACCGGCGGCACCGACAGCGACTTGGCGGGTATTCGCTTTAATACCCTGCCCTGGCTTTTCGACAGTCAGAGCCCGGAAAAGCGGGCGTTGTCCCGGCATACGGATGTACCCGACGCCTATGTGCGGCTGCAGGCCATGGGTGTGGATGCCTACCACCTCTACCCGCGCCTGCCCCAGTTGCGCCAGTTGCCGGGTGCCCGCGTGTTTGGGGCCACCGGGCAGCTCTCCCTGGATGCCGAGGGCCGCATTGAACGCGAGCTGATCTGGGCACGTTTTGGCCGCGATGGAGCGGAGTTATTGCCCTCGGTCATCGACCCACAACACAGCGACGCCACCGCCCAGCGATGATTTTTGGCAAGCGGTTTGGCAAGCGGCAGCCTGCGGCCAACCCCACCCGGGGGGACGAGGCGGAGCGGCGTGCGGAGCACTTCCTGCAAGCCCAGGGTCTGTCCAGTGTCACCCGCAATTACCGTTGCCCCGCGGGCGAGGTGGATTTGATTATGCGCGACGACGACACCTTGGTGTTTGTGGAAGTACGGCTGCGCAGCAACCGCCGCTACAGCTCACCGATGGAGAGTGTCACCCCGGCCAAACAACAGAAAATCATCCGCGCCGCCCAGTCCTGGTTGCAGCGTTACGACCCCAGCGGTCGGCTCGCCTGCCGCTTTGATGTGGTAGCATTGACATCACTTCACACTGGCGCTGACCCCGAGTGGATAAAAAGTGCCTTTGATGCGGTCTGAAACCTGGCCTGACACCGGAAACACACTATGGAACAACGGGTTATCACTCTTTTTCACGAAAGCATCGAAACCAAGATGCAATCGGGCGAAACCCTGGCACCACTGATCGCCCGCGGCAGTGAAAAACTGGTAGAGGCCCTGCTCAATGGCCACAAAATTATTACCTGCGGCAATGGTATCAGCGCCGCCCAGGCGCAAACCCTCACCGCCGCCCTACTCAACCGTTTTGAAAACGAGCGGCCCAGCCTGCCGGCCATCAACATCGGCGCGGATCAGGTGACCAGCTCCGCCATCGCCAGCGATTTCACCCCCAACGAACTCTACGCCAAGCAGATTCGCGCCATGGGCCAGGACGGCGATGTGCTGGTGCTGATCAACGCCACCGGCAGCAGTGGCGATCTGCTGCAGGCCATCAGTGCCGCCCACGAACGCGGGATGGGTGTCATCGCCCTCACCGGACGCCATGGCGAGGACATTGCCGCGCTGCTGGACAATGGCGACATTGAGCTTCAGGCCCCGGCGGATTGCGCTCTCGCGCGCATTCACGAGCTGCACCTCTTAATTGTCTTCTGTCTGTGTGATTTAATAGAACAGCATTTATTCGGGAGTCATGCCTAATGCCCTTGAGAGCCATACCCCCTCTGCTTTGCCTGCTCGCCTGTGCGCTGGTAGCCGGCTGCACCAGTATTGTCAGCGCCACCTCCGATGAACCCATAGAGATCGACCCCGGCAAACGCACCCTGGGGGTCAAAATCGACGACAGCCAGATCGAGACCATCGCCACGGTAAATATTAAAAAAGCTCACCCGCAACTGGACGATGCCGCCTTCGAGGTGCACAGCTACAACGCCGTGGTACTCCTGGTGGGCCAGGTTCCGAGCCAGCAGATGCGCGCCCTCGCCGGCGAGACGGCGCAGAAAATTTCCACCGTGCGGCAGGTGCATAATGAACTGCAGATACAGAGCCCCATTTCCCTGCTGGCCAGCGCCAACGATACCTGGCTCACCACCAAGATACGCACCAAGCTGCTCGCCAACCGCGATATCGAGAGCAGCCGTATTCATGTGGTGGCGGAAAACAATACTGTCTACCTGATGGGCCTGGTCACCCGCGACGAAGCGCAGTTGGTCACGGATATCGCCCGCCACACCGGCGGCGTGCAAAAAGTGGTACGGGTGTTTGAATACATTGATTAATCAATAAACGCGAGGGCGGCGAGCCGGCCTCGCTGAGCCCGCAATAACAAAGGACTTATTTATGGATATCTCCACCATTATT
>CBFGUT010000343.1:0-3097 GCA_965652265.1 uncultured Cellvibrionaceae bacterium | reverse complement strand
CTACCGGGTGGGGCGAGGCCTGCTGGATGTTCCGCGAACGCGGCTGCCTGAGGAATTATCCTGGGGTTGGCTGATGGCTGAGTTCAACCATATCTGGCAACCGCTGCTGCTGGGGTCGCTGGTGATGGGATTTTGCTTTGGCGGACTGGGTTACATTCTGATGCAGTTGTTCTGGCGCTGGCAGGTGGTCCGCCACTGGCAGGCGCGCGCCGAGCGCCGCCGCCGGCAACACCGGCAATCTCACTCGTAGCGCAGCGCCTCGGCGGGCAACACCCGGGCGGCGCGCCAGGCGGGATACAAACTCGCCACCAGGCTCAACACCAGCGCACTGGCACCGATAATCAGGGCGTCCTGCCACAATAATTCCGAGGGTAAATAGCTTACCGGGTAGACGTCTGTTTGCAGAAAGCGTACATCCAGCCACTGTTCCAGCAGTGCCACCGCCGGCGTCACCGACACGGACAGAAGCGCACCCAGCGACAGGCCTATCAGAGTGCCCACCGCGCCAATCAACCCGCCCTGGATCAGGAAAATGGCAATCACTTCCCCGCTGCTGGCGCCCAGGGTGCGCAATATGGCGATATCGCCCTGCTTGTCCACCACCACCATAATCAGTGTGGATACCAGATTAAAGGCGGCAATGCCGATTAGCAGCAGCATTAACAGGCTCACCAGTCGCTTGGACATCTGAATGGCCTGATAGAGGTTGCCGTGGGTGCGGGTCCAGTTGGAAACATAGTAGCCGTAGGGCAGCTCCCGGGCCAGCATGGCACCCATGGCAGGGGCCTGGAACAAATCCACCAGTTGCAGCCGGATGCCACTGGCCCGCCCGGGATGCGGTGACAGTGCCGAGGCGGCAGTAAAACCGGTGATCACCAGATTGTTGTCGATCTCGGTGCCGGAATTGAAAATATCCACCACCTCGACAATGGCCAGCTCGGGGGCACCGCGCGCCTCGCCACGCCGGGGGATCACCAGGGTCAGGCGCTCACCGATGTCAGCGTTCAAATTCTCCGCCAGTACCCGACCCAGAATCACCGCCCGGCTATTTTGCTCGAGCAATGCCAGACTGCCGGACGATAAATAGTGTTCCAGCGCCTGGCGCTCGGCCGGGTCGGTGACATCGATGCCGAGGACACCCACGGGTGAGACTTCGCGCTGGTGGGACAGCAGGGCCTCGAGCCTGACAAAGGGGCTGGCGGAAATCACCTGCGGATGGTCCGCCAGCAGGGCAACTTCGGGAGCGTCGGGGGCAATACCTTCCGGGTGGAACACCGACACCTGTGGCAGGATACGCAGGATGCGCTCACGCAACTCGCGGTCGAAGCCATTCATAATGGACATGACCAGCAACAGCAGCGCCACGCCGATAATCAGGCCCAGCACCGACATGCGCGAGATAAAGCTCACCAGGTGACTGCTGTCGCGCGAGAGGGCGTAACGCTGGCCCAACAGACGGGTATAACGATTAAACACTGATGGGCTCCAAGAGGCCGTCGCGCAACTGCAGCGTGCGGTCCATTTTCTGCGCCAGTGTCAGGTCGTGAGTGACGACCACAAAGCTGGTGCCCAGCTCGCGATTGAGCGACAGCATCAGCGCCTGGACATCGGCGGCGGTGTGGGCATCGAGGTTGCCCGTGGGTTCATCCATCAGCACACATTCGGGGTGAGTCACCAGTGCCCGTGCGATCGCCACGCGCTGGCGTTCGCCGCCGGAGAGTTCGGCCGGGCGATGGCTCAATCGCGCTTCCAGACCCACCTGCTGCAGAATAGCCGCAGCCCGCTGTTTTGCTTCCGTACCGGGCCGGCGGCCGATCAGCAGCGGCATGGCAACATTTTCCAGGGCGGAGAACTCCGGCAGCAAATGGTGGAACTGGTAGACAAAACCCAGAGCGCGGTTGCGCAGGCGGCCGCGGGCATCGGCGCCGAGGCGGGAGAGATCCTGCCCGGCCACGCTGACCCGGCCGGCGTCGGGTACATCCAGGCCACCGAGAATATTGAGCAGCGTCGACTTGCCCGAGCCGGAGGCGCCAATCACGGCCAACCGCTCGCCACGTCGTACCCTGAGCTCTACGCCCCGCAGTACCGTCACCGACGCCGACCCCTGGCGGTAACTTTTGCTGACCGCCTCGGCCTCCAGCACACAGGGTTGATCACTCATAACGCAGGGCCTCCGCCGGTTGAATATTGGCCGCCCGCCAGGCGGGATAGAGAGTAGCGAGGAAACTCAACACCAGCGCCACTCCCGTGACCACCAGCACATCCTCGCCCCGCAGTAGCGAGGGCAGCTGGCTGATAAAATAGACATCGGGGTCAAAGACCGACTGTCCCAGCAGCCTCTCCGCCCAGGCCACCACATCGCCGATATAGAGCCCCAGCAGGCAGCCGCTGATCACGCCCAGCAACGTACCCAGTACACCCACGCCCAGCCCCTGCACCATAAACACCGCCATCACCTGTCGCGCCGTGAGCCCCAGGGTTCGTAAGACCGCGATATCCGAGCGTTTGTCCGCCACCATCAACACCAGGCTGGAAATAATATTGAAAGCCGCCACCATCACGATGATGCTCAGCAGCGCGGCTACCACGCGCTTTTCCATCTGCACGGCCTGGAACATACTGCCCTGTGTCTGGCTCCAATCGGTAATCTTATGTTCCACCGCCAGGCTGTCACTGCCCGCCTGCATAATGTCGCGGGCACGGTACATATCCGTTACCTTGAGCTGCAGGCCCTGGGGGCCATCCACGCCGCGCAGCAAACGCACGGCATCGGCCAGATGCACCAGCGCCAGGGTCTGATCCACCGGGGCATTGACCCGAAAAACGCCCACCAGGGTAAAGCGTTTGACGCGCGGAAAGATCCCCGCTGGGGTAATACTCACCTCCGGTAACGTCAGACTTACCTTGTCACCGGGGACGACCCCCAAGCGTCGCGCCAGCAGGACGCCCAGCACAATACCAAATTCCCCGTCGTGCAGATCGCCGAGTTCACCCATTAACATATTGTCGGCCAATACCGAAACCTGGCGCTGGTAATCGGGCAGTATGCCGGTGAAGTTTACGCCCTCTACAGTGTTGCCCCGGCTCATCAAGCCAA
>CBFGUT010000342.1:0-3101 GCA_965652265.1 uncultured Cellvibrionaceae bacterium | reverse complement strand
CGGCAGTATAAAGCCGTAGCCTTTGGCATTGTTAAACCACTTGACGGTACCTGTTGGCATTGAAATTTTCCTCTTCCCCGCACGCAACGCAGAAGCGTGCACTTATCATTATTATGGCGTCCATAGTGGGCGGTAACTCGGCAAGGTGGTCTGGCCCTTGCATCTGAACTCCAGGGCCGGCGCGCTTGTGGCGCATCCACCCGTCGTCGGGACGCGGATTTGTCGGCCAAAATGGTGATTTTTTGACCAATGTTCCTTTGTAACGGACTGTAAAGATATTGTCAAGACGTAGATTTGGTCGAGGGTGCTGGGGCGATCCGTTACAATGGGGACAGGTTTGGCAGGAAATTTCACTGAGTAATCGATGTCTATGGGAAAGTTTGCAGACTATCAACTAACCTTAAATCAGGCGGATGACGAGCATCCGTACGAAGACGATGGCGATGTAGCGGTTGAGGCGACAAAACCCCGACTGAAACAACCGTCTCGCTACAAGGTCATAATGTTCAACGATGACTACACACCCATGGAATTTGTGGTGGAAGTACTGGAGGTGTTTTTTGGCAAAAACCGCGAACAGGCGACCAGTATTATGTTGACGGTGCACACTCAGGGCAAAGCCGTGTGTGGCATCTATACTCGGGATATAGCCGAGACCAAAGCGGCGCAGGTCAATCAGTGCGCACGGGAGCATCAGCATCCGTTGCTGTGTGAAATTGAGGCAGTTGAGGGGGATGACGATAGCGAGTGATGCAGGACGCTGGCAGAGAAATCAGAAGCGAAGGCAGTATCAGTATCAGCTCCCGGAGAGGTAAAGATGATGTTAAGTAAAGATCTTGAAGTCACCTTGAACATGGCTTTCAAGGGCGCTCGCAGTAAGCGCCACGAGTTTATGACGGTGGAGCACTTGCTGTTGGCGCTGATAGACAATGACTCGGCGGCCGCGGTGCTCAAGGCCTGTGGCGCTGACCTGGCGCTCTTGCGCCGGGAGTTGATCGAGTTTGTGGATTCCACCACGCCACTGTTACCCGAGGGTGATGACGAGCGTGAAACCCAGCCTACCCTGGGTTTTCAACGGGTGTTGCAGCGCGCCGTTTTTCACGTGCAATCGTCTGGTAAACAGGAAGTAACTGGTGCCAATGTGCTGGTGGCTATCTTCAGTGAGCAGGAGAGCCAGGCGGTTTATTACCTCAAACAGCAGAGCATCGCCCGTATAGATGTGGTCAATTACATCACTCACGGCATTCAGAAAGTGGCGGGCAATTCCGAGCACGGCAGCAACGAGGGCGCGGGCCAGGAGCAGCAGGAGGATGAAGCCCTGGGAACCGAGGCGCCCTCCCAGAGCCCACTGGAAAACTATGCTACCAATCTCAACGAACTGGCGCTCAGTGGTCGTATTGATCCGCTGATCGGGCGCGCTTTTGAGCTGGAGCGGGTGAGTCAGATACTGTCGCGCCGGCGCAAGAACAACCCCTTGCTGGTGGGCGAATCGGGCGTCGGTAAAACCGCTATCGCCGAGGGACTGGCGCGCCGTATTGTCGACGGTGAAGTGCCGGAGGCGCTGGCTTCCAGTGTTGTCTATTCACTGGACATGGGGGCATTGCTGGCGGGCACCAAATACCGGGGCGACTTTGAAAAGCGCTTCAAGGGTTTACTGCATGAGCTGAAAAAGCAGGAGCACGCCATCCTGTTTATCGATGAAATTCATACCATTATCGGGGCCGGTGCCGCCTCTGGCGGGGTTATGGATGCTTCCAACCTGCTGAAGCCCCTGCTCAGTTCCGGCCAGGTGCGCTGCATGGGCTCCACCACCTATCAGGAATACCGGGGCATTTTTGAAAAGGATCGCGCCCTGTCCCGGCGTTTCCAGAAAGTGGATGTCACCGAACCCTCAGTGGAGGAAACCTATCAGATTCTCAAGGGGCTGAAATCGCACTTTGAAAAGCACCACGGTCTGCGCTACACCGACCCGGCTTTGCGCGCGGCGGCGGAGCTGTCGGAGCGCTATATTAACGATCGCTTTTTGCCCGACAAGGCCATTGATGTGATTGACGAAGCGGGCGCCTACCAGCAATTGCAACCGCCCAGCAAGCGCAAAAAAACCGTGGGTGTTGGCGACGTGGAGGCTATTGTCGCCAAGATCGCCCGTATACCGCCCAAGAGTGTTTCCTCTTCGGATATCGAGCAGCTGCGCAAGCTGGATGACAATCTGAAAATGACGGTGTTTGGTCAGGACGAGGCGATTGATACCCTGTCCACCGCCATCAAGTTGGCCCGTGCCGGTTTACGCTCGGGGGAGAAGCCTATTGGCTCCTTCCTGTTTGCCGGTCCCACCGGGGTGGGTAAAACAGAAGTCAGCCGTCAATTGGCCAAATGCCTGGGGGTGGAGCTGATACGTTTCGATATGTCCGAGTATATGGAACGCCATACCGTTTCTCGGCTCATCGGCGCGCCGCCCGGTTATGTAGGATTTGACCAGGGCGGTCTGCTGACCGATGCGGTGAACAAGAGCCCGCACAGCGTCGTCTTGCTCGACGAGATTGAGAAAGCGCACCCGGATGTGTTTAATCTGCTGTTGCAGGTGATGGATCACGGTACCCTGACCGACAACAATGGTCGCAAGGCGGACTTTCGCAATGTGATTCTGATTATGACCACCAATGCGGGTGCCGAGGATATGAGTCGGCCCTCTATTGGCTTCACCCATCAGGATCACACCACCGACGGTATGGAAGCCATCAAGAAGATGTTCACGCCGGAATTCCGCAATCGACTGGATGCCATTGTCCAGTTTGGCGCGCTGCCGCTGTCGGTGGTGGAAACAGTGGTGGACAAGTTCCTCACCGAATTGCAGTCGCAATTGGACGAGAAAAAGGTCACTCTGGAGGTCACCGCCGCGGCGCGCAAATGGCTGGCGCTCAATGGTTATGATGAAAAAATGGGCGCTCGTCCCATGGCGCGGCTGATACAGGAAAAAATTAAAAAGCCGCTGGCCGAACAGGTACTCTTTGGGGAGCTGTCCGGCGGTGGGGAAGTGCTGGTGGACGCCGATGAGTCGGGGTTGCTGATCGAGACCGAGACACACGCGTAAACCAAAACCT
>CBFGUT010000341.1:0-3142 GCA_965652265.1 uncultured Cellvibrionaceae bacterium | reverse complement strand
GCAGGCCGGGATCTGTATCGAGACTGTTAGCCGCCACCGGGAATTGCTTGTCAGCGAACAGCACTTCGCCGAGACTGGAGCCGCATTGCCGGCAAAAGCATCGCCGATAGTGGAATGGTGCTTCTGGTATGTATTCGGCGACAAACTCTTTTCCCGCGACCCAGTGAAAGGTATCGCACTCAACCATAAAAAATTCGGCCGAACCCAACTTTCGGCACCGGCTGCAATGGCAAATGGCGAGAAATACCGGTTTTGCCGATAGCGAAAACCTGACGGCGCCACAGCAACAACTGCCATTGAACATCAATAAACTCCTTCCGGTTATGCCTTTGCGGCGGTGCTGATCGCCGCTGCATGCGAGTGCACCGGCATCTTCGGGGATGAGTTTACGATTAAACTAGGACATAATCGGTCCTTATTGGGACCTGTTAACAGGCCCTAAGTGATGGAGTGTCTTTTATGCCCAATCCAACCCACCGTGTATTGGCTTTGCTGGAGCTTCTGCAAACCCACGGTCTGATAAGTGGCAGCGAGCTGGCACGGCACCTGTCTGTGGATGTCCGCACAGTGCGCCGCTATGTGCGCACACTGGAGTCGCTGGGTGTTCCCATCGCCACCGAGCCCGGGCGCTATGGCGGCTACCGCCTGGTGGCGGGCTTCAAACTGCCGCCCATGATGTTTACCCGCGAGGAAACACTGGCTCTCTGCCTTGGCCTGGTGGCGGCGCGGCGCCTGGGGCTGGCGGAAGCCGCGCCCGCCGTCGCCAGTGTGAGTGCCAAACTGGAAAGGGTGTTGCCGGAGAACCTGCGCAAGCCGTTGCGGGCCTTGACCCAGTCTGCACTGCTGGATATCCCACAGGCCGCCACAGAGGCGGGCAGCGATTGCTTATTGCCGCTGACACAAGCCACCCAGGCCCAACAGACGGTGGCTTTTCATTACCGCAGTGCCGGGGGGGAATCCTCGCGGCGTCAACTGGACCCTTACGGCGTGGTGTTCAGCGACGGTCACTGGTATGTCACCGGCTGGTGCCACACGCGGCAGGCGCTGCGCAGTTTTCGCCTCGACCGCATGGAACACCTTGAGACGGCGCCCGGATATTTCGGTAAACCGGAAGCCTTTGAAGCCATTGCCCACCTGCAGCAAAGTATTGCCGCCATGCCCCGCCAACATACGGTGGAGGTGGAGTTGAAGGCCGCTACCGAACAGGCCGAGGCGGCGCTGGGCAAGAAAATCGGCCGCCTGGAAAGGGAGAACGGCAAGCTTTATCTGCGGACTCAAACAGACGATCTGGACTGGTTTGCGCGTCGTCTTTGCGGGCTGGGGTTTGCCTTCAAGATTCATCGCCCCGCGGCCTTGCGCCAGGCGCTAAAAAGGCATACGCAGGCATTACTGGCGGATTTGTAGTCCCGGCCTGGTCACAGGCTCCCCAGGTTGTCTATCACGGTGGCCGGGGGATTCAGTTTGTCTTCGTCGCCGGGCTGGTATTTGCCGGTGCGCACCAGCCGTGCCTGTAATCCGGCCTGGCGCGCCCCTTCCACATCGCCAAGGACATCATCGCCCACCATCAGGCACTGTCCGGGCGCAAGGCCGGTGGAGGCTACCACCTGGGCGAAAAAGTCCGCACCGGGCTTGCCCATGATCACCGGGGTGGCGTCCGCCGCCCAGGCCAGAGCGTGCACAAAGGCGCCGGCATCCAGGCACAGGGTATTACCCTCCCGAAAATACTTGTTCTCGCCAATGGCGATCAGCGGGCAGCCCGCCTTGACCAGGCGAAAGGTGCGGTTGAGGTTGGCGTAGTGGAGATCCTCGCGGGCATCGCCCAGCACCACCGCATTGGCTTCGCCAGGAAACTCGAAGCCGGGTTTGATATTGGGGTGCACCAGTGCGTAGGGGGTCAGCCGCTGTTGGCGCAGATAGGCCAGGGCGGCGTCGGGGGCGGTAAACAGTTCGGCGGCCTCGAGCTGGAAACCAAGCCGGTGCAGCTTATCCAGAATTTGCTCGCGGCTCTTGGTGGCGGTGTTGGTGACAAACCGCAGTCGCATTCCGCGTTCTCGCAGCCGGGCGACCGCTGCTGGTGCACCGGCAATGACCTTGTCGCCATCATAGAGCACCCCGGCCAGGTCCAGGAAGACGGCGCCTATACCGGCGGTATCGGATCTCGTTGCCATAACCCCCTCCTCGCGTGTTGCCCGCCTCGGGCATGCCCTGCCACTGCAAGGCGGTCAACCGCCCCTGCAAGAATTATACAAAGCATAGTCTTAACGGCGTGGTTCATAACAGACCGGCGAACTGGGTTCGCTGTCGTCGGCCTGGCGATCTTCCTCCGCCAGTTTTGCCAGTATGACCTGGCGCAACACGGGCAGGTGAGAGTGGTCCGGGTCTCCGCTGGCGGTAAGCAGTGTCAATGGCCCCCGGCGGGCCAGGCGCATCAGCGGGATCAGGGCGTCGGCATTATGCCGCAGCGCCGCGCGGTAGAGGCGGTCAAAGGTCGGCTGGTCCATATTCCCCCGGTGCCTGTCCCGCTGGAGGGAGGCAGGGGGAGCGACCTCCGGGTGCCAGCCATCCAGCCCCGGGGCTTCGCGTTTATGGCCGCGCGGCCAGTGGCGGTCGGCCAGAATCCGCTGGCCCTCGCCCGTGGCCCCGGTACCGAAAGACTGCAGCGCTATGCGATACTCCTCCATGTGCGCGCCTCAATCGTGCAACTTGTGGGGCGCCTGGTCGGCCACATCCACCATGGTGGCGATGCCACCGCTGCGCAGCCGGGCCAGCAATGCCGCCAGGGCCTCCACCTCGGTGGCGTCAAAGCGGTTGCCGGCCCGGGGGGTCAGCCGTTGCTTGCGCACCATGGTGGCGACAAAATCCTCGCTGGCTTGCAGGTGCCTGGCCGTCTCCGCCAGGCTCAGTGTCTCTTTCACAATTCCTCCGGGCAGTTGGGCCGCCAGTGTAGGCGGCCACTCATTTCATTATTTATGACGATACCTTTTTTCCGCCGCGCTTCGTTGCTTTTCTTTGGCGTAAGTCCCGGCCTGCACGGGTGGTGTTCGCTGGCGGCGGCGCTTGTGCCATAATAACGCTTTACCTGTGTGCAACCCAGAGCGCGAGCGTCCCATGAGCAAAGGCATTCTCTATACCGTGTCGGCCC
>CBFGUT010000340.1:0-3158 GCA_965652265.1 uncultured Cellvibrionaceae bacterium | reverse complement strand
ACCAGCTGTACAAACTCAGCGCGATAGCCGTAGGGGTCGTCACCGCGATGGGCCTGCGCCAGCTCGGCGATTTGCTCGTAATCAAAACTTCGCAGGGCACTGTTGCCGCGCAACTTCTGGGCAAAAGCGGCCACGGCGGCAGCAAAGTGCATCTCGCGGTTGAAGGTTGCATTCACTGACGTATCGACCACAATCGGTGCTTCCAGCAGCTGGGAAGTTTCTGCGCCCGGCAATTTATAGCGCATTTTCAAATATCCGTACTCATGGGCCTTACCCTCAGCAGCCGGTGATGGGTTGTATCGGCTCGGATCAATGGCCACTGCCTCGGAACCCACCGGCGTAATTTCATAAATTGCGGTAACACTGTGACCCGCACCAATATCGCCAGCGTCCACGGCATCGTTGTTAAAATCCTCGCGGTTTAACGCCCGTGTCTCGTAACCAATCAGGCGATATTCGGCCACGGTGGCGGGGTTGAATTCCACCTGGATTTTGACATCGCTGGCAATGGTAAACAGCGACGACTGCGCCTCATGCAACAATACCTTTTGCGCTTCCGCCAGGGTGTCAATATAGGCCGCCACGCCATTGCCGTATTGCGCCAGTGTCTGCATCAAGGCATCGTTATAGTTGCCGTCGCCAAAGCCCAGTACGCTAAGGTAAATGCCTGATTCCCGTTTGCGCTCAATGTAGGTTTTCAAGGTATTTCTGTCACTGATACCGATATTGAAATCGCCATCGGTGGCAAGAATCACGCGATTGACCGCCTCCTTATCAAAGTTTTCTTCTGCCAGGTTGTACGCAGTTTGCAAACCGGCACTGCCCGCCGTACCACCCCCGGCAGTCAGTAGTTGCAGGGCCGAGACAATGCGATTTTTTTGCTCGACTTTAGTGGGCGGTAAAACCGTGTGGACACCATTGGCATAGGTCACAATGGCGACCGTATCCTCAGGCTGCAACCCCAGTAGCAGCGTCTGCATGGACTGCTTGAGCAGGGGCAGTTTATCTTCACTGTGCATGGAGCCGGAGACATCCACCAGAAATACCAGGTTGGATCGCTGGCGGGCATCCACCGGCAGGTCGTAACCCTTGATGCCGATATGAACCATTTTTTTGCCTGCCGCCCAGGGCGAGTCCATCACGCCAATATTGGGCGCAAAAGGCTTACTTTTATCCGCCGGCAGCGCGTAATCGTAGTCAAAATAGTTGATCAACTCCTCGGCGCGCACCATATCCTTTTGCGGCAATATGCCATTGCGCAAGCGTTTGCGGACAAAGCTGTAGGAGGCCGTATCCACATCCACCGAAAACGTGGACACCGGCTCTTCCGCTACAACCTTCAGAGCGTTATCGGCAAAGTGTTCAAACTGATTGCGGTCCGCTGTGGGATGTACATGCGCCCGAATCTCGCCGGCTACCCTGTCCATATGCAAGGCAGCCACCTTCGACTGCCGTGCAGGGTGGTTAGCGGACGATAATTCTGGCTCCGGTAAGGCGGGAGCGTGGAATGCCATAACCTCCTGCTCGGGCATATAGGCCCTCGCCCGCTGCTCGGCACTCTGCGGAATGGGTTTGGCTTCCGGTAAGGGGATATCCAGCCTCGTGGGCTCCGGTTCCATTAACATTGAAGGCAAGATTACAAACAGTGCCAGGGCGGTGACGCCGGCCGACGCCAGGCCGGCAAGCAGTGTGCGATTGGTCAGTTGGGCCATGGTAAATCTCCTTTTGCAGGTGTTTACCATAAGACGCAACCATTCCCGCCATCCTTGGCTGGCCGTTGAGTTTTTTTCCTCTTCCTGCACACCCTGCTGTAGTTGTTGAAAGTGTGCCGTCGCCTCGGCAATGGCCCGACGCCGCGCCGCATCGCTGGCCGGTGGAATGTCAGAATTGTGTAAAAGCTCTTCGGGTTTTTTCATAACATCGCCTCCCCGCCAGTGGCGGCGAGTTGCTGGCGGATGCTGTGCAGCCGCCAGGAAATGGTGGATTCCTTGACTTGCAATACCGCCGCAGCCTCGGCGTGGGTCAGGCCCTCACCCAGCACCAGTAGAGCGGTTTCGCGGAAGCCCTTGCCCAGGGTATCGATTTGTTGCAACAGTTGTTCAAGCTGCAAGTGAATTTCGCCGCGATGGGATTCCACCGCTTCAATGGCCTCACTGGCATCGACACTCGCATGACGCTTTTCCCGGCGCTGCCAGTCGCGGGCGCAGTTGATCACTAATCGATAGAGCCAGGTGGTAAAGGCGGATTCAAAACGAAACTGGCCGATCACCTCGGCCAGTTTCAGACAGGCCTGCTGAGTAATATCCTCCGCCGCCTGGCGCTCGCCAACCCAGCGGAAGGCAAATCGATACATCAGGGCATAGTGCGCCTCCAACAGCGCCGCAAAGGCCGCTGCATCACCCGCTTGTGCACATTGCACCTGTTGTCGATCGGCGTCGTTGTCCATAGAGCTCTCTTGGTTATTGTTATGACGCCGCCGGCGGTTAAATCCTTGGAAAATAAAAAACAGAATGAATGGGGCGCAGGAGCCGTATTATGCCCCCGTCAGACATCGAGAGGCGGCGCGGGATCCTTAGCTAGCGGGCATATCGATCATCGAGTCAACGAATCGGAGATCAACGGTTCGATGATTCGCTACAAGCCGTCATGAAACTACTTCAATCCCTCTGTCTAATTTCTGCGTTCTGCGTTCTGCGTTCTGCATCCGACTTCAGACGTCCGACATTTGTTGGGTAGAGCGGAGCTTGCCCAACCGACTCAGCGCTTATTCAGTTTCCGAGGCGTTTTTCATGTTCCGCTCCAGCGAGAAGGGCATAAGCGGCAGGCCCGCGCCGCCGTAGACATTGGCGCGTTCGGGGAAATCCGCCCAGGCGTAGCGCACGCGAGTGGGTTTCTCCACCGCATCGCTCCATACCTCGATTTGATTGCCACGCAGTCGGGCCTGGGCCCAGACAAAATCGCCATCGGCCCCGGCAATGGCAAAACCGGCGGGCTCACCGTCGCTCTCGAGGCCACCGTGAGCCTGAACAATACTGACGAGCACCCGATTTTCCTCTACCGCCATTTGATAGGCCGCCGGACTCTCCGCCGCCAGTTTGTCTTCGCCGTAAACCAGCTTGCGCGCCGCCAGTGCCAGGCGTTCACCCACGGGCTTTTTA
>CBFGUT010000339.1:0-3163 GCA_965652265.1 uncultured Cellvibrionaceae bacterium | reverse complement strand
GGAAAGTAGGAGGGGCGAAAACGCACCGGCGCATCCACTTCGAAGAAGGATTTCAAAAACTGGTCCACGGTACCCTTGAGGTCGGCAAAGCTGATGTGCTTGTCTACCACCAGACCTTCCACCTGATGGAACATGGGTGTGTGGGTCAGATCCGAATCGCAGCGGTACACGCGTCCGGGACAGATAATGCGAATGGGCGGCTGCTGGTTCTCCATCACCCGCACCTGAACGGGCGAGGTATGGGTGCGCAACACTCGGCTGACCGCGGTATCGGCAAACGCCTCGGTGGAAACATAAAAGGTATCGTGCATGGCCCGCGCCGGGTGATGATCGGGAATATTGAGGGCACCGAAGTTGTGATAGTCGTCCTCGATTTCCGGCCCCTCGGCGACGGCGTAACCCACCTCGGCGAAGATCGCGGCAATGCGCTCCAGGGTGCGGGTGACGGGATGCAGGCCACCCTGGCCCGAAGCGCGGCCCGGCAGCGTCACGTCCAGGGTTTCGCCGGCCAGACGCGCCTCAACGGCCGCCTGCTCGAGGCGCTGCTTGGCCTGATTGATCGCCTCGGCAACCCGATTCTTGGCCTCGTTGATTTGCGCACCGGCCTGCGGGCGCTCCTCGGCGGACAGTTGTCCGAGGCCCTTGGCCAGGGCACTGATACTGCCCTTTTTACCCAGAAAGTCCACCCGCAGCTTTTCCAGCGCGGCCAGATCCTGGGCGGTATCCACTAACTTGAGCGCTTCATCGGTGAGCGCTTGGAGGTTTTCCATGGGTTCATCCACATCAGTTGCCGGCGGTGGCCAATGCCAGCACCGGGATCACGTCGATAAAAATGCGGGAGCTCGCTCCCGGATTATCCGCTCGCCAGGTTCTACCGGCGACGCGAGTGTTAATTCTTAAATACCAATAAAAAAGGGGAAGGCAAACCATCAGCCCTCCCCTTTATCGCGTCTGGGCGCGTTTGCGCGCGCCCGGTCGTTATTGCGACGATTAAGCAGCCAGTGCTGATTTTGCCTCGGCAACAACGGCCGCAAAAGCCGCCTTGTCGTGTACAGCCAGGTCGGCCAGCACACGGCGGTCCAGTGAGATATTTGCCTTTTTCAAGCCGGCAATCAGCTGGCTGTAGGTAACACCTTCAGCACGGGATTGGGCGTTGATACGGGTAATCCACAGAGCGCGGAAATTGCGCTTTTTGTTACGGCGGTCACGATAAGCATACTGACCGGCTTTGATTACTGCCTGTTTGGCCACACGGAACACGCGCGAGCGGGCACCGTAATAGCCTTTGGCGGCTTTCAAAATTTTCTTGTGACGACGACGCGCCTCTACACCACGTTTTACTCGAGCCATGTGAGTCTCCTCTTAAATCAGTCAATGAGCCAATTACTTGGCGCGAAGCATACGATCTACCAGCGGGGCATCAGCCGCATTGAGCGTGCTGGTACCGCGCAGCTGGCGCTTGCGCTTGGTGGTCATCTTGGTGAGGATGTGGCTTTTGTTAGCGTGCTTGTGCTTGTAGCCCGCAGCCGTTTTCTTGAAGCGCTTGGCGGCGCCACTGTGTACTTTAGCTTTTGTTGCCATGAGATAAACTCCGCATTTGCATATCAATTAAATAAGTAACCAAGGCAGCTAAAAGCCCGGCTACTTGCGCTTTTTCGGGGCGATGACCATGGTCAGCTGCCGGCCTTCCATCTTCGGCATCTGTTCCACTGTTCCCAACTCAATCAGGTCCTGCTCGATGCGCTGCATCATTTCCATACCCAGTTCCTGGTGAGCCATCTCACGACCGCGGTACCGCAGGGATACCTTGGCCTTGTCCCCGTTTTCCAGGAAACGCACAAGGTTGCGTAGCTTGACCTTGTAGTCCCCCTCTTCCGTCCCTGGCCGAAACTTCATTTCCTTGACCTGCTGCTGCTTCTGCTTTTTCTTGGCAGCGGCCTTGGTCTTCTTGATCTCAAACAGGTGTTTGCCGTAGTCCATCACCTTGCAGACTATCGGCGTACTATCAGACGCTATCTCCACCAGATCCAGATTGGCATCCTGGGCGACTTTCAACGCTTCCTCCAGTGGGACAATCCCCACCTGGTCGCCATCGGCACCGATCAGGCGAACCTCATCGGCTTCAATTTGCTGGTTAATCCGGGCTTTCTTGGCACTGCCTTTAGCGTTATCTCGTTTGATAGTCTATCTCTCCTGTTTATTGAATACTCAGCCTGGCGCCTGGCCACTGTTCTGCTCCACGGCAGAACGCGAGCGCCGGGCGATATCCGCCGCCAGCCGCTCGGCAAAGGCCTCCAGACTCATCACTCCCAGGTCCTGTCCGTCGCGTGTACGCACGGCCAAGGTGCCAGATTCCATCTCTTTGTCACCAATCACGAGCAGGTAGGGAATCCGCTGAAGAGTGTGCTCGCGGATTTTAAAGCCGATCTTCTCGTTTCTCAAGTCCGAAATGACCCTGAAACCCTTGTCTTGCAAGGTTTTTTCCACTTTTTGGGCATAATCGGCCTGATTATCGGTAATATTCATCACCACCGCCTGTTCGGGCGCCAGCCAGGGTGGGAACACGCCTTCGTAGTGCTCGATCAAAATTCCAATAAATCGCTCGAAGGAACCGAGAATGGCCCGGTGCAACATGACCGGCACCCGCCGCGCTCCGTCCTCGGCCACATACTGGGCATCCAGGCGTCCCGGCATGGAGAAGTCCACCTGGATGGTGCCCAGTTGCCACACCCGGCCGATACAGTCCTTGAGGGAGAATTCGATCTTGGGACCGTAGAAGGCGCCCTCGCCCGGCAGCTCCTCCCAGTCCAGTCCCTTGGCGTTGAGGGCTTCGGCCAGGGCCTGTTCGGCCTTATCCCAGCTTTCGTCGCTGCCCACGCGCTGCTCGGGGCGGGTGGAAAGCCGATAGATCACTTCGTCAAAGCCAAAATCCTCATAGACCCGATGCAGGAAGTCGATAAAGTCCGCCACTTCCGGCTGAATCTGCTCCTCGGTGCAGAAAATATGGGCGTCGTCCTGGGTAAAGCCGCGCACCCGCATAATGCCGTGCAGGGAGCCGGAGGGCTCGTTGCGGTGGCAGGAGCCGAACTCCGCCAGCCGCAGCGGCAGATCCCGATAGCTTTTCAGACCCTGGTTAAACACCTGCACATGGCAGGGGCAGTTC
>CBFGUT010000338.1:0-3186 GCA_965652265.1 uncultured Cellvibrionaceae bacterium | reverse complement strand
CTTTGGCTGTATCCTCTCCAATATACCCGGCGCCGGCATGTCCATGTCCGCCGTAGAAAATGCGCTGGCCTCAGGTTATCCGGAAGTGATCGCCGCCATGGCCAATGTGCTCGGTCAGGAGGTACAACTGGGAGCCAAAGCATTGATGGAGGCCTGGAAGCAAGCGCCGGCGGCGGTGCAGGCTGATGCCTACCGGCTGGCGACTGATCTGGGCTACAGCCACGGTGTACTTTATTCCTTTTACAAAGTGGCCATTGGCTCGGGTATCGCACCGCTGGTGATTTTTATGGGTGTGGGTGCCATGACCGATTTCGGCCCCCTACTGGCCAATCCCAAGACACTGTTTTTGGGGGCGGCGGCCCAGTTTGGTATTTTTGCCACGGTGATTGGTGCCACCCTGTTGTCGGCCACCGGGCTGATGGACTTTTCCATTGCCGATGCCGCCGCCATTGGCATTATCGGCGGCGCCGATGGTCCCACCGCTATCTATGTGGCCAGCATTCTGGCGCCCGAGTTACTGGGTGCCATTGCCGTGGCGGCCTATTCCTATATGGCGCTGGTCCCCATGATTCAGCCGCCCATTATGCGTCTGCTAACCACCGAGAAGGAGCGCCAGATCCGCATGGAACAACTGCGGGTGGTGCCGCGGCGGGAAAAAATTGCCTTCCCGCTGGTGCTGTTGATCCTGGTGGCGTTTTTCCTGCCGGCGGCGGCACCGCTGTTGGGCATGTTCTGCTTCGGTAACCTGATGCGCGAATGCGGAGTGGTGAACCGGTTGAGCGATACAGCGCAAAACGCCCTGATTAATATCACCACCATCTTCCTCGGCCTGGCAGTGGGTTCCAAACTGGCCGCCGATTCTTTCCTCGACCCCAAAACCCTGGGCATTCTGGTGCTGGGGATTGTGGCCTTCGCTATCGGTACGGCCATGGGCGTATTGACCGCCAAGTTTATGAACCTGGTGAGTCGCCATAAGGTCAACCCGCTGATCGGTTCCGCCGGTGTATCGGCTGTGCCTATGGCAGCGCGCGTTTCCAACAAGGTGGGACTCGAGGCCAACCCGCAAAACTACCTGCTGATGCACGCCATGGGTCCCAATGTGGCCGGTGTGATTGGCTCCGCTATTGCCGCCGGGGTGATGATCTCCATTGTCTCTTCCATGTCCTGATGTGACACCGGCACAATCCAGTCCGGAGGAATGAGCGTGACCGACAACCTTGACCTTCAAATGGATCTGTCCGCTGTCGAGAGCGCGCCCCTGCGCGCCCGGCTGCGCGAGCTGGGCGTGGAGGCGTTTACCGAGGTGCAGCAAGCGGTTATTCCTCCCGTGCTGGCGGGCGCTAATGTGCTGGTGTCGGCGCCCACCGGGAGCGGCAAGACCTTGGCCTATCTGGTTCCCTTACTGCAACAATTGCAGGCTCAGCCGTCTGCGGGTGTTGGCGCTCTGATTCTCGCCCCCACGCGCGAACTGGTCCGGCAAATTACCGCGCTGGCCCGCGATCTCTGCGATATTGAACAATTGAATGTGGTCGCCATCACCGGCGGCGATAAAAACCAAAAGGTTCAGCGTCAGTTATTGGCCGAGGCCAAGGTGGTGGTGGCGGCGCCGGGACGCTTGGCGGAGCTGGTGGCCAAGGAAGCTGTGGACCTCGGGCAGGTACGTTTTCTGGTGCTCGACGAAGCCGATCGCGCCCTGGATATGGGGTTGCAGGCGGATGTGATGAGTCTGGCGAGGGCCGTCGGTGCCGAGCGCCAAACCCTGTTGCTGTCCGCCACACTGCAGGCACCGGGTCTGGACCATCTGCTCACCGAACTGGTGCCGTCGGCAGAGGTGCACAAAGTCCATATTGAGTCGGTGCGCGACAGTCGCGAGCATGAAATACTGCTGGCCGACGATTTCACGCACAAGCGTCAGTTGCTGCCCGCGTTGTTGGCTGCGCGCACTTTTGAACGCGCCCTGGTGTTTGCCAATACCCGCGAACGGGTGGAGGCCTTGCACAGCGCTGTTCGCGGTGCCGGGCTGTCCTGTGGCTGTCTGCACGGCGATATGGATACTTCCCGTCGCAAGCAGGCATTGCAGCAATTCACCCGCGGTCAGGTGCCCATTCTAGTGGCTACGGATCTGGCCGCCCGCGGCCTGGATGTGGCGGGCATGGACCTGGTTATCAATGCCGATATGCCTTTCAACGTACCCGCTTTTGTGCATCGTGCGGGGCGAACCGGACGCATGGGCAAGGCGGGTGCGGTGGTATCGCTGGTAACGGCACAGAGCTGGAACCTGATGATACAAGTGCAACAGTTTCTCGGTGTCAAAGCACGTCCCATAATCATTGAGGGCCTGGAAGCCAACTACAAGGGACCGAAAAAGCGCAAAAGCTCGGGTAAGGCCGCCGGCAAGAAGAAAAAAACCGAGGGTAAAGGCAAGGGTAAAAAGACTGAAGCCGTCAAATCCAAGCAGCGGCACCGCGATCGCAAAAATATCGGTAAACGCCGACAGCCCTCCAAGGGGCCGGAACATGGCGATGTTTAACGCCTGGCGGCGCTGGCGCGAGGCCCGTATTTTGCGCCGCAACCCGATAGACGAGCGCGATTGGCAAACGGTGTTGAAGCAGTTGCCGCTGTTGGCGCGATTGACCGACGAGGAGTTGTCGCGTCTGCGCCGCATGGCCATTCTGTTTATGCACGAGAAGGATTATGTCGGGGTTGCCGGCCAGGTGCTTACCGGCAATATGGCTCTGCTGATTGCTTTGCAAGCCTGTCTCCCCGTGCTCAATCTGGGGTTAGCGTGGTATCGGGGCTGGCGCAGCATTGTGGTTTATCCGGCGGCGTTCCGCGCCCGCCGCACCCTGGCCGATGATGTCGGTGTTCACCATCAGATGGAAGAGGCCATGCTGGGAGAGGCCTGGCAACACAGTGGTGTTATTCTGTCCTGGTCGGACACCGCCACTGCCGGGGTGATTGATGGCCACAATTTAGTGATTCATGAATTTGTCCATAAGCTGGATATGCTTAATGGCGATGCCGACGGCTTCCCGCCATTACGCAAGGGTATGTCTGTGCCAGATTGGACTCAGGCATTTACCCAGGCCTATGAACATTTTTGCGCGCAAGTGGATGCCGGCCTGCCCACGCCGATTGATCCCTACGGCGCCACCCACCCGGCAGAGTTTTTTGCCGTGACCAGCG
>CBFGUT010000337.1:0-3187 GCA_965652265.1 uncultured Cellvibrionaceae bacterium | reverse complement strand
ACCGTTCACCGTTCACCGTTCACCGTTCACCGTTCACCGTTCACCGTTCACCGATTCAGCTTTTCCACTTGATATTACAACCCAGGCTGGGATGTTGTTGCGGACTGGGCTGGTCACCACGGCTCACGGCTTCGGCGGCGGCAATCAGGTCGGCGCCGTTTACCGGTTCATCGTTACCGGGGCGGCTGTCGTCCAGCTGCCCCCGGTAGGCAAGCTTGCCATTGCTGTCGAACAGGAAAAAATCGGGCGTACAGGCGGCGTCGTAGGCGCGGGCAATGTCCTGGCTCTCGTCATAGAGGTAGGGAAAGGCAAGTTGATATTTGTCCGCAAATTCCACCATTTTTGCCGGCGAGTCGGCGGGATAGTTTTCCACATCATTGGCACTGATTGCCACACACTCAATGCCGAGCGATTGCAGTTTGGCATGCAGTGGCTGCAAAAAATCGGCGATGTGAATGACAAAGGGGCAGTGATTGCAGATAAACATCACCAGTGTGCCTTTTTCACCTGTACATTCGCTCAAGCGATAACGCTCACCGCGACCGTCGGGCAGGGTGGCATCGGGCATGGGGGTTCCCAGGGGCAACATATTGGACGGTGTGCGTGCCATAAAAAATCCTCCGGCGTCAGGGAAAAGAGTTCTATTAAAACGCGGGGCGCGGGGATTTACAAGGTGGGAAAATATGTCGGATGTCAGAGGTCTGACGCTGAACGCTGAACGCTGAATGCTTGGATGAGGAAGGGGAATGTGGAAAGGTTCACTGGTGGCAGGAAAAGTTTCGATCTTTTCGTTTGATTCTAAGCATATAAGAATAACTCCCTCCGCCCGCTTGCGGGGGAGGGTTGGGGTGGGGGTTTTTGGTGTTGATGCGGGTTAGTGCGTGTGTGGTGGGACTTCGCGGGCGATAGCGCGATAGGCAATGTCCCGCCGGTAGAAGGCATCCGGCCAGTGAATCTGTTCAGCCAGCTTATAGGCGCGCTGCTGTGCTTCGGAGACGGTTTCACCCAGGGCGGTAGCGCAGAGTACGCGACCGCCGTTGGTGACTGCCTGGTCGTCCTGCAGTTTAGTACCGGCGTGAAAAACCTTTTCGCCGTCGGTGTCGGTAGTCGGCAGACCGGTAATCACATCGCCCTTGCGGTAGGCGTTGGGATAGCCACCGGCGGCTAATACCACACCCACGGCGGCGCGCGAATCCCAGTTGGCACTGGCGCTGTCCAGCTGACCCGCCAGCGCGGCCTGGCAGAGTTCGACGATATCCGACTGTAGGCGCAACATAATGGGTTGGGTTTCCGGGTCGCCAAAGCGACAGTTGTATTCAATCACCTTGGGCGTGCCGTCTTCGCCGATCATCAGCCCGGCGTACAAAAAGCCCAGATAGTCATTACCTTCGGCGGCCATACCCGCCACGGTGGGCTCAATCACTTCCGCCATAATGCGGTCATGAATGGCTTGGGTCACCACGGGTGCCGGGGAGTAAGCCCCCATACCGCCGGTGTTGGGGCCGGTGTCACCGTCACCCACGCGCTTGTGATCCTGGCTGGTGGCCATGGGCAGAATATTTTTGCCGTCCACCATGACGATAAAACTGGCCTCCTCACCGGTGAGAAACTCTTCAATAACCACGCGGCATCCCGCTTCGCCAAAGGCATTGCCCGAGAGCATATCGCGCACTGCCTCCTCGGCCTGTTCGAGGGTTTCGGCAACGATCACACCTTTGCCAGCGGCCAGACCATCAGCTTTCACCACGATGGGTGCGCCCTTCTCCCGCAGATAGGCGAGGGCAGGTTCCACCTCGGTAAAATTCTGGTACTCGGCGGTGGGAATCTGGTGGCGGGCGAGAAAGTCCTTGGTAAAGGCTTTGGAGCCCTCCAGTTGCGCGGCGCCCTTACTGGGGCCAAAGCAGGGCAGCTGGCGTGCGTTAAAGAAATCCACCACACCTTCGACCAATGGTGCTTCGGGGCCGACAATGGTGAGCGCTACAGTATTTTGCTCGGCAAAATCAGCGAGAGCGGCAAAATCCAGTACATCAATGTCAACATTTTCCAATTTTGCATCCAGGGCTGTGCCAGCATTGCCCGGTGCCACAAAAACGGTATTTACCTTGTCGCTCTGCGCGGCCTTCCAGGCCAGTGCGTGCTCGCGGCCACCGCCGCCGATGATAAGAATATTCATAGCTCGTTTATTTTAGCGAGAGTTGGATACACTGTTTGCAGAACGCAGAACGCAGAACGCAGAACGCAGAACGCAGAACGCAGAACGCAGAACGCTATCCAATTCCTTCGCTTCCTCTGTTGATTGTTGTTAATGCGTGACAGTGGAATGCCGCGTTTGGCGTTCCGCGTTCAGCCCGCTTAATGCCTAAAATGCCGCATCCCGGTAAACACCATGGCGATACCGTGTTCGTCGGCGGCGGCGATGACTTCCTCGTCGCGCATGGAACCGCCGGGTTGGATAACGGCGGCGATCCCTGCGGCGGCGGCGTTGTCGATACCGTCGCGGAAGGGAAAGAAGGCATCGGAGGCCATCACTGAACCCGTCACGGCCAGGCCCGCATGCTCGGCTTTAATACCGGCGATACGCGCGGAATTGACACGGCTCATTTGTCCGGCACCCACGCCGACGGTGGCGCCGTCGCGGCCGTAGACAATGGCGTTGGACTTGACCATCTTCGCCACTTTCCAGGTAAACAACAGATCGCGCATTTGTGATTCGGTGGGGACTTTTTGGGTGACGACTTTGAGGTCGCTGGCGCTGACAGTGCCATTGTCGCGATCCTGCACCAGCAGGCCGCCGGCGACGCGTTTATAGTCGTAGTCGGCGGGAGCCTCGCCCCATTGGCCACAGACCAGTAAGCGCACATTTTGCTTGGCACTCACCACGGCGATCACCTCATCGGCTACGCTCGGCGCAATAATCACTTCCACAAACTGTTTTTCGATAATGGCGCGAGCAGTATCGGCATCCAGTTCACGGTTAAAGGCAATAATGCCACCGAAAGCCGATTCGGGATCGGTGGCAAAGGCGCGTTGGTAGGCTTCCAGCAGGCTGGGTGCGGTGGCCACGCCACAGGGGTTGGCGTGTTTGACGATCACACAAGTGGGAGCGTCGAACAGTTTGACGGTTTCCAGCGCAGCATCGGTATCGGCGATGTTGTTATAGGACAGCTCCTTGCCCTGCAGCTGGCGG
>CBFGUT010000336.1:0-3191 GCA_965652265.1 uncultured Cellvibrionaceae bacterium | reverse complement strand
ATCATCTACGAGCTGCAAAAATACCAGTCAGACGTCAGCGCAACAGAGCCAGGCACGGATGACACTGTGTGGAAGGTGGTGGGTACTGGTGGCGGTGGCGGCGCGCTGAAAGCGGCGGCGGTGCAATCATATAGCGCGGACGATGAGGACGGCAGTGACAACATTGCATTGTCGTTGGATTTTTCAGATAAAACAAAGAACTACTACATACTTAACTTCGACACCTCACCCCTAATGAGCACAAGCGGGGAGATACAGATCACGATCAGCGCGCTGCCTGACGACGACCCTGCTGTCAACGTTTGGCACATTCGATTGAATAGGGCGGGGCGCAAAACGGTGGCCTTCACTTTGCCTGCCGGTGTTTCTGAATCTCGCCTTGCAACAGCCACCTATCAATCTGGCGCCGGTGATTTTGACTTGTATGAATTCAGGTACGAGAGCGCCGATAGCAGCAAACTTTTCATTAGCCGAGTGGATGCGAGGACTTAACCATGCCTGGCTTGGGAATTAAATCACCCGCCGTTGACATTGGTATTGGCATATTCGAGCGCAGCTTTTTCAACACGGCAGGATACGATCAGGAGGTCACTGGTGCCGTCTCCACTATAACGGGCTGTGTGCGCCTTTATGTGCAAATGCGGGCCTCTGGCGGCGGTGGCGGTGGCTCAAAAACGGTTTACGGCTATGACGGTGAAAAGGGTACTGCCGGGGCTATCGTTTCATCGGCTTACGAACTCACTGGCTCTGCATCTTATGCAAGAGGTAATGGAGGCTCGGGGGGCGCAAGAAACACTTTGTCCGATAGCTCAGCAGCAGGATCTGGATCGCCTGCGACCGCGAACTCTACGTTCGGCTCGCTTACTGCTACTGGCGGGCTGGGCGGTGTGGGCGCCAGTGGAGCGTCTGGCAGCCTGGATAGAACCCCGTCCTCTGTAACCAACCCTGACGGCGGCACAGATGGGCGAGGTGGGTTTGCTGGTGATGCTGATGGTTCAGCTGGCACACAAGATGGCTTTTCAGGTAATGCTGGAAGCCTTTGGCTTACAGTTATTGATTGAGGTTAACGCATGTACATAGATATTCAAACAGGCGATTTATTGCGAGAAGACGATATTCGGCAGCGTGCTCACCCCAAGGGCTTGAAGTCGCCAGAATTTTGGGACGCTGTTTTTTTGGCTGAATACGGTGCAGCGCCTTTCGTGCAAGTTGAGCCGCCGACAGTCGAGCTTCCCTATGTTGTGCAAGAGGCGGCGCCCGTAGAGGATGAGGATGGGGCCTGGGTGCAGCAGTGGGAGATAATTGCGCCCACGGTTGCAGAGCTCGCTGAATTTAAAAAGCAGGAAATGGCCGCTGCCCGTTGGACTGCCCAAAACAGTGGGATAACGGTCGGCAATCTGAATATCGACAGCAGCAATGATACCGCCCTCTATCTGCGCGAAGTCTCTAATAAGATGGCGGAAAATCCCGGCATGACGCTTAAATGGAAAACCAAAAATGGCAATTTTGTCAGCGTCAATAAACAGCAGGTGGATGCGGTCGGTGATGAAATTTTTACGCATGTGCAGGGCTGCTTTGCCACCGAGGAAGACCGCATCGCGGAAATTGATTCTATCGTCGCTGACTCAGAGCTGACCGATCAGGAAAAGCTCGCTGCTCTGGGCGCGGTAACCTGGGATGATCCGCCCTCTGAGTGATAAGCCCTACCGCGGCGTAGTTATACGCTGCCTGCCTGGAGGGGGACGTGTGCGCCTGCTTGAGCCCATAAAGCTGCAGGACGGCACTGAGATACCCGCAGGCTTTGAATGCGACCTGGACACCGTGCCCCGCGAGCTGGGAGCGCTCTTCGCCTGGTTCAAGGGCCGCGCCACCCTGGCCGCCATCGTCCACGACTGGCGCTACCAGCACCGCTTTAATCGCCGCAAGGCAGACAAAGAATTCCTGGCCGTCATGGCCTGGGAGGGCGTGCGCAAACGATACCGAATACCCATCTACTGGGCCGTGCGGATCTTCGGCGGCCTGTCATACCCAGACTGAGGAAAATACCATGCGTAAACTACTGATACCGCTGGCCATTGGCCTGGCGCTGCTGGCTACTGGCTGCGCCACACAAAACACGGGCTGGGAGCAATGGCAGCAGGCCGAGCAGGCTCGCGCCGCCCGCTTGGACGCCGTTGCCGGCAGTTGCGAGACAGACTTATGCCGCGTCATGATCGCCCAGGAGCAGGGCAAAGCCCTGCCACCGCCCCGGCAACAGCACCACCCGGTGTGGGGCCTCATCGATCGCACCCTGAGCCTCGCCCTGCCCATGTACGGCGGCTACCTGCAGGGCCGACAGTGGTCTGATGCCCTGGTGGGTGTGGTCAATGCCGTGGGTAGCATGGACGGCAGCTACACAGATAACTCCGTCAACGTAGGCCGCGATCAAATTGGCGGCAACCGAGTGGTGGACAACAGCGATAACAGCGACAACAGCACCCACATCGGTGGCGACAACGTAGGGCGGGATCTATACAGCGATAGCTGCGTGGGTACCGACTGCCGCTACTCCAGCCCCGGCCCCATCGATGAGAGCGACAATAGCACTACGGACAACAGCAACACCGACAACAGCACCAGCCCGCCCCCGGCTACTGAGTAACTGCCTGGGCCAGCTCGATACCTCGCCGCGCCCGGTTGATAGCGACCAGCGCGGCGTTGTATGTCGTATCGTGCCGCTGGGCAGCGTCATGCAGGCTCAGCCCGTCCACCAGCACCGCCGCGGCCAGCCCCTTGGCCGTGGACCCGTCCCGCAGCCTTAGCAGATCCGCCAGCGCATCAAACTGCGCCTGGCTCAACTCTCCAGCCACTCTCGCACCTCCGCATCCACCCGCCGCCCGGCATTGGGCAGCGGCACAATATCAAATCCCTCCGCCAGCGCCCGGGCCACCGCCTCGCGGCTATCAAACCCGGCGCCCAGCAGGCAGATAGTCGCCCGCTCGCTCAGCCCCTGCGCCCACGCCGGCGCAGTATCAACACTCGCCGCCTCCAGCGCATCCCGCGCCCACTCGGCAAAAGGCTGCCCGGCCACCCTGGCGCTATTCAGCCAGCGCAGCTTGTCGTCCGGCCTGCAATGCAGGGTTACTGTAGTGGGGTCAGCCATTGTCAGTCCTCCTTGCCGCCTTTCGCATCGTCTACGATGCTTTTCGCCA
>CBFGUT010000335.1:0-3192 GCA_965652265.1 uncultured Cellvibrionaceae bacterium | reverse complement strand
GCACGGTGGTGCCGTAGCGGCGCGCGATATGCCCCAGGGTCTCACCCTCCGCGCGCCAGTCGAGCGTGGCGCAGACGTGAGTCTGGATATCACTGTTGTCGTCGCGTCTATCCTGCAGGCAGGCGCGCTCCAGGTGAACCGCCTGAGGAGAAGCCTCCAATGCGAAGGGCTCAGCCAGGCTCATGGCGCGGGTATAGGCGCTGCGAATGGTGAGGGTATTGACCTCACCTTGCCAGCCACCGCCTGTCCATTCACCGGCGACTCCGAGGCTCAGCCGTTGGAAATCGTCAAGCGCCAACTCCGCCTCCAGCTGATGATCCCGCGGACCACCCGACAGACTGGCCTGCACGGATTGCAGGGTCAACCCCGGCAGCTCCACCTCCCGTGCCGTCAGGCTGGCATCGCCCTGCGCCAGGCTCTGCTCGCGTACATCCACACTGAGGCTGCCCACCCGCCAGTCGCCCAGAGCCAGCGCCTCGGCATTGGCCTGAAAAGACAACTGCACCGGTTTTTCTCCACCCTGAGCACTGCCGGTGGACTGCAGGCTGCCATGCAATTCGGGGTCGATGGATTCCAGCAGCGGCGCGGCCAGATCCCAGTTGAGCGCCCAGCCCGGGGACGCCTCACTGCCACTGGCACCCACATAGTCACCACTGAGTTGTACCCGATTGCCCCCCACCGCCAGATAAGCATCGGCCAGTTGCCAGCGCTGGCCACTGGCATTCAGTTGGGCGCGCGCCTCCACCGCCAGCGTGCGCAGCTGGCCCTGAAGCTGTTCAAGCCGGGTGTCCATGGTCAGCTCGCCACCGGCCCAGCGTCCCTGGCTCTGCGCCTGCAGCTGTAAATTGCCCGGCCACTCGGAGAGTATCAGTGCCGGGTCGAGGCCGCTGGCCGTCAGTTCAGCCTGCCACTCGACCCCTTCCGTCCAGCCCAGCGTGCCGGTCAATTGCGCCTCGGCATCCTCCATGGTCAGCGCCAGCGGTTCGAGCCGAAGGCCCTGCATGTCGCCCTGGGCCTCAGTCCTCAGGTTCAGGGTGGGATAATCCGGCAGGTTCAAGTCGCCCTCTAAATCAATGCGATAATCCTCCAGCCAGCCTTCCACCTGAGCGCGGGCATTGACCTCGCCAGCGGCGAGTTCACCTGCGGCGACGTAGGAGGACAGCGACAATCCGGAGACCTCCAGTTCCCCGTCCACCCGAGGGGCTTCTGCAGCTTTGCCCAAGCCGGTAGTCCAGGCGAGGTCGAGGGCCAGTTGTTCAGGAGCCCGCAATGCACCGCTAAAATCGAGTTGGGTTATATCCCCCTCTATCTGCAACTGACCGGCAAACTCCGGCGACAACAAGACGCCGGGCACAAGTCGAGTGACATCGTGGGGGCTGTGAGCTTCCTGGGGCGGTGCCAACACCCAGCGCAATTCCGCCTCCAGCGCGTAGGGGTAGCGGAGCGCCAATGTCGCGGAGAGCGCGGCCTCACTGGCGGCGGTGACCAATCGCAGGTCGGTCAGTCGCGCCCGCGTCATGCCGTATTCGAGGCGGGTGCGGACCCGATCAAACTGGTAACGGGCATCACCCAGGGTCAAATCAAAACCCTCGATCACCAAGCGATCCACCCGCACTGGCAAGGGGGCACCCAGAGCCGGCCAGGTGGGCTCACCCTCGGGAGGCGCCTCTTTCTCGCCGGCGGGAATGACGATGGCAAGGGACTCCACTTCCAGATCGGCCACCGACACCACCCCCAGCCACAGCGCCGAGGCCCGCCAGGCGACGTGCAAGCGCTCGGCCCGGTAGCGCTGTTCACCCAGCGCATAGCGCACATCGGTCAGGGTCAGGGCGTGTAGCAAGGTCCCTTCAACACTGCCTATCTGCACCCCCACTGTCGGCGCCACGCGGTTAATCAGCCAGCGGCTGCCGGGAGTGGTGCCCACTATCAGCGCCGCCACCGCCAGCAGAAACACCAACAGCAACAACAGCCACACCAGGGGGCGTACAATCCAGCGGCGCATCATAAGTCCGGCCCCACACTCAGGTGCAGGCGCCAGCCTCGGTCACCGTCCAGCGCATGTGCGACATCCACGCGCACCGGCCCCACCGGTGATATCCAGCGTATCCCGGCCCCCACACCGCGATAGCGCTCATAGTCCTCGCGGTTAAAGGCGTTGCCCTCGTCCAGGAACACCGCCAGTGCCCAGTTGCCGTAGAAGCGGTAGTCGTATTCCACGCTGGTGGTCAGCAGGCGCGAGCCGCCCACCACAATATCTTCCGCATTGGTGGGGCCCAGGGTTTTATAGCCGTAGCCACGCACACTGGCATCACCGCCGGCAAAAAAGCGCAGAGACACAGGCAGGACGGCAAAATCGTCCACTTCGGTCACCCCGCCCTCGGCGCGCAACAGCAACCGGCCCGCCCCCAGCTTCTGAATATACTTGACGCGGCCATAGGCCTGGGCGAAGTCGGTGCTGGACCCCAGGTTCTCGCTGGTCCCCTTGAGTCGCACCAGCATACTCCACCCCGACATGGGGTAATTGGACTCGGGGCCGCGGGTCACCGAAGCGCTCCACAGGGGAATCACCATTTCCGAGCGGCGGCTGGGCGCCTCGCCAAACTGGTAGTCCTCGCGCTCCACACTCAGCCCATAGGTAGAGAGCCAGTTACTGCTGTGCCAAGTGGAATAATTAACACCGGTGGCCAGGCGATCACTCTGCCAATCGTTGAGTTCCTCCTGATCAAAGCCAGTGTAGAGCTTGAGTTTGTCGTAGGCGGGGCGCTCCATGGGAATGCCGTAGGACACCTGGTAGGTGGTAACCGCCTCGGCAATATTCACATGGCTATCCAGGGTATGCCCCCGGCTGTTGAGGTAGCGGTTTTCATAGCCCAGTCGCAGGCGGGGGCCGGTATCCGTGGCATAACCGGCGCCGACGGAGTAGCTGTGCCGGGGGCCACCGGTGAGGTCAATCACTACCGGCACCCGCTCCCCGGTGCGATTTTGCATATCCGGCACCACTCGCACGCCCTTAAAGTAACCGCTGGAGCGAAACTCGCGACGCAGCTTTTCCAGATCGGTCGCCTGGTAATACTGGCCCGTCTGGAAATCCGCCAGATAGCGCTCAATCAACGGGTCGCCGAGAATATCGTGAGTGACCTCAATATCACCCAGGCGATAGCGCGGCCCGGTATCCAGGCGCATATTGATGCG
>CBFGUT010000334.1:0-3198 GCA_965652265.1 uncultured Cellvibrionaceae bacterium | reverse complement strand
GGCTGACGCGCAGCCTGGCGGCGTGCTTCACCGACCGGCGCGATCAAGAGCGCATTGAGGTGGCCCCGGTTGGTTGGACAGTGGGACCGTGAGAGTTAGTTATGCAGAGGGTTTGGGGATTGGGAGAAGAAAAGGGTATTTAGGGAGGGGCGCAGGGGAGGGAGCTTGCTCCAATGCCGTCTCACTTTAAGTCATTGAATATCAACTGCCCTGAGTCTGGTGTATTTGGCTGCCTTGTATCATGATTTCCAAAGAGCTCATGGATGGGGACTTTGGAAAGTGCGTGCAACGAGAGGACTTGGACAAAAGTAGTCAGATTTGTATCAATGCCGAGCTGTTTGCGGGTGATGGCCATCGCCAGATAGACACAGATCGAAGCCCACAACTGGAGGCGGACCGCGGTGTCGGTGGTGCCATAAAAGGTCTGAATACACAGGCCGTGTTTGAGCCACCGAAAGAACAGCTCGATTTTCCAACGCTGCCGATAGGCGTCGGCGATCACCGCCGCCGGAGCGGCCCAAAGATTGGTCCAAAACGCCAGCCGGCGGTGATGCTCGGCGTCGTAGATGGAGCCTGTCCCGTTTTCCCTGATATTGGTAAAGCTTCCGGGAATTAAATTTTATGAAGTGTTTTTTGGGGGCGGACAGGCAGTCTTCGGCGGCTACCATCGCAACATTATGGCATTAAATTTATTCTGGAAGTGGCGGCGTTTGGCGTGAGGCCACAGCGGTGCCTCCGGCACCCGGTTACGTGTCTCATTGCTGGCGATTTGCCTGGAGCTCAGGCGGCTTGCTCTTGCGGTGGCTGAGCGGCCAGTTGGCGGGCGATCAGCCACAGGTTGTGCCCGAGGACGCCCCAGGCCACTGCGAGGTAGCGGTTATCGAAGCCTTTTGCCTTCAGTCGATTGCCAAGACGCTGTTTGAGCATACCGATGCGCCCTTCGGTCGAAGCCCGACGGCGTTGCAGGCGGGCGAACTCTGGCTCGTCCATACGTTGTTTCAGCTCCCGGGGGTCACGTGGGCAGGTCGCGTCGTAAATGTCGCCGTCGGCCAATATCTTACACAGCGCCCTCGCGGCGAAGCCCCGGTCGCTGACCGCCGCTTTGATCGGCGTGCTCAGATCGAAGCGATTTTGGCGCTCGAGGCTCTCTTCGAGCTGACGCCATTCGGCCGGCGCAGTCTCTTGATATAACTGCCAGTCGGTGATCAGTCCGCGCATGTTCTCACTGATCATAAGCGTGTTGCCAAACTCTACTTCGCCTGACGCCTTGCCCCGCACCAGGGGCCGCACGTCGGGCTCATACACGCTGAGGATCTTCTCGGCGTTGGCCACCTGCCGTTCGCCGATGATGCGCTCGTGGGCCTGCTTGATCGCGGCGGGCACCTGCGCGAGCATCGAGTCTATGCGCTCAATGATGCGGGTGGCCTGACGCTCGCTGTAGCGGGTCCGGGCGTGCCCGGCCTCCAGGCGCTCGCGGTGCCGCAGCGCGTGCCCGGCGATGGTGACCAACAAGCGCTTCATCTTCCGAAGCGTGGCTTTGCGTGTTTTTTTGGCGTCGTTTCGGCGCCGGCTTTGGCTCATTTCGATGCACAGGCGGTTCATCTGCCGGGCAAAGACTTGCGGCTCGGCCGGCATCCGGCAGCGCAGCCCTGCTTCCCGGATGAGGATCACCGCTTTGAGCAGGGTGCGGCTCGCATCGCGAAACAGCACCCAGTCGACCGGAAAGTGGATGTTGGCCTCCAGACAGGTCGAGTCCACCAAGCATATTCCCATCGGCTGCGGCTCGGCCAGGCCCAGTTCGGCCGCGCGGTCCGCCTCTGCGCACATCTCGATGAACACCTGGCCCATCCAGCGCACCTGCTCGGTGGTGAACATCTTCGAGGCACGCTCCAGCTCGCTCTTCGAAACCCCCTTGATCCCGTCGATCCGGCGCACCCCGCAAAAATCAGCCAACAGATCGCTGCTGGCGATCGAAACCGAGAGCTTACGAAAACTGATGTTCCCGAGCATCATGCGCAGCATCTCCACCCGCAGGGCCTTGAGCGCGAACTGTAGACGCCGGTGCAGTTGCCTCGGATCGGAGCCCTTCCACCCCTGACGCGCGAAGTCCAGGGCCATCGACTCCAAATGACTGTCCCGCAGCAGCTTGCCCACTGCCTCGATCTGGGCGCGAAACGCGGCGTAATCTTTGTTGGATCCCACCGGAGTAAGGTCTGGACGCAACCAGCTTTGCAGGGCAATTTCCGGAAAGACGGTCCTCTGATTTTGATTCACACCCAATCATAGACGCCGTTTTTGCGCCGAAACCAGGAAAACCTCCAGGTTTCGGCCTCTTTTTTACCTCAATACCCATTCAGAGCCAATAACTTGCACTCGCGGGACAGGCTCTAACTAACTCTCACGGTCCCACTGTCCAACCAACCGGGGCCACCTCAACTCGAGTTTGGCTGCTATCGCATGCACCGGCTCCACTCCTTTGAGCGCTTCTAGCCCCACCTGAGCTTTGAACTCGGCACTGAATTTACGTCGATTTTTCTTGGACATGTTTTGGATCGTTTTTCGGGTTTGGGTTTAACGATCCCTCCTGTCCAGTTTTCCGGGGCCACCTCAACCCCCGCCGAAGATCCGCGGCCAGCAGTGCTGAAAACGCGGTGTAGTCCCGACCTTTGGGGATGCCTGCGCAATGAATCAACGACTTGCGCGCTCAGATGCCTCCAGTAGCGGAAGTCGGGTTATAGCCGCTTTCACCCTCTTACCCATACGATAACGGGAAAAACCCTCCGCAAGCCCTGGAACGTACTCAGTACGAAGAAGACCCGGACACTGGTTAAAGTGTCCGGGTCATAAACCTGGCAACGACTTACTCTCGCGGGACCTATCGTCCAACTACCATCAGCTGCTCGGGGCTTAACGGCCGTGTTCGGGATGGGAACGGGTGGAACCCCCGGCATATAATCACCAGGAAGGGAAACCTGAGTTAGACTCAGGTAAGTAATAAAGTTTAGAAAAAATGTAAGGGGGTAAAATAAACGCCTGAGAATACCAACGCTTATGTGTATAAACCGGCAAGGTCATTAGTAACAGTAAGCTTAACATGTTACCATGCTTACACATCTATCCTATCAACCGGGTGGTCTACCCGGACCTTGCACTGACCGAGGTCAGATTGTGATCTTATCTTGGGATGGGCTTGGCGCT
>CBFGUT010000333.1:0-3220 GCA_965652265.1 uncultured Cellvibrionaceae bacterium | reverse complement strand
GTCCAGATGGGCTGCTCGGTGGCACGGCCATCGTCCGGGAAAATCCGCTCCAGCGGAATCCAGGGCTCGGCGGGATTTTCGGTCATAAATACCACTTGCGCGCCCGGGGTTACCGACTGGCTGCGATAGGTGGTTTCCGCAAAGGAGACATTCAACAGCGCACCGAAATCACCGGCACCCGTTTCCCAGCGATTGCTGAACAGACCACTGAGCACCGGATTGACCTCTTCGGCTTCCTCCAGGTAAATACCGCGCGCCGCCAGGGACACTTTGGCACCGTCAAAATCAAAGGGACGGAAGGTGTGGACATCAATCTGCCCGGCAATACCGTTCTCGTAGTCTTTGGCCGAGCGGCTCTTGATCACGTCGATACGCGAAACCAGAGTGGAGGGAATATCTGCAAGGGCCACGGCACGGCCGGAGGCGGTGAAAATGGTGCGGCCATTGACGGTGGTACTCACGTCGGTCAAGCCACGGATGGACACCACATTGGCTTCACCGTCGGCGCGGTTGGTAATCTGTACACCCGCCACCCGCTGCAGTGATTCCACCACATTGTTATCGGGCAGCTTACCGATGTCCTCGGCGACAATGGCATCCATCACTTGCATGGATTCGCGCTTGATGTCCTGGGCTCTGTTCAGGCTGGCGCGGATGCCGGTGACGACCACCTCTTCCAACATCGGTTCTTCATTATCCTGCTGAGCCAGTAGCGGCTGGCTGGCCATCAGAGTTGCCATGGCAATGCTGGCACTTAGCATAGAGCGTTTAAACATAATTGAAACTCCCCTGAGGTAGAGCCTGCCTCACCGCTTTTGGAGGGGCATAAGCAGGCACAAATTGGTTATTATTAAGCCCGGAAGCACAATGATAGTATTGTATTACAATATGAATATCAACATTAATTTGCAGAAACTTGTCACCGATGCCCGAAAATATTATTAGATACTGATAATAAAGGATTTTTCACCCACTATCATTTAGAACCCGGCAATACCACGCGACTCCAGAAAAACCTGTAACCGGCTTTTAATATAGTACAAATAGGAATAAAAAGGCACGATATTCAAGCCCGAACGCTCAAATACCGCACCCCGCGATATCAATCGGCCTGTCGGCTTCCCCACAGGCTGACACCCTCGGCGGACAGGGCGCTGAAGGTCACCACAAAGCGGTTTTCCGCCACATCCCAGCCCCAGCTGGCCACGCCGGCAAAGCTGCCCAGCTCATCCACCTCCAGGGTGAGGCGGTGGTCGTCGCTGTAGAACCAATGCCCCGCCAGCTCGCCACCGAGGCTGCCATCGGCCTGCAGGGTGACATCGAGGGGCGTTTTAATCGCCGCGGTGATGTCTTTGTGGTGGTTAATCAACTGGTAATCGCCCGCCACCTGCGCTGCCTCGATCGCTTCGGTCAGGGGTTCCGCCGCCTCGTCGAGCGGCACATAGCGGTGGGGTGCAATCACCGGCCAGCCATCGGCATTGATATACATTTCGTGCACCCGCACTTCGTGCTGCTCTCCGCGGCCGGGAAAGCGGGTATGGAAAAAAATCAGGTGTCGGCCCGTCTCGGCATCGTAATACGCCGAGTTGTGGCCGGGGGAGACATAACCCGCGCCGCCGGGAAAGCGGAAATTCCCCATCAGCTTCATGGCGTCGGGGGCAATAGAGGCATCGTCAAACAGGGGCAATTCAGGATTGGACTTCACCTCCGTCATCGGCTTACCCTGGGCGTCGAGGTAGGGGCCATCGGGCGACAGTGCGCGGGCCACCCGAATGTTATAGGCGCCGTCGGCGGCGAGACCGCCAAAGGAGGTGAACAGATAGTAGTACTCGGCCTCGGGGCTGTAGAGCACATAGGGCGCCTCTATGCGACTGTGATTACCGCCCATAATATGTTGGCCATAGCCCTGGTCGGGTAGCGGGAGGCCGGTGTCCGGATCCATTTCCAGTATAAAAATCCCACCGGAATAGGAACCGTAGATCATCCACAGGCGCCCGGTATCGTCGTAGAACACATTCGGGTCCACCACATTGGGATGAATATAGGCATTGTACTCAGGGTGAATATACCCCGGCTCGCCATTGGAGGCTTTATTGCCCGAGCGCAAAAACAACTGCTTGTTCTGGTAGGGGCCTTCCACCTGATCGGCCACCGCCACGCCCATGGCGGATAGCGGCGAGTCGCCGCGACAGGCGTTGTAATACATATAGAATTTGCCATCGGCCAGTTGAATCACGTCCGTGGCCCAGAGGGTATCGGCTTCTGCCCAGGCAAAGGTCTCGGCGAGCTCACTGGTGACATCCTCGAACAGGGGATTGGCCGCACTGACGCCATCGGCCACGCGCTGCCAGTTCATCAGGTCCTGAGTTTTGGCGGCGGAGAGGTGGGAGCCGAACACATAGTATTCATTTTCTACCTTGATCACCGAGGGGTCGTGCACGGCAATATTCTGGAAGTTGATGGCATTGCTGTCACCACCCCCGGCACCTCCCCCGTTATTGCCACCGCCGCCGTAGCCGCCGCCATTATTGCCGTTGCCGGGGGTGCCACCACTGCCGGCATCACTACCGCCACCGCCACAAGCTGTCAGCATTAAAGCCAGCAGGAGGGCGCTACATCGCCGGTGGATAATATTCGCATTCATAAAGTCACCTGTACTCTGTGAGTGTCAAATCCACCGGCTGCCTCAGGGTGACGAGCCATCGCCGTCCGTGGCGCGAGCGCTAGCTTTCCACGGAAAAGCTGAAGCACATACGCGATTGATAGGCCTTGCCTGGTCGCAGCACGATGGGTGGGAAATTGGGTTGATTGGGCGCGTCGGGAAAGTGCTGGGGCTCCAGACAAAATCCACTGTGGCGTTCATAGCGCCGGCCTTTGCCCGACAGGGAACCGTCGAGAAAATTGCCCGAATAGAACTGCACGCCGGGCTCGCTGGTGTGCAGCGTCAACACGCGGCCGGAGCGAGGTTCCACCACGCGCGCCGCGCGGCTGAAAAGTTCTTCGGCAGGTTTATCCAGTACAAAATTGTGATCGAAGCCGCCGGCGTACTGCAGTTGTACATCCTTCACCTGCAACCCTTCGCCAATAGCGCGGGGGCTGCGAAAATCAAATGGCGTATTGGCCACCGAATCGATGGCGCCAGTGGGAATCAGCGTGGCATCCACCCGCGTATACTGGCTGGCGGCCAATTCCAGTTGGTGCTCGAGCACATCGCCCGAGC
>CBFGUT010000332.1:0-3238 GCA_965652265.1 uncultured Cellvibrionaceae bacterium | reverse complement strand
AAATTGTCATAAAATCAGGCTCTCCCAAATAACTCTCAAAAAACTCCGAGCCATCCCCAATGCTGATAACAATCTCGCTCCACTCTACGGTTCTCCCTGTACCATACTCATTTTCCTTGTCAGCCAATGCAACTCTATTAGGCACCACTGATAGCAATACTTTCTTAGTCGAGCCTCCAGTCACCGTAAAATAAGAATAGACTCTATCTTCGAATTTGAAGTGGGTTGTAATGTCGTATCGCTCACTTTCACACATTATCTCAAAAGACTCGACATCCCGGGCTTCATCAAAAATAGAGTCAGCCTGGGTGCACAATGAAAATAAACACAAGATCGGCAAAGCAAGAAATCGATACTTCATTTTTTTTCCCACATAACACCTTATTCATCTTCACCCACGCCCCTTATTCCGGTACATCGACACTGTCACGATACCACCCAGTTCCGATCCAACCCAGAAACCACGACACCTACAGCCTAATTCGGAACAAACCCCAGAAGCTCATATCAAATCCAGGAAAACCGTCTCAACGGACGACTATCCCGGGAATCAGTGTCTTCCCAGACGCATATTCAGGGATTCTCCCGGAATATCCATCACTCACCCTGCATAGGTTTAGAAGATTTTGTGACAGAGTTCAAGTTCGAATTAAAAACAGGCGCACATCTGTCCGCTTTGCAAAGCAAAGCTCATTCACCACCATTTCACCGCGGCAATATCACTCACCGTAATGAAGAAAAGTCGTCACCAAAAACAACCAAAAAAACGGTTGCTTTCACCACCACTTCATGAGTGAATTAACAGCCGTGCTTCCACGAAAACGAGCACGAAAACCAAAGCGCAGAATGAATGAATTGAAGTGACTTGAAGAGAGTTTCGCTATAGAAAAGCCGATTCATTAAAGAAGCGCTACCCCCGGGTGCGGCAACACCCAAGGGGTAGCTGACCAAAGCAGACTAACCAGGAGTCCACAATGGCTATCAAGCATAATACGTCACAGCACCACTCGCCCCAAAATAATTCTCTCACCGTTCTCTCCCACCCGATCCGCCGTCAGGGCGATTTCTATTCGTTGACCGATCTTCACGCGGCGGCGGGTGGGCGTTTGGAGCATCATCCCGATCGTTCTTTTGAATCGCCTTTGGGGCGGGTTTGGGTGGGTATGGTGGGTATGGTGGGGGACGATGGTGGTAACGGGGGTGAGGAGGGTCGCGCACGGCGTGCGCTCCTACACCAAGGGCTTGGGGTCCGGGCGGTGGCCGAGGCTTACTCTTTGTGGGTGGGCTCTGGTTTTACGGTGGCGGTGGCGTGGATGGCGTCGTCCGGCGGTCAGGCACTGCCCGATTATCCGGGCGATGCCTGAACGGGTGGCTGCCGCAGCCCGGCCAACTTGAGGTGGCGCGGCCGCCTTCCGCGCCTGGCTGGAGCCCTGGGCATGCAGTACTGGTGTTGCCACCTCATCTTAAGAAGGCTCGGCCAGTACCTGCGTCTGCGGGTTTATGCACCCGAGCCCTATCAAGGTTTCCTCCACGGCTTGGTCCAGCGGTGTGGTGGGTTCGATGCCGAGCACGCTGCGCAGCCGGGTGTTGTCCATCTGAACCGGTTCCTGCCAGAGGTAGCGCATTTCCATTAGTTCGCGCATGGTCTCATGGAAAGGTGCGATCAGGCGCAGAGCCCACCAGGGGAAGGGTTTCACCTTGGGGGCGTGGCCGCTGTGCCGCGCCACCACGCGGGTTATGGCGGCGACCATCTGAGTGCCGTCGGCGTCCCAGTGGCTGCCCAGGTGGAAGCGTGCAAAGGGCTCCAGTTCGGCCCGGCGTTCCAGCAACTGCACCATGATGCGGGCGACATCCGGCAGGTAAGACCATTGGTGCCCAATGCCCGGTCGGCCGGGGTTGGTGATGCGGGTCACGGGTCGGCCGGGCTTCACCAGGCCCTGGGCAAACCAGTTGTTGCCTGTGTCTCCACCGAAAAAATCCCCGGCGCGAACTATCAACACTCGTGCGCCGCCGTCGCTTGGGTAACTTTCCGCGAACGCTTGCAGCCGTTGTTCCATGACGACGCGAATGGCGCCTTTGCGGGTGGTGGGTTGTTGGGGGGAATCCTCCCGCAGCAGGGGGAAGGCGCTGGGGCCGAAGTTGTATACCGTGCCGGGCAGCACCACGGTCGCCTGCGTTTTCCTGGCGGCGGCGAGGGTGCTCTCGAGCATGGGCAATACCAGCCCGGCCCAGTTGCGGTAGCCGGGCGGGTTCACCGCATGCACGATCACGGAACACCCCTGGGCGGCGGTTTCCACGTCGGCGGGGTTGAGGGCGTCGCCTTGCAGCCAGGTGATGCCGTCGCGTTGGCCCGGTGCGGCGGTGCGGTGCAGCGCCCGCACGGTCCAGCCGGAAGCCCGCAGTTGCCGCGCCATTTCTCCGCCTATGCCACCGGTTGCGCCCAATATCAATGCTGTGTTGTTCATGGTTGTCTCCGTTCGTGTAGGTTGGAGACCAGTCTATGCGCGTGGCGGACTAAACGGTATTGACTAAAACCAGTGAGCGGCTATACGTTACCGTATGGCTAAACACATCGGTTGGGAATTGTATCGGTCTTTTCTGGGCGTCCTTCAGGAGGGGTCGCTGTCGGGTGCGGCCCGTGCGTTGGGGCTGACGCAGCCGACGGTCGGGCGCCACATCGAGACGCTGGAAACCTCGCTCAGGTTGACGCTGTTCATTCGTTCCCAAGGCGGGCTGCAGCCCACGGCGGCGGCCGAGGCCCTGCGGGTTCACGCGGAGGAAATGGCCAACACTGCCGCGGCGTTCCAACGGGCGGCGGCCAACCAGAGCGATGGGGCGAAGGGTGTGGTGCGGGTGACCGCCAGCGAGGTGGTCGCGGTCGAGGTGCTACCGCCCATATTCACGCGCATACGCGAGGCCTATCCGGGCATTCAACTGGAACTGGTGATGTCGAACCGCCCACAGGATCTACTGCACCGCGAGGCGGATATCGCCGTGCGCATGTTCCGGCCCCGCCAAACCCAACTCATCGCCCGGCGCATCGGGGTGGTTCAGGTGGGCCTGCACGCTCATACTCATTATCTGGAACGGCACGGCCACCCTTCCCGACTGGAAGACCTGAACCACCACGCGCTGATCGGGTTCGACCAGACCACCGCCTATGTTCGTCAGGCAATCAAAGCCCTGCCCGTTGAGTTCGTTCGCGAACAGTTCGCGGTCAGCGCCGACAGCGACATCG
>CBFGUT010000331.1:0-3271 GCA_965652265.1 uncultured Cellvibrionaceae bacterium | reverse complement strand
CTATCAGCGAGCCGCTGGCCGGTCAGATGCAAGGCCCGCCCCCTACACCAGCCTGCTTGTTAGCCCGCCTCTTTCATCAAGCACTCTGTAATGACTTCAGGGTGCCTAAAAGCGATTTGGATGAGGGCCTGAGCAGCACCCGAGGGTTTACGGCGGCCTTGCTCCCACTCCTGAAGAGTGCGAGGGGAAATATGCAAAGCTTGCGCGAACTGTGATTGGGAAAGCCCGGTTTTAAGCCGAGCCGCCGCGACTTCGTTTGGTGAAACCTGCGTTGTGCGTGCCTTATTGCCCGCCTTCATTTCATTCACAGACTGCAGAAGCTTCTTGCCTAGCTCCTCCCCGGACATTGTATTTTGCTTAGCCATTTTCAATTACCTCTCGGATGGATTTCAGCAAATGAGCAGGGATATTACCGCGAACACTCTTTGCGTAAATCACCAATAACCACAACTCACCGTTTGCCAGGCGGGTGAAGTATATAACCCGTACACCGCCACTTTTACCTGTGCCTTGCCTGCGCCAACGAACCTTCCGACAACCACCGCTACCAGGAATGACGTCACCGGCTTCGGGGTTTGCTGCCAACCAGGCACAAAATGCACCCCGGTCTTCCTCGGACCACAGCGTTTTGGCGTCTTCCGTAAAGGTAGGGGTTTCTATTACCGTGTACACTCTACAATCATACGTCAATGACGTACAGCCGTAAAGGGTTCCGAGCCGACTCTCGCCCGCCTACAGCGCGCGAGGTACGGGCCACTGCATTTCATCTGATCCAAGCGCTGGGAGCCGCTGAGAACCAGGACGTCGTCCGAAAAGATGACGAGGTGCAGCTCAGCCCCGCTCCGAGTAGATCTCTACGGGGCCGTCACGGCTACCCTCTACCGGCACTCATAGCTATCGGCGGATGTCTCGTCCCCACCGGTATAGTGCGGGTGCGTCGGATAGGGGCAGAGCTTGCGGCTGCCGGGTGTGGGGTTTTCGCGCGATGCTATGATATTCTCCGGTGCCTTGTCGTTTTCCACCCAGTCAACCACCGCGCTCAGCAGGTCAAAGGAATCGTAGGTATTGGCGCCGCCGGCGCAATGGCCCATGCCGGGCACATGATAGTAGCGGCTGGCATCGCTCCAACCTTCATTGGCTTCGCCGGCCCGCTGATAGTACCCGAGGGTGTCGTAGGCGGAGAACCAGGCGTCGCTGACGCCGTGATAAAACAGAATCTTGCCACCGCGATGAAGAAAGGTGGAGAAGTTGGTCCAATTGTAGCTGTCGGTGCGCCCCTGCATGGGGTCATTGCGCAGCCGCGCATCTTCGGCGTCAATATCGATCTCGGTCTGACCGGCGCTGGCGCCGGGCGAGAAGAAACGCTCCCCCGGAATAAAGGTCATGCCACCTTCAATCATGCCGGTGTCCACGGGAAAGGCGGGATAGATCTCATAGCCGGCGCTGTTAACGAGCGGCGCGAAGGCCTTGTCGAGGGCGTCGGCCTGCGCCTGGGAGATACACGCTTCGTTGCCCTCCGCCTCGCAGACGAGCAGGCCGGGGTCGAAGTCACAGCCATGCACATTGGCGACAATGCCATCTTCCAGACCATCCAGGCCATCGCATTGTGCCAGCAGCCCGTCGTGCACCGCGCGTCGCTCTGCCGGTGAAAAGGCGCGGCTGACCTGCGGTTTGCCTTCCTCATCGCGCGGCGCCACCTGATTAAAAGCCACCACCGCCTTGCGCAGGGCGAAATTCGAATTCCCCGTGCGCATGGCCGGTGCCCCTACCACGGCGCCGTCAAACAGCAGGGGGTAGCGCTGTGCCGCCAGCATACTCTCGCGCCCGCCGGTGGAGCAGCCGGATATATAAGTATGATGCGCCGCCTGCCCGTAATGCGCCTGCACAATCTCCTTGCCCACCTGTGTGACCCTAGCCACAGAGTGACCGACAAAATCGAGCGCGGCCTGCTGGTCGGCCATAAAGGAGGCATCAAAACCGTGATCGCCCTTGTGCCCGCCATCGGTGGAAACCACCGCAAAACCGCGCGCCAGGGCCGGCGTGTCGCCGGCGGCGTTGCCGCCTAGCGGCGGGTGTAGCGTGCCGTTCAGCCCGCCCCCGCCCTGAAACAAAAAGCGGCCATTCCAGCCCACCGGCATCGCAACCGCGAAACCGAGACCATAGGTCTTACCATCCGCGCCCTGACGCTCATTGATCATACCTTCCACATAACAATGATCGGGCAGCTCCACCGTCATACTGTATGGACCGGTACCAAAGCTGAATGAACCGGCCGGCTTTTCCTCGGCGAGGGTGATTTTGGTGTTGGCTATCTCCAGCCCAGTCAAGGCCACGCAGGTGTTCTCGGCCGCAGCGGCGGTGTTACTGTCAGAAGACTCGTTTGCCCCACAGGCCGCGACAGCCAGCGCCGCCAGTGCAATTGTTAATCGGTTCATTATTTCAGCCCTTTTTTACTGCCTCAATATTCAAGGCAAATGCATTCACACAATTCTAATCAGGGTAGATGGTTTTGTCACGGAGTGGAGAAACAGGTTCGATTCGCTCAACATCCATATCGAAATGGCAGTGGCCACATAGGCCTCCCAGCTCAGCAAAAAGGCCGGAGGAAAAGCGTATTAATATGCTCCACCCCTGATTCCAACTGTCCGCTTGCGGCCAAAAGCGGACATTCACAATTCAAGACTTGAAAGCGGGAATGCATGGATAAAAGCTGAGAATTCCCCATAGTGATAGTGATCAGGGGTTCTCTTTAAAAACCAGAGGGACTTTGGACAATTAAGAAAGTGAATAAAATCTGTCTTTGTGAGCATCACTACTCATCATGAAGCACATTACCACAGGCATAAAGTATAAACTGATGCTCAGAAATCTATCAAAAAAAGGTGGCTCGCCAAGACCACCTTTGTGCAACGGAACCGGTTTTGATTCAGTTTCGCCGCCGCGCATGTGTGTGTGGCTGCATACAGCCATTAAACTGTCTGACGAAGCGCGTATGCCTAATATACCTCCTGACTACGCTTCGCGTCCAGTTCTTTTCCAAAATCAAAGTCGTACCAATTAGTGAACCATCGCTGAGGTCTTCTATCACTATCGGTAAATGTTATAATATCGCCTACAAGCAGGGGATCGGTGACTTCAAACATTTCAAGAGCTTTCCGCTTCCTATCGTCGGGCACATACGGGCAAGAGATTATATCGAACAAAAGGAAGATCATCTCTGCATTTTTATGACAAGTTTCCGAACGCATTCGAATTCGGTCTAGAGCAGCAT
>CBFGUT010000330.1:0-3285 GCA_965652265.1 uncultured Cellvibrionaceae bacterium | reverse complement strand
GTAACCCAGGCTCCCGGTTTATTTTGTTACCTATGTTGCCAGTTTGCACAACCCCAGCCCCCCCCCGCAAGCGGGGGAGGGAGAACTTTAATTGGCCCAGCCCCCACGCAAACGGAAGAAGTTATTTTTCAGGCCGCGTCGCATCCACCGCCAGCTCCGAGCGCACCGGCTGATCCTGTTGTAGCGACTCGCATTTGGCTTCATCACCACCGCACAGCTCGCAGACATAGTCCTCTTCACCCAGCGCTTTGCCGACGCCCCCACAGGATCCGGCCAGGGGCTTACGCCCCAGCAATACGCCAATAGACATGCCCGCCACCACCAGCAGCATGACCAACAGAGTTACCAGTAACATCGCCATAGTGTCTCCTAGCGCGCCTCAAAGCGCACAAATGCTGTGGAGGAAATCCCCTTAAAACCGTCATCGGTTTTCACAATCATGTAAACGGCCATCTGCTCGGCATTGGCGATGGCAATGCCGGCTTCAGGCCCCAGCACATTCAGGGCTGTCGCCCAGGCATCGGCATCAGCGGCCGTATCGGCAATCACAGTGACTGAGACAAGATTGTGCCGAATGGGTTTCCCGGTTTTCGGGTCAAGGGTATGGGAGTAGCGCACCCCATTCTCTTCAAAATAATTGCGGTAGTCACCCGAGGTGGCCACCGCCTGGTTATCCAGCAGCACCGAAGTGAAAACGCCTTCGTGCAACAGACCCGGGCGCTCGATGGCAATGCGCCAGCGGTCGCCCCGTGGACTGACACCATTTACGCGCACCTCGCCACCGATATCCACCATATGGTTCCGGTAGCCGCGCTCGTACAGATAGGCCGCCACCCAGTCCACTCCGTAACCCTTGGCCACGGCGGAAAGATCAACGCGAATATCCGCCAGGCGTCGCGCGCGATTGCCATCCACTTCCAATAGCTGGTAACCCACACGTTGCATGGCAACTTGCAAATCCGATGCCGAGGGCACCTGCTGGGGGCGCATTTGCGGCCCAAAGCCCCAGAGGTCCACCAATGGTGCCACGGTAATATCAAAGGCTCCCTGGGTTTTCTCGCTGACTGAGCGGCTAATGGCAAACACTTCCAGCAACGGCTCCGGCAGTTCCATCCACTCGTTAACGGGCGCGGCATTAAAGCGCATCAGGTCCGAATCGGGAATGTAGGTGGACATCATCTGATTGATTTTTTTCAGCTCGGCATCAATCTCGCGCTTGAGAGCTTCAGTATCCACTGCCGGCGCATCGGGTTCAGTCGCCAGGGTAATATGATAGAAGGTCCCCATGGTTTCGCCACTGATGCGGTAACTGTCCAATTCCGTGGAGGAATCCGAACAGCCCGCCAGCCACAAGAGACACAAAAACAAAAACGAGACAGGCCAGGCCTGTCTCGTTTTTCGCCGCCCGAAGACGGGTTTGATGGCAAGCGAATCAACCACCAAAGTCATCCAGCATGATGTTTTCATCTTCCACACCCAGATCCTGCAGCAGTTTGATCACAGCCGCGTTCATCATAGGCGGTCCACACATATAGTACTCACAGTCCTCAGGCGCGGGATGATCCTTGAGGTAATTTTCATAGAGCACGTTGTGGATAAAGCCGGTGTAACCAGTCCAGTTATCCTCGGGCTGCGGATCCGACATGGCCACATGCCATTCAAAGTTGTCGTTTTCCTCGGCCAACTTATCGTATTCGTCCTGATAGAAAAGTTCGCGCAGGGAGCGGGCACCATACCAGAAGCTGATTTTGCGTTTGGTTTTGATGCGACACAACTGATCAAAAATGTGCGAACGCATGGGGGCCATACCGGCACCACCGCCCACAAACACCATTTCCGCATCCGTATCCTTGGCAAAGAATTCGCCAAAGGGCCCGTACACGGTAATTTTGTCACCCGGCTTCAGACTGAAGACATAGGATGACATGATGCCCGGCGGAATATCCTTGGACCCCGGAGGCGGAGTGGCAATACGGATATTGAATTTTACGATGCCTTTCTCTTCCGGATAGTTGGCCATGGAGTAGGCACGCTGTACCGACTCATCCACCTTGGACTCTAAATTGAAAAAGCCAAAACGCTCCCAGTCCGGGCGGAACTGCTCCTCAATATCAAAGTCGGAAAATTTCACATGGTACGGCGGGGATTCCAGCTGCACATAACCGCCCGCCCGGAAATCCACGTTTTCGCCCTCGGGCAGTTTCAGCGTCAATTCCTTAATAAAGGTGGCCACATTGGGGTTGCTGACCACGGTGCACTCCCACTGCTTGACCCCGAAGACCTCCTCAGGCACTTCCACCACCATATCCTGCTTGACCGGTGTCTGGCAGGACAGGCGCCAGCCCTCACGGGCCTCGCGATTGTTGAAGTGGCTTTCCTCGGTGGGCAGCATGGCACCGCCACCGGATTTCACCACACAGCGGCACTGTGCACAGGTGCCGCCACCACCGCAGGCCGAAGGCAGGAACAGACCCGCCCCGGACAGGGTTTGCAGCAGCTTGCCTCCGGCCGGTACGGTCAGGGTTTTCTCCCCGTTGATTTCAATGTTGACGTCGCCCGAGGCCACCAGCTTGGCGCGGGCACTGAGGATCACGGCCACCAGCACCAGCACGATGACGGTGAACATGATAACGCCCAGAATAATTTCAATGTTCATTAAGCTAACTCCCGCCGATTACAGATCAATGCCGCCAAACGACATAAAGCCCAGTGACATCAGACCCACCACGATAAAGGTGATACCCAGACCGCGCAGCCCTTCCGGCACATCGCTGTATTTCATCTTCTCGCGGATACCGGCCAGCGCGGTAATGGCTAGCGCCCAACCCACACCCGAGCCCGCACCAAAAACCACACTCTCGGCAAAATTGTAATCGCGCTCCACCATAAACAGGGTGCCACCGAGAATGGCACAGTTCACAGTAATCAACGGCAAAAATACACCGAGGGCGTTGTAGAGAACCGGCATGTACTTATCCAGAATCATTTCCAGAATCTGCACCATGGCGGCAATTACGCCGATGTAGGTAATCAGCCCCAGAAAACTCAGGTCCACATCGGGCAGTCCCGCCCAGGCCAGTGCGCCATCGGCGAGCACGTAAGTGAGGATCAGGTTATTGATCGGCACGGTGATAAGCTGCACCACCACCACAGCCACACCCAAACCAAAGGCGGCATTGATCTTTTTGGAGACAGCCAGGAAAGTACACATCCCCAAAAAGAAGGCCAGCGCCATGTTCTCAATGAACACGGTGCGGATAAACAAACTCAGATAGTATTCCACGC
>CBFGUT010000329.1:0-3287 GCA_965652265.1 uncultured Cellvibrionaceae bacterium | reverse complement strand
GCGCTCAGCCAGGCAGTACAACGCCGCCATGACCAAACGCTTCGAGCATGTGATTGACTTTATCAAGCTGCACTATTTTTTAAGCCAGCGGACCGACACCGATTTCTGGCGCCACAACCGCGAGCGCTCCACAGTGTCCGATTATTTGTTGGAAAAACTGGAACAGTGGCGCCACCGGCCACCGTCTTTTCTGGATATCGATGCCAGCCATGATATCTTTGACGAAAACAGTTGGCAGTACATTCTCTATGGCATGGATTTTAAAACCGATATCACAGCCCGCGCCGGTGCACTGCGTTTTTATGAAGACGCCAAAAAAGAATTCGAGAGTATTCGTCGCCAAAGCCAGAATGCCATGACCGCCGTGCCTACCCACCGCGATCTGGTTCGCGAAGTGGTGGAGAAGGGCTTTCGCCCCAAGATGCGGGTGCGGGCATGACGGCTGATAGCCCTACACAAAACACGCCGGCGGTTAAAAAAGTCGTTATTGTCGGCGGGGGTACTTCCGGTTGGATGTGCGCTGCGGCGATTGCGCGCCTGGCACCGCCCGATTTATCTCTGACGCTGGTGGAATCCGAGGATATTGGTGTCATCGGCGTGGGCGAGGCTACCATCCCCCCCCTGATTGAGTTCAACGAGTTTCTCGGGTTCAATGAACATGACGTACTGCGGGAATGCCAGGGGACATTTAAACTGGGGATCGATTTAGTCGACTGGCTCAGAGTGGGCCATTGTTACTTGCATCCGTTTGGTTTTTACGGGCGAGATACTCCCGAGTTTGCCTTTCACCAGTTATGGTTACGCCTGCGTGACTTGTCGGCCAGAGGTGAGGTTCCACCCCATGCGGCTGGTGACATCAATGATTACAATCTGTGCGCTGTTGCTGCCCGTTTGGGCCGGTTTGCCATGCCTCAAGGTGGGGCCGATACGATTTTGGCAACCATGCGCCACGCCTATCATTTTGATTCCATGCGCTATGGCCAAATGTTGCGCCGTTACGCCGAACAAAAAGGCACGCGGCGGGTGGAGGGAATGGTGGTCAGCGTTGAACAGGATAACGATAGTGGCGAGATTCGTTCCGTCACATTGAGTGATGGCCAGGTCATTGTCGGTGATCTGTTTATCGATTGTAGTGGTTTTAAAGCGCTGTTAATTGAAGGGACGATGAGCACCGATTTTATCGACTGGAGCCACTATCTGCCGTGTGATCGTGCCGTCGCCATTCCTACGGCGCGGTCCGCAGCGCCGGATCCTTTTACGCGGGCCACGGCGGATCGGGCGGGCTGGCGCTGGCGTATTCCGCTGCAGGGGCGCACGGGAAATGGCCATGTGTATGCCAGTGCCTTTATGGAGCAGGACGAAGCCGAGCGGCGACTGCTGGACGGTGCCGAGGGCGAAACCCTGGCCGAACCCCTGCCGCTTCGCTTTCGCACCGGCCACCGGCGACAATTCTGGAAGAAAAACTGTGTGGCGATTGGTCTCGCCGGGGGGTTTATCGAGCCGCTGGAATCCACCAGTATTCACATGGCGCAAATGGGTATTCAGCGGCTGGTGAATCTGTGGCCCGGTCGCGGCGTCAATGCCGCGGAGGTGGCCCACTACAACCGCGTGATGTCCGCCGATTATGAACGCACTCGGGATTTTATTGTGCTTCACTACAATGCGACGGAACGCGATGACAGTGAATTCTGGTGCTATGTGGGCAATATGCCCATTCCCGATACACTGGCGGAAAAACTGGAAATATTTCGCGGCAGTGGCCGCATTATTCCTGCACCCGATGATTTATTCACGCCCCACAGTTGGCTGGCGGTGATGCTGGGACAGGGCATCAACCCGCGACGTTACGATGCCCTGGTGGATCGCGTTCCACGGGAAGCACTGGTACACAATATGCGTTTACTGAAAGAGTCGGTCAGCAAGACCGCGGCGGCCTTGCCGGACCACCAAGCCTATATTGATCGCCACTGCCGCGCGCGCTAACAACCGACATCGGCCGATAAAACCACGGTCTCATTCACTCTCGTCATTTTGGGGCGGCGAGTCCAGCGACTTAAAGGACTTGGGCGTGCAGCCGTATTCGCTTTTAAACAGTTTGTTGAAATAGGACACGTTTTTATAGCCCACTGAATAGGCTATTTCCGCGATATTGGCGTCTTCACTTTCGGCAAGCAGGCGTGCAGCCTCAGCGAGGCGTATCTTGTTGAGGTAGGTGGTAAAAGTCAGCCCCATTTCCTCTTTCAAGACCTCGTTGATTTTGGTTCGGTTGATACCCAACTCCGAGACGGCGTATTCCAGGCTCATCTCAGTGTTGGCGTATTCGGTGGCCATAAAGCGCAGAATCTGGCTTTTTTCCTTGTTCTTGTGGGGCTGAATGCTGAGCTGTTGATAGGCGATCAGCGGCCGGTCTCTTTGCAGTTTTTCCTTGACGTTGGCGATCAGGTATTGGGTGTACTGCCGGAACAACCAAAACGCATAGCCCATCCAGATGGTGACGAACAGCGCCGCGAACAGATAGGCATAGCGCCAGTCCCGCCGTTTGAGCACAAATTCGCTCACCTTGACGTTACTGGGAATGCCCACCGGTCCCCGGCGGGAGGCGCCAATGGAAAACGCCATGACCTGATCCAGCTGATAGTTCTGGCTGGAGGCCTCCAGATTGTTAAAGTCCAGCCACCAGACGGGCACTGTCATATGTGGCAGGTCCACATTCACGGCGCGCCATTGGTTATCGCAGGAAAACAGTGACTGGGAAATGCGGTAGGTGGCAAAATCATCGCGAACGGTTGCCACCGGGTCGAGGGTGTGGAGGTCGAAAGCAAGCAAATTGTCGTGGCTGCATTTGACTTTGAGAGAGGCACCGTAATACGGGCTGAGGTCAACCAACTGGTTGCCCATTTTGACCTCGTCAAACGCCAGCACAAAAGTCACCGTGGGGTACTGCAGCACCTTTTCAATGGTGTAATTGAAGTCCAGGCTGTAGGTGGCATCTTCCACTTCAATAGTTGACCCTCCGCCAACATCGCTATCGGCCAGCGTGAAGTGCGTCCAGGGAAGGGTGCTGTCCTGCGCGGGGAGCAGGCTCTCTTCCACATGCAGGCTACGGTAGCACAGATATGCCACCGCCAGGGTGAGTGCAAACAGCACCAGGAAGACGGCAGTCGCTCTCTTATACAGACCCAGCATACTCGCTCCCACGGCATCCAGGCCGGTTATTTTTCTTGGTGACATCAGCTTAATTGACAATGTTGCCGTTATTGGCAGCCTTTAACATCAGACATCAGACA
>CBFGUT010000328.1:0-3309 GCA_965652265.1 uncultured Cellvibrionaceae bacterium | reverse complement strand
CTACTACTGGATCACCGGCCGGGTGGACGACGTGCTCAACGTCTCCGGCCACCGCATGGGCACCGCCGAAGTGGAGAGCGCTCTGGTGCTGCACCCCCAGGTTTCGGAGGCCGCCGTGGTGGGCTACCCGCACGATATCAAGGGCCAGGGTATCTATGCCTATGTCACGCTGATGAGTGGCACCGAGCCCTCGGACGAGCTCAAAAAGGAACTGGTGCAACTGTGCGTGCAGGAAATTGGCGCTATTGCCAAGCCGGATATCATCCAGTGGGCACCGGGCCTACCGAAGACGCGTTCAGGCAAGATTATGCGACGCATTCTGCGCAAAATCGCCGCCAATGAACTGGATAACCTGGGCGATACCTCAACCCTCGCCGACCCGGCAGTGGTGGATGATTTGATTGACAAGCGGGAAAATCAGTAAGAGCAGTCGGATGTCTGACGTCTGAGGTCTGACGCTTAAACCGTTCAGCGCGTCAGACGTCAGACCTCCGGCGTCAGACGCTATTCACCACAACAACGCGTCAGCAGCTGCTCAAAACTCTCGCCGGGAGCGGCCTGGCAGACGCTGACTTACAGCGCCACTTTCAGGGTGACGGGCTCGCCCTCATCGGTGTGGCACTGTACCTGGGCGGCGAGGGTGCACAGGCGCTCGGCCACCTCGGCGGCCTGAGACTCGGCGGTGGCGGGCAGGAACAGCGCCAGCCGGCGCCCGCCGATACGCGCGGCGATATCCTGCCGACGGGTGCAGCGCTGCAACCGCCGGCCCACTTCCGACAAGACACAATCTCCCAGAGCATAACCCTGCTCGCGATTGATCGCGGGCAGGTTATCAATGCGCCACTGCACCAGCGACACTGGCTCCTCCTGACCCTGACTGCTCACCAGGATCGGCGGGCAGGTACTGAAAAAATAGCGCCGGTTAAAAAGCAGCGTCAGTTGGTCGGTGGTGGAGAGGTTGTATTCAATTTTGCGATAGCTCCCCAGCAACAGGCGGCTGAGGCGGTAGAGCTTGCCAAAACGATAGAGACCATCGGCCAGGAACATCATGCCGATGGCCAGCACGGCGCCTCCCAGTCCTTCATAGAGTTCGGGCAGATCCACCACAAAGCCGGTCACCAGCAGGTGCCAGGCGCCCAGAAACAGTAAGCCCGCACCCATGACCAGGCGCCACACCACCTGGCGGCGCACGGGCAGAAAAGCGGCCAGCACCAGCAGCGCAAAGCTGGCGCAGGTCAAGAGCAAATCGCGGAGCAGTCGCAGCAGCTCCACATTTTGCCAGGTAAGAATGGTACCCCCCAGAAACACCGCCGCCGCCCACATAAAGGCCAGCAGCAGCCCCACCAGCAGGCTGAACATCACCAGCGTGTAATTGCCCACCATCACCTGTCCGCTATCGCGCATCGGCGTGCTCCCTCTGATCTCCCGTAAGGACAATCATAGTCAATCAGCGCTTCGGCGCCAGTGACCGTGGCGATTTCACCGCCGCTTGGGCATAATGGAGGCCTGTGTGGATCAGCGCCCCGCGGGTGTCGTTGAACCGGTGTCTACCGACCGGCGTACTATCTCTCATCACTGGGGGTCTCAACACTGGGGGCTCGTTACGCGCCCCGTGGTACAGCCAGCCGGGACAATCCACACCGAGCTTGATCAGAGGTACCACCATGACTGACGAAGATCGCGAATTGGCGCTGTTTTTACGCGAAATGAAAGACGTGGCACCCATCCAGCGGGACAAAAAGGTTCCCCTGGCGGCCGAAAAGCCCAGTGACAAAGCGCTGGAACACCGGCGCCAGGCAGCCCAGGCGGTCATGGCGAGCGACACCAATTTCTTGTCAGGCGACTATATCGAGCCGGTAGATCCCAATGACCTCCTGGCCTTTAAGCGCGATGGGGTTCAGCACGGCGTTTACAAGAACCTGCGGCTGGGAAAGTACAATATTGACGCACGCCTGGATCTGCACCGCATGACCGTGGAGCAGGCGCGACTGGCGATTTTTCAGTTCATCAAGGACTGTATGGGCCACGATATACGCTGTGCCCTGATCACTCACGGCAAGGGCGAGGGGCGCCAGCAACCGGCACTGCTCAAAAGTTGTGTGGCGCACTGGTTGCCCCAGTTCAGCGATGTACTGGCCTTCCACTCGGCGCAAAAACACCACGGCGCCAGTGGCGCCACCTATATCCTGCTGAAAAAAAGCGAGCGCAAGCGACAGGCCAACTGGGAACAGCATCAGCGCCGGCGTTAATTGCCCCGGTACAGGAGTCCTTATATGAAAGCCACATTACCGCTACCGCTGATGCTGCTGGACTTTTTCGGCGTCTTACTGGTGGGTCTGGGGATGGCCATGCATTTTGCCGAGTTGGAGCTTCTGCCGCCCGAATGGCGTTTTGAACAGGATAGCCTGGTATTGATCCTGGTCAGCTTTGCGCTGATGTTGCCAGCTGTGATTCATCTGCTGAAATCTGTTCGCAATCGTTCGTGAAAATGATGCTGGATACTTATCACTCCCATCGGAAACTATCTCCTTGTCTGAATTGACACTGTTACAAATTATACTCGCGAACCTGGCGTTGATTGCGGGGGCCTGTCTGCAGGGCGTGGCCGGCTACGGCATCGGCACCCTCTCGGCCCCGCTGGTGTTTCTTATCAGCCCGCTGTTTTTACCGGGCCCCATGATTATCAATGCGGTGTTGCTCAATGTATTAATGCTGGTACGCAATCGCGCCAGTCTCAGCTTTCGCCCGGTACGTTATGCCATTGGCGGCAATGTGGTGGGCACGGTGCTGGCGGGGCTGACCTTGTTAGTACTGTCAGCGCGCGGGTTTGACCTGGCGTTCGGCGGCCTGATTCTGCTGGCAGTGGGGCTCAGTGTCGCCGGCCTCAAACCGGCATTGAACGAGCGCAACAGCCTTATCGCCGGCGGCGCCTCCGGCTATATGGGCACCATTACCGCCGTGGGCGGCCCACCCATGGGGCTGATTTACCAGAACGAGGCTGGCCCCCGCGTGCGCGCCAACCTCGCCGCCTTTTTCCTGTTTGCCAGCCTGGCCAGTATTCTTGTGCTCCTGCCCACCGGCTTCCTGGGCCTGCGGGAACTGAAGCTGGTGGCCGTGAGTTTTCCCGGCGTGTTGATCGGCTTCTGGTTATCGGGCTTTCTGGTCAACCGCCTGCCCTTCGGCGCCATGCGACCGATTATTCTCGGCATAGCCGCCCTGGCAGGCGCAGCGGCGATTGTGAGGGGGATGCTTTAGCGCGGTACGCGGTACGCGGTACGCGGTACGCGGTACGCGGTACGCGGTACGCGG
>CBFGUT010000327.1:0-3333 GCA_965652265.1 uncultured Cellvibrionaceae bacterium | reverse complement strand
TTTGCCGTTGCCAACGATCCGGTAATACTTTTCGAGAGTATTCTCGTTTTCGGTTTTGTGTAGGTCGCGTGCAGTGCTCATAGTTGCCGCCTCCTTCCTCTATTTTCTTGTTTTTCCACTATAGCACCTTTAAATAGCAATGAACGTTTATACATAAATATTATTTAAAGAATATTATATATTCTAAAATGATATATATTGCGGTCTGCAATTAAATCTCGTCTCAAAAAATTTAAGCGCCTCTGATTGGCCAGCGAGTATCCCAAAAAGGCATTGCCAAGGGACAGCCACTAGACATCCGCATTCTTTGGTAAATCACTATACCAGTTGAAATCCTCAGAGACTGGCTCCCCTTGGCGCACAGCCTCCCGAAGGACTGCCGCTGCTCTGGTATCGCTGACACCGAACGGGATCAGCGGCTCTTGTCCAAAGAGCCCGATATAATCCTCGGCGGCTTGCATCAACTCTCGTTCCATTGTTCCTCCCTGCATTTAGCAGGACGACAACCTACACCCAGCTCACCCGGTCCCGCCCAGCGCGTTTGGATTCGTAGAGGGCGCGGTCGGTTTTATCCACCAGGGCGGTGAGGGCTTCACCTTCCTCATACTGGGCGACACCGAAGCTGGCGGTCACATGGAAAGTCTCGCGGCCAAAGCGGAAGGTATGGGCTTTGAGGCGGGTGCGGATGGTCTCCGCCACCTCGCAGGCGCGGTCGCGGTCACAGTCTTCCAGCAATAACAGAAACTCCTCGCCACCCCAGCGACACAGAGTGTCATTGTCGCGCACTTCGTGGTTAACCAGTTCCACAAATTTGCGCAGTACGTCGTCGCCGCACTGGTGGCCGTAGGTATCGTTAATCTCTTTAAAGTGATCCAGGTCCATACTCACCAGCGACAGCGGTAACTGCTTGCGGCGAGCGGCCTTTTCCGCGTGGGCAAAAATCAGGTCGAACACCTGCCGGCTGGCAGCCCCGGTGAGTTTATCCTGGGTGGCCATCACCTCCAGCCGGCGCTGGTAACCGCGCAGGGTCATATGCGCTACCAGCAGTACCAGCAAGGTAATCCCCAGCGACACCAGAATATTCACCACTAGCGCCCCCTCCAGCCGATCCGAGACCGGATCGTCAATCTGCTCGACAATCAGGAACCAGTCGAACTCGGGCACCAGGCGACTGGGGAGGTAGATGGTGTGGCCATTTTTGGCGTCGTAAGAAACCGAGGCACTGGGATTGGTGAGAATACGCACGAACAGCTTGTCCAGCCCCGCTTTGTTCTGCAGGCGGATATCGCTGTCGTAGCTGCTGCTGTGCAGCGTTACTTCACCGGCGCGATTGACGAAATAAATCTGCCGCCCGTAGCGCGCCTGGTACTCCTCGATCAGCCGTATCACCGACTCCACCGACAGCCCTACCCCGGTAGTCCCCAGATACTCGCCGGCGCGACTGAACACCCGGTAGTTGACAAATATATTCAACCGGGAGCGGTCGGCGGTATCCCAGTCCACATTGATTTCGTAGGGGTCACTGATATCGCGCAGGCGGAAAAACCAGTCGTCGGCGCTGTCATTGGGGTCGACGGTTTTTAGCACCCCGCTGGTGTGATAGTACTTGAGCGTTTTATCGGAGACGAAAAAAGCGGTAATGGTGCCGTATTTTTTCTGAATGCTGGTCAGGTAATCGATGATCTTCTGGGGGTCCTGCTCACCGCCGGCGGCCCAGTCCCGTACAAAGGTGTCCTGCGCCATCAGCGAAGAGATCAACAGCGGCTGCAGCAGGTCGCGCTGTATCTCCGAATAGATATTATCCCCCGTCAGCGGTAGCATCTCCTCGCGCAGGCGCGTAGTCACCGAGTCCTTGGCCACAAAGTAGCTGATCAGGCTGGTGGCCAGAAAACCCACCACCAGCAGCAGGCTGATGGCGGACACAAACAGGGTTTTTCTTTTGTGCATGACGAATCCTGGCGCTAAAAGCAGCAAATGGTAAAGAATTACTGCTTATTTTGCCATCACTACCTCCCGCAGATTGTTGATGGATGATCGGCTCTACTTAACCCATACCTGCTTGGCGTTGACAAATTCGCGTATGCCGTGAGGTCCCAGCTCACGCCCAAAGCCGGAAGCCTTGATGCCTCCGCTGGGCAGCCGCGGGTCAGTCTTGACGATTCCATTTACCGCCACCTGCCCGGCCTGCAGGGCGTCTGTTACCTGCATCGCCTTGGCGGAGTCGGCGGTCCAGATGGCGGCTCCAAGGCCGTAATCCGTGAGATTGGCCAGGTGTATGGCGTCCTCCACATTGGTGGCGCGGCTTACACACATGACCGGACCGAAGGTTTCCTCCACAAACGCCGTCATCCCCGGGGTCACATCCACCAACAGGGTGGGCGGGTAAAAGTAGCCATTTCCCTCAGGCACTTCGCCGCCCAGCAGACACTGCGCCCCACCGTCGATAGTCTCCTTCACCTGCCGGTGCAAATTGTCGCGCAGATCGGCGCGGGCAATGGGGCCAATATCCGTGTCCGGAGACAGGGGGTCGCCCATACGCAGCTTTTCCAGCCGCGACTTGAGCATGGCCACAAAGGTATCGTAAATAGCGTCTTCCACAATGATACGCTTGGCGGCAATACAGGACTGGCCGGCATTGATGACACGTGACAGGGTTGCCACATCGGCAGCGCGCTCCAGTTCGGCATCGGCCAGTACTATACAGGGGTCGGAACCGCCCAGCTCCAGCACACAGGGCTTGAGGCTGCCGCCGGCGGTGGCGGCGACTTTTGCCCCAGCCGCACTGGAACCGGTAAACGAGACGGCCGCAATGCGCGGGTCCTTGATGGCCTCCCCCACCTGCGGTGTTTTTACCGGTAAGTTCACCACAATATTTTCCGGTGCGCCCGCCTCGTTGAAAGCGCGCACGATCAATTCGGCGGAACCCTGCACATGCGGGTCGTGTTTCATCACACAGGTATTGCCCGCCATCAGTGCCGGCGCCAGAAAGCGAAAGGCGATCCAGGCGGGCGCGTTCCAGGGCAATATGCCCAGCACAGTGCCCAAGGGCTGATGATAGACGTAACTCAGCGAGGCATCGGATTCGATGACTTCGCGCGCCAGGTAGTGTTCGGCGTTGTCGGCATAGTGTTCCGCGCACCAGGCGGCCTTTTCCACCTCGGGCCCGCCCTCCTTGACCGGCTTCCCCATCTCCTGCGCCATCAGCCGGGCCAGTTCATCCTTGTTCGCCCGCATTTTGTCGGCGACAGCACGGAGAACCTGGGCGCGCTCGGCACAGGTTTTGGCCGCCCAGGCCGGGGCCGCCGCATGGGCACGCTCAATAGCAGCATCCAT
>CBFGUT010000326.1:0-3334 GCA_965652265.1 uncultured Cellvibrionaceae bacterium | reverse complement strand
TGCCGGCCTTGAGCTCGGCTTTCATGGCAATGGCGCGTTCAATGAGGGCACTGAGTTCACTCTTGCTGAGATCAGTCAGGGTCAAAAAATGTCTGACACGCTGGCGCTTGGAAGTGGCGGCTTTCAGGGCTGTCATAATAGAGTCTCTGTCGGCATATCAGGCGTTATTAACCAGGGCCACGATGCCCTCGATCAATTCACTGACTTCTTCATCAGTGATAATAAAGGTGGGCAGCAAGCGAATAGTATTGCCGGCGGTCACATTGATCAGCAGGCCGCGCTCGCGGGCCGCCGCCACCAGTTCGGGGCAGGGGCTATCCAGCTCGATGCCGAGCATCAAGCCCCGACCGCGCACCTCCTTCACTCGCGGATTGTGTTTGAAGGCGTCCCGGAATCTTGTCAGTAGCTGTTCTCCACGAGCATTCACATTTTCCATTAAATGGCTCTCGGTGAGTGTCTTCACGACGGCTAGGGCGGCATTGCAGGCCAGCGGGTTGCCGCCAAAAGTGGAGCCGTGATTGCCTGGGCCAAACACACTGGCCGCAGGGCCGCGGGCCAGACAGGCCCCGATGGGCACGCCGTTGCCCAGGCCCTTGGCGGTGGTCACCACATCGGGGAGGATGTCGGTGTGTTGGTACGCAAAGTATTTGCCGGTGCGTCCATTACCGGTTTGGATTTCGTCCAGCATCAACAGCCAGTCGTGCTGGTCGCAGAGGGCGCGCAAACCGGGCAGATATTCGTCGCCGGGAACGCGCACGCCGCCTTCACCCTGAATGGGCTCCACCAGCACGGCGACAATATTGGGGTGTTGTTCGGCCAGTGCCGACACGGCCTGCAAATCGTTAAAAGGCGCGCGCACAAAACCGCTGACCAGGGGCGCGAAACCCAGTTGCACTTTTTGATTGCCGGTGGCGCTCAGCGTGGCAAGGGTGCGACCGTGAAAACTGTTTTCCATAACGATAATGGCGGGATTGTCCACGCCCTTATCATTGCCGTATTTACGCGCCAGCTTAATGGCGGCTTCATTGGCTTCGGCCCCCGAGTTGGAAAAAAACACCTTGTCCATCTGCGCCAGCGGGCAGAGTTTCTCAGCCAGTTCCCGCTGAGCGGGAATATTGTAGAGGTTGGACACATGCAGCAGTCGCTCGGCCTGTTCGGTGATAGCGCGGGTAACGGCTGCGTGGTGGTGTCCCAGACCACACACGGCGATACCACTGATGGCATCCAGGTAGCTGTTGCCCGCATCATCCCACACGCGACTGCCGGCCCCCCGGGTCAGGGTCAGTGTGCGATTGCCGTAAGTGTCCATCAACATCGACATAGTGTTTCTCCAATTCCGAAAAACAGTTCCCCTCAGCCTGAAAGCAAGCAGGCGCTGAAAGGTTGAAAATCGGGAATCAAGCCGAGAACTTCGGGTTGGGCTCCGCCGGAAGGCGAGGCCAGATAAAAATCAAGCCTGCGATCTTATAACTAAATAAGCCAATTGGCAAATAGTGGCTCGCGGCCCGCTACAGGCGACGGGCGCGAAATTTTCGGCCTTTCAGTTTCCCTGTTTGCAGGTGTTGCAGCGCCGCGCTGGCCCGCGAGGGTTTGACGGCCACATAGGCGCTGAATGGAAAGATGTCGATTTTACCGATATCTTCGGCGGCAATACCGGCGTCTTTGGTCAGTGCCCCGAGGATGTCACCCGGACGCAATTTGTCTTTTTTGCCACCGTCGATATTTAGCGTCACCATTTCGGCTTCCTGCCGGTAGCTTCGGGGGGAATCGGTCAGGGTCTCCAGGGTAAGAGACGCTTCGAGGAAATCCTCCAGGCGGTTCAGACGCCCCAACTCTTTGGGGGTTACCAGCGACAGTGCGAGACCGCTATCTCCGGCGCGCCCGGTGCGGCCAATGCGGTGGATATGGACTTCCGGGTCGGGCGATAGCTCCACATTAATCACCGCGTCCAGCGCCTTGACATCGATACCGCGTGCGGCCACATCGGTGGCAATGAGCAGTGGACAGCTTTTATTGGCAAAGCGCACCATAACCTGATCGCGCTCCTTTTGCTCCAGGTCGCCGTGCAGGGCCAGGGCGGCAATACCCTGTTGCTGGAGCTGTTGCGCCAGCGCCTGACACTGCTGCTTGGTGTTGCAAAACAGCAGTGCCGAGCGCGGCGAGAAAGCCGCCAACAGTTGTATAACCGCGGCGTTTCTATCCTGTGTGTCCGACAGCTCGTAAAAATGCTGTTCCAACGCCATATCGCTGTGTACCGACTCCACAGTGATTGCTTCCGGCTCGCGTTGATAGCGGGCGCTCAGACGGCGAATTTCATCGGGGTAGGTGGCGGAGAATAACAGTGTCTGGCGCTCGGCATTACTGACGTCGAGGATCGTCTCCACCGCATCGGCAAAGCCCATATCCAGCATGCGGTCGGCTTCATCCAGGACCAGTTGACGCACCTGATCGAGCTGCAGCGAGCCCTTGCGCAGGTGATCCATCAGCCGTCCCGGTGTCCCCACGATAATATGCGCACCGTGCTCCAGGGAACTCAATTGGGGGCCAATGGATACCCCGCCGCAAAGGGTGAGTACCTTGATATTGTGATGGGAGCGGGCGAGCTTGCGAATTTCCCGGGCCACCTGATCGGCCAGTTCGCGGGTGGGACAGAGGACCAGTGATTGCACCTGAAAGCGCCCGATATCCAGCCCGTGGAGTAGACCGATGCCAAAGGCCGCGGTTTTGCCGCTGCCGGTTTTGGCCTTGGCAATCACATCCCGCCCCGCAAGAATCAACGGCAGGCTTGCCGCCTGAATGGGTGTCATCTCGGTGTAACCCAGACTGTCGAGGTTATCGAGCATTATGGTATCAAGGGGCAGGCTGGCAAAAGCAGTAGCGGTCACGGGCGGTCTCACCGGCGGGTGGCTATAGAGAGGTTGGCAGCTTAACAGAAATGAGGTTAGGAGTCGGGAGCAATATAATCAGGGGCCTCGATATGTGCCTTTTCGGCGCCCTTGGGGTCGCTTCCGGCTTTGTTCAGAATCATAAGGCGGGGTAGTAGTGGCCGGGGAATGCTGAAGCTTCCATCCCCGGAAGTGAAGCGACGCCTGGCCGGCGTCGCTTTATCTACCTATGGCAGGGCCTGATCTGGCTGGGCGTAATCGCAGACGCCTTCGGGAAAAATGGCCCGCAATCGGTCACGCTGGGCTTCGGTAAAGCTCACTCCGCCATAGGTGCCGTCAGTGAAGGCCGTGTCTATAGGCTTGAGTGCGCACTTTAGCGTATCGCCAGTGATACTCTCTCCCGCCACCAGCCGGGGACTGGTAAAGATCGGGAAGCGTTGTGTGCAGGC
>CBFGUT010000325.1:0-3342 GCA_965652265.1 uncultured Cellvibrionaceae bacterium | reverse complement strand
CAACTTTCCTAAGCCAATAATAGCGTCAAAGCCCAAAAATGTCTGAGGTTTGACGTCTGAGGTCTGAGGTCCGATGCGATATAAAAAATCCCGGCCGAGGCCGGGATTTTCGATGCAACGGGTATGAATTTACTTTTAGGACTTTTTGTCCAGGCTCTGCAAAACTTTTTGCAGACCCTGCATGGATTTTTCCACCGCCTGCATGGGGGTCAAACCATCGGGATATTCCTCCTGCTCCACCACCAGCCAGTGGGTGCCGCCGGCTTCCTTGAGCGCGGTGACCACTTTTTTCCAGTCAGTAATATCTTTGCCGATGATCGGTTTCTTCCCCTCGGTGCCTTCGGGCAGGCCGGCCTTGATATGGGTGGTCAGGGTGCGGCCGGGGTATTTGCGAATATACTCGGCGGCATCTTTGCCAGCCACGGTAATCCAGCCCACGTCCAGTTGCAGGATGACATTGTCGTCGGTATGGCTAGCGATATAGTCCCAGTAAGTGCTGTCCTGAAAATCGCCGAATTCCTGGGCGTGGTTATGGTAGCCGGTTTTCATACCATAGCCATCGAGGATATCAGCCGCCGCGTTTAACTCCTCTACCAGAGCATCAACACCCTCGGCATCGAAAGCGCGCGCGTCATAGGGTACCACCACAAAATCCGCCCCCAGGGTTTTATAGAAAGCGATGGTCTTGTAGATGGTGTCGGGTTTTAGCTGATCGGTGCCCACGTGCGCGCCCGACGCTTTCAAGCCCAGTTCAGCCAGGAAGGCCTTGAGGCCCGCCGGATTATCGCTGTAGGGACCAAAGTTGCCGGCAAATTCCACGCCGTCAAATCCCAACTCGGCAATTTCTTTCAGTGTGCCTTCAAAGTCGGCAGCCAGCTGTTCCTTGACCGACCACAATTGCACACTCACGCGCGGTTCCGCCGCCTGGGCAGTGACACCCAGCAGCAACAGGCCGATCAGCGCAAAGACAGCCATTGGCTTGATGATATTCATAGGAAGCTCCATTATTGGTTATTGATATGGTGAAACATGCAACCTCTGGCGATCACCGCTAAACTGTTGGCGAAAGTGGCACCGGAGCGACAGCTTTCTCGCTCCGACCGCTGGCCCATGGGCAGTTTTGCACGGTGCACCTGGATAAAGCGCCATAGATTATACTCACACAGGCGGATGGGTCCTGGATCTTTACCCATCCTTGCAGTGTACCGCAAAGACGCCATAAGGCGAGGCTACAGTATGAACCAGGACGCATCCCGACCCACCGCACACCCCCAATATGTGGGCTTTGGTCCCCGTTTTGTCGCCTCTATCATCGACTCCCTGGTAGTAACCCCACTAGTGGTGGCGATGATCTATTTCCTTTACCAGGCGGGCGGCAGCTGGATGCAGATGCTCTGGGCCAGCCGCGACAATCTCTGGCTGCACTACGGGCTGCCGGCGGGCTTCGTGCTGACATTCTGGTTGATAAAATCGGCCACCCCCGGCAAGATGGCAACACAAGCAGTGATTGTGGATGCCAACAGCCTGCAAAAGCCACAGCCCTGGCAGTTAGTGGTGCGCTATATTGGCTATTTCCCCTCAACGCTGCTGTTTGGGCTGGGTTTTCTGTGGATCCTCTGGGACCCCCGGAAACAGAGCTGGCACGATAAACTGGCGCGCACCGTCGTTATCAGGCCCGGCTCCCAACCCGTTCAACGCCAGTGAGGGCCGCGCCGCGAGTTCCATTGCGCAACAGGGCGGTTTAGACAATCAACGGACAGCAATGGTGGTGAGTTCACCGATCAACACGACGGTATGGCGGTTATGGTTACACCCGATTTGAAAAGGATATTCTGGTTTTTGCTATTGGCGCTCAGCCTGCACGGCCACGCCGCCGACACCGGCAGTCACAACGGCATGATGGAGGTCAACTACTGGGGCGGCAAGAGCGGCCGCATGGCCTATGAGTTGGACGTCCTGCGCGCAGCCCTGGACGCCACTGCCGACACTTACCCTGTCTATAAACTGACCATCGACCCTTCCCCCCTGGGGGCCCTGCGCGGCCGCGAAATGGTGGCCAAGGGGGAATCACTCAACCTCTATGTCTCCGGCCTGCGCCACGACACCCTGACCGCCAGGGGCCGTATTTTAATGATCCCCACACCCACGATGAATGGGTTGCTGGGCTATCGCTCGCTGATCATCCGCAAGAGCGATTACCCCAAGTTCAAGGACATCAGCTCCGTGGAGGAATTGCGCCAGTTAGTGATCGGCCAGGGCAGCAACTGGGAAGATGCCGCCACCCTGCGTCACAACAAGTTGCGTATCGACGACTCGGGCCGCTACGAGAACCTGCTCAATATGCTCAATCATCACCGCTTTGATGCGGTGCTGCTGGGGGCGGTGGAAGCCCCCGCGGTACTGGCGGAGAGCCCGCTGAGGGACCGCTTGATGGTGTTGCCGGAAGCTATCGTCTACTATCCCCACGCGATGATTTTCCAGGTGAGTGGCAAGGCGCCGCAACTGGCCGAACGCCTGCAACTGGGCATGCAAATCCTGGAGGAAAACGACACCATCAGCGCACTGATGGAGCACCATTTCGGTGACACGCTGAGCCAACTGCGCAGCCACCAGCCGCATGTGATTGTGCTGGAACACCCCACGCCCGAACACCTGCCCAGCCTGATCACCCCCAAATTACTCAACGCACTGCCCTGGATCGAGGAAACGCCCCTGTAACCAGAAGTTCAGCTTGCGCTTTCCATGGCGCGATCCTTGTCAGCAAAATAGCGCGAGCGTTTTGCCGCTTTCATCAGGCTCAGATCACCCATAAACAATCCGTCCACGCAGTGGCCAAAATCCGAATCCACACTGAAGGACAACAACTGATAACCACCCGCTTCATAGAGAGCAGCATACTGTTTGTAAAGCGTGGGAAAGCGCAGCCCCGCAGCGGCAATGGCCTGTTGTACCCGCTGCAGTGCCTGATCGCGATCGAGACCGGCAAACTCACGGTTAAAGGCCAGATACTGTTCGGGCGCGATGACATAGGGCTGGCGGGCACTGGCCAGTGTATAGGGATGGGCGTAGTAACGCTGGTAGTAAAACACCAACAAGTCGCGCAGAGGCGGCGGATACTCCGCGCTCAGACTCACCGGCCCCAACACATAACGCACCTCCGGATGACGGGCCAGCCAGGCCCCCAGCCCCTGCCACAGATAATCCAGGCTCGCCCTGCCCCAGTAATCCGGATGCACAAAACTGCGCCCGAGTTCCACCGCCTGCTCCAGCATCGGTATTGCCTCGGGTTGGTAGGCAAAGAGCTCCTGCGTATAGAGCCCCTGCAGCCCGTGCTGCTGCAGA
>CBFGUT010000324.1:0-3345 GCA_965652265.1 uncultured Cellvibrionaceae bacterium | reverse complement strand
CTATAACAGCCGCGACAATTGGTTGGACGACCCCGAGGAAAATCTCGCTGAGGTGGGCGACTTGGGCCCGGAGGGGCTGACCTTTGTCTCCCCCGAGGATTCACCGACGGGTGAAGCCCTCTTGATTGTCGGTCATGAAGTCAGCGGCACGACTACCATCTACCAGATCAATCAACAGTAACGAGCTCGCGGCGGGTTAATCGGCTAACCCGCCGCTTCACCGTGTTCCTATTCTTCTGGCCAGTTGATCTTCATACAGGGATTGCGGATGCAGGCCATAGGCACTCCCCAACCATTCAGTAAAGTCCTCAGGTTCACTACCCGGAGCAATATACCGCTCTGGCCAGGTATCGCGATGCAGATCTGTGTGTACCTCTATACGGGGCCCAGTGCCTATCACATAACCGATTTCCTGGTTATACGCATAGACGGCACCCACGCCACGCGTATTCCAAAAAACATTACGTGTACCCGTATGCCCTGCCCCCGTAGACCAATCCTGACGGTTGCCCACCACCAGGGCATCGTCGATAATCGCCTGATCGAACAGGTTGGCCATCGCCAGCGCATGATGGAAGTCCGAAGGACCCAGATCACAGGCATTGCGCAATTGCTCATCCAAATCGGCGCAGACACGACCACCCCGGCTGCGCACCCGCAGAAAAACATTACCTGCCGCGCCAAAATCCCAATTAATGCTGAAATTATGCCGGCCGTCGATGCCCGTACTATCGCGCACCAGTACTTCATTGGTTTGGCTGAGCTGAAACAGATAACCGTTGCCGCCCCCGCCCAGGTGCTCAGGTTTCTGCAGGACATTGTCCGCCAGGGTCACGCGAAAACTGCGATTGACAGTAATGCCGTGGGAGCGCAGGTGATGCCCATCATTCTCACGGCTGAAACTGTGGATATTGCGCACCCAGCAATCCTTGCAAAAGCGCAACAGGATGGCGCTGGATTGGTCGAAACCCCGCCAGGCATTTTTCACTCCCACGGCATTAGTCAACGACAGGGATTCTATGCCGTTCTCAATCGCATAGTGTGAAACACGTAATAACACCGGATTGTCGCGCAGTTTTACCGGATAGCGCAGCGGCACCTTGAAATAGACCCGGTTGCCCTCCAACCGGGTAATGGTGCGGCGAAAAAATGTTTTGCGACTGCCAATATTAGTGTGATACCAGTATTCACCACTGTTATGTTCCTCCTTAAAAGCTTCCGTGATATCCCAGGCGATGGAAATATCATCGCCGACGGCGAGGCCGGCGGTATCCTTTACTTTTATATAACGATCAAAAACGGCCCCTTCTGCTGCAATCGCCCAGTGGGGTTGAGCCTGTTCCTGTAGGTACTTGCGGCCCGTCACCAGAATATTCGCCTTGTGTTTGTCCGAGGTGCCCCCGCCCCGGTAAAACCACAATCGGGTGGCTTCCACCCCGGCACCGCGCAGCACCACATGGGAACCTGCAATGACCAGGGGGCGGTCTATGCGATAGAGCCCCGCAGGCAGATAAACCACCCCGCCACCGGCGATCACAGCTTCATCAATCGCCTGTTGAATATCTTCACTGGCATCCGCCGACCCATCGGTGACAGTGGACACCGTCTTCACATTGTCGCTGACATACGGCACCGGAACTTCGCCATTGCGATAGCCCGCGTAAGAATAGTCTTGCAAGGCCAGGGGCCGACTGTACTTCGGATGGTCCACTTTGAAGCCCGGTGTCCAGTCTTCCGGGTAGAGTTGACTGCGAACGGCATGATGACTCGAGAATGCCTGCGATTCACTTTCGGCACTTGTCAATGAAGCTGAAGATGACGGGCCATTGCCACAGGCCATCAAGACCACCATCAGCATGTATCCAGACATTCGATATACCATAGAAGCTCCCAATTGTTTTCGCCATACAAAATACCTACCCATGCTCCGCACACGATAATATGATGCCAGCATGGCAGGCAGCCATTGCTGGTGCAACCCTGGCCCAATGGCTCATTGCAGGCCGCAGCCTATTACAACATTGATTAAAGGGCGCCTCTATAAATTGAATGTGGTCTCTGCGCGATCTGTGCGGCACCACAGCAAGGCTCTTTGCGCAGGTGAAGGCTGGTTGTCCTTTACAAGCAAAGAAACGCCGCTGTGGTGCCGCACAGGCCGCGCCCTTCGGGGCTTTCAGGCATTTCCTCCAGCGTCGTTGCGCTGCTTCGACGGGACAACCAGCCCGCCTGCATCGCGCGCCTAGCTGGAAAAAATGACTGAAAGCCAGAGGCCGCATTAAATTTATAGAGGTGCCCTAAAGCTTACAGCAGCCTTTTGCTAAAACTTAGCAGGATTTATCAAGAGCAGGTTGTTTACAGTGGATCGAACTGGCCTATCGCCAGTGACCAAGACAGGAGGTGCCCTATGGCGAAATCACTCACACTGGAAAACTATCGCAATCGCATCATGCAAGTGGTGGATTATATCTGGCAACACCTGGACAGTGACATGGACGCCAATGCACTGGCGGAGGTTGCCTGCTTCTCTCCCTATCACTTCCACCGTATTTACCGGGAGATGATGCACGAGACGGTCTTCCAAACTGTGAAGCGTTTACGCCTCCATCGCGCCGCCTGTCTGCTGACCCGAACCAGCGAAACCGTGGAGAATATTGCCAGACAAGTGAATTACAGTGGTGCGGAGGCGTTTACCCGCGCCTTTGCCGCTCTTTATGGTGAAACGCCCCACCGCTACCGCCAGGCGCGTCGGCAGGTCTACGAAGATGCTTTATCACTACCTGTCTCTTTCAAGGAGTACCCCATGAATCATACTGTCTCTATCGAATCTCTGCCCGAGCTATCGCTGATGGGCTTGCCCCACCGTGGCGATTATCTGGAAATCGGTGCCGTGTTCGAAAAGCTGTTTGTGCTCGCCGGCAGCAAGGGCTTGCTAACCGACTCTACCCGCTCTTTCGGTATCTATTACGATGACCCCTTTACCACGCCCAAAGACGAGCTCCGATCCCTGGCCTGTATTACTGCCAGCGCAACAGAACACTCCCCGGCGGAGTTACAATCGGCCCGCGTGGGTGGAGGCCAACAGGCCGTACTGACCTTCACCGGTCCCTACGCGGAGTTGGAGGCCGCTTACGAGTGGTTCTATGGCCACTGGCTGCCCCAGTCAGGCTTTGAACTCGCCGATGCACCGCCCTATGAGGAATATCTCAATGACCCCAAAACCACACCAGCCAATGAGCTGATCACCAAAATTTATTTGCCTCTCAAGACCTGATTCAAGACCTGATTAACCGGCCCCTGCGGGGGCCAATTGTCAGCCCTTGCAAATGCCGCTACACTCCGTGCTAT
>CBFGUT010000323.1:0-3348 GCA_965652265.1 uncultured Cellvibrionaceae bacterium | reverse complement strand
GAAAGAGCGGCGCATTATACGCATCCGTTCAACCCGCGCAAGGGGTTTTGGAAAAGATTTTCCTGGGCAGCGCCAGGAAAGGTGGAATCGCTCATTTAACAACCAAAATCGGCGGAGCCAAGGCCCCGCCATCAGCGCTCTCAGAAACTCATTCGGAAGGGTTATCCTTAGCTTTGCGGGTGGCTCGAGCCCGCTTTTTGCCAGCGTCCTCAGCCGTCGAGTCTTGCGCCTCCGCCAGATCCCCACTAGCCGCCGGGGCCGCGCGCCGCTGCCGCCAGCGCGCCAGTAGGCCGCCACGGTGATGCCACAGCCACAACAGGGGCGCAGAGACCGCATAGGTGCTGGCCATGGCCAATAACACCCGGGCCGGATCGATGGAGACCACCACAAAGATCAGCACAACCGCCAACATGACAACAAAAGGCACACGGCCGCGCAAATCGATGTTCTTGAAGCTGGGGTAGCGAAAGTTGGACACCATCAATAGCCCAGTGAGAACGGTAACCACCATGGCGAATGTCGCCAGGGGGATTCCCACCTCCACATCCTTACCTACCCACACCATGGCGGCAATCAGGGCGGCGGCGGGTGGACTGGCCAGCCCGACAAAATGGCCCTTATCCACGGTACCGATTTGGGTGTTGAAACGCGCCAGTCGCAGAGCCGCGCAGGCAGCAAAGGCAAAAGCCGCCGCCCAGCCCAGCTTGCCGAGTTCTGAGAGCCCCCAACTGAACACCACCAGTGCAGGCGCCAGGCCGAAAGAGGCCATATCGGAGAGGCTGTCATACTGTTCGCCAAAAGCGCTGGAGGTCTTGGTCACCCGAGCCACGCGGCCATCGAGTCCGTCAAAGGCCATGGCCACGAAAACCGCGATGGCGGCCGGTTCAAACTGCTGATTCATGGCGGAGATAATGGCGTAAAAACCGCTGAACAGCGCCGCCGTGGTAAAAAGATTAGGTAGCAGGTAGACCCCCCGGTGGCGGATTTTTTTGCCGCTCTCATGCACCTCCTCTTCAATATGCTCATCGAAAGGGAGGAAACTCGCTTCTTCACCGTTTTTTTTGTCGCCCGATTCGTCTGCCATAGCTGCTTTTCCACCTTAACAATGTCACTGATCAACCGATTTTTGATATATCTTTAGCCTAACACAAGCGCCGGAGGCTGTGAGCGGCTGCAAAGCAAAAGCCCCCGCCAATGGCGGGGGCTTTTGTGTTATCGAGGCAGTCAAGTAGGCTCAGTTTTTGGACTTGTCGATAATCTTGTTGGCCTGGATCCAGGGCATCATGGCACGTAATTTCTCGCCCACTTGCTCGATGGAATGTGCGGCATTGTTGCGCCGGTAGGCAGTCATGGAAGGATAGTTATGCGCACCCTCGGCGATAAACATCTTGGCGTATTCACCATTCTGAATGCGCTTGAGGGCATTGCGCATGGCCGCGCGCGACTGGTCATTGATGACCTCGGGGCCGGTGACATACTCACCATACTCAGCATTGTTGGAGATGGAGTAGTTCATATTGGCGATGCCGCCTTCGTACATCAGATCGACAATCAACTTGAGTTCGTGCAGACACTCGAAATAGGCCATCTCCGGTGCATAACCGGCTTCCACCAAGGTTTCAAAACCGGCTTTAACCAGCTCCACCGCGCCGCCGCAGAGTACCGCCTGCTCCCCAAACAGGTCTGTTTCTGTCTCGTCTTTGAAGGTGGTTTCAATGATGCCGGTACGACCGCCGCCCACACCACAGGCATAGGACAGAGCGACATCCTTAGCCTTGCCGGAAGCGTCCTGGAAAATGGCGATCAGATCGGGGATACCACCGCCTTTAACAAACTCGGAACGCACGGTGTGGCCCGGAGCCTTGGGCGCTACCATAATCACGTCGAGATCCTTGCGCGGCACGACCTGGTTGTAGTGAATGGCAAAACCGTGGGCAAAAGCCAGTGTGGCTCCTTGCTTCAAGTTGGGCTCAATTTCGTCACGGTAGAGGGCTGACTGGAACTCATCCGGGGTCAGCACCATGACCACTTCCGCGCCGGCCACGGCATCGGGCACGTTTTGCACGGTCAAACCTGCGGCTTCCGCCTTGGCGGCCGAGGCCGAGCCCTGACGCAGACCCACCACCACATTCACCCCTGAGTCCTTGAGGTTGTTGGCATGGGCATGACCCTGGGAGCCGTAGCCAATAATGGCCACTTTCTTGCCCTGGATAATGGAAAGATCACAATCCTTATCGTAGTAAACCTGCATTGTTCAACTCCTGATGTCTGGAAAAGGAAAGGCCGCGAGGCCGGAAAGGTTGCAAGGGATGGCAGTTTAGTGAAAAATCCGTGTAACGTAAAATGATATATTCGCAATTTTATATTTCAAATATTGAAATATAAGAAGCCTTCTCTTTACTGGGGCGAGAGCTCGGTAGGACACTATGGATACTGAAAAACTGCGATTTTTTGTCACCCTGGCTCATACCCGCCACTTTGGCCGCGCCGCCAGTGCCGCCCATGTTAGCCCGTCCACCATGAGCCGACACTTGCAACAACTGGAAGAAGAGCTGGGGACACCACTGATGCTGCGCGACAACCGCTCGGTGGCCCTGACACCCGAGGGGGAGCGCTTCCTGCAGTTCGCCCGCGAGACACTGCAACAATGGGAGACTTTTCAGGAGTCCTTGCTTATCGATCAGGGGGTACTGCGAGGACAACTGAGCCTTTACTGCTCGGTCACAGCCAGCTACAGCTTCCTCTACGATATTCTCAAGGCATTCCGGCAGGCTCACCCGGGCATTGCCATCAAGTTGCATACCGGCGACCCGGCACAGGCCATAGAGAGGGTGATGGCGGGCGCCGAAGATGTGGCCATTGCCGCCCGACCCGACAAGCTTCCGGCGGGCGTGGGTTTCAAACCCATCACCCAGTCACCGCTGGTCTTTATTGCACCCGCGGATAATTGGCCGCACACAGACATACGGGATTGGCGCCAATTACCCATGATTATTTCCGAAGAAGGGCTCGCCCGAGAACGCTTCAATCACTGGTGTCGCCGGGAGGGCATTACACCCGACATCTATGCCGAGGTGCGGGGCAACGAAGCCATTGTCAGCATGGTGAGCCTGGGGTTCGGCGTGGGCGTGGTGCCGCGCATCGTTCTGGAGAACAGCCCACTGAAAAATCAGGTAACCCTGCTGGAGAAGCAACCCGACTTAGGACCCTTTGAAACGGGTATTTGTGTACTTGAGAAGCGTTTGAAGAGTCCGATCGTGGCCGCTTTGTGGGCAGAAGTAAGATAGGGGCGCGAACGGGAAACGGGAAACGGGAAACGGGAAACGGGAAACGGGAAACGGGAAACGG
>CBFGUT010000322.1:0-3399 GCA_965652265.1 uncultured Cellvibrionaceae bacterium | reverse complement strand
CGCTCCCAGGTAAAATCGGGCAGTTCGCGGCCGAAGTGGCCGTAGGCGGCGGTGGCGCGGTAGATGGGGCGTTTGAGGTCGAGCATGTCGATCAGGCCGCGCGGGCGCAGGTCGAAGTGTTCGCGCACCAGTTTGACGATCTCGGTGTCGGGCAGTTTGCCGGTGCCGAAGGTATTGACCGAGATGGAGGTGGGCTCGGCCACGCCGATGGCGTAGGACACTTGAATTTCGCAGCGACGTGCCAGACCGGCGGCGACGATATTCTTGGCCACATAGCGGCCGGCGTAGGCGGCGGAGCGGTCCACCTTGGAGGGGTCCTTGCCGGAGAAAGCCCCGCCGCCGTGGCGGGCCATGCCGCCGTAGGTGTCCACAATAATCTTGCGACCGGTAAGGCCGCAGTCGCCCACGGGGCCGCCGATAATAAACTGGCCGGTGGGGTTAATGTGGTAGAGGGTGTCCTTGTGCAGCCAATCGGAAGGTAGCACCTGGTTGATAATCTCCTCGCGCACCGCTTCGTGAATCTCTTTCTGGCTGATATCGGGGTTGTGCTGGGTAGAAAGTACCACTGCGTCCACTGCCACCGGCACACCGTTTTCGTAGCGCAGGGTTACCTGGCTCTTGGCGTCAGGGCGCAGCCAGGGCAGGGTGCCCTTTTTACGCAAGTCGGCCTGGCGCTCCACCAGCCGGTGAGCGAAATAAATGGGGGCGGGCATCAGCACGTCGGTCTCGTCGGAGGCATAGCCGAACATCAGCCCCTGATCGCCGGCACCCTGATCCTTGGCGGCTTCGCGGTTTTCGTCCACACCCTGGGCAATATCCGCTGACTGCTTGCCGATGGCGTTGAGCACGGCACAGGAGGCACCGTCAAAGCCCACATCCGAAGAGTTGTAGCCGATATCCAGAATCACCTGGCGAATCAGGTCTTCCAAATCTACATAAGTAGAGGTACGTACCTCGCCGGCGACAATGGCCATACCGGTTTTCACCAGGGTCTCCACCGCCACCCGCGCGTCGGGGTCGTCGGCGAGAATGGCGTCGAGTACGGCGTCGGAAATCTGGTCGGCCAGTTTATCGGGGTGGCCTTCCGAGACGGATTCGGAGGTAAACAGCGCGTATTCAGACATGGATGCTCTTCCTGTTTTCCAGTGTTAAGTGATCGGTTAAAAATCGGGTTTGAAAAATTGCCGCAACTGCACCTGAAAGCCGTTGCGCAGGGCGATATAGAGGCTCTGCCCCTCTTCCAGCCCGGCTTTGCTCGCCCACTGGCTGAAGTCCTGGGGCTCGAAGCCCTGCCAGATATCCCCACAGTTCTCGCGCGCCCAGTCCTGTTCGTGACGGCACAGATCGGTCACCAACAGGGCGCCGCCCGGCGTCAGGGCGTCGCTCAGCTGTTGGAAAATGTCCGCCGGTGTGGGCGTGTGGTGCAGCACCATATTGATGACGATACAGTCCGCCAGCACCTTGTGGCGGGCCAGGTCGCCGGTATCGCCGTGGATAAACTCGATATTGCCGAGCTTGAGGCGGCCGGCATGGGCGCGTGAGCGCTCGAGCATGCCTTCGGCATTGTCCAGCGCCACCACATGCGTAAAACGCCGCGCCAGCACCGGCAGGAACTCGCCCTCGCCAGGCCCCACCTCCAGCGCCAGGTGGGTGGATTTCAGCGGCGTGTTGGCCAGCAATTGTGCCATCTGCTCCCCGTAGACCGGGTAGCTGGCAATCAGGTCCTGCTGGGCGCGGAACTTGTGCAGGTTGTGGGCAAAGAACTCCCGCGAAGCCTGAGCGCGCTCTTCGGCAATAGTCTGTAAGTGCTCGCTTACCGCATTGGGCTGGGGCAAATTGTCCACCGCCTGGTAGAGCGACTGCTGCAGGCCGGCCAGCGGGCTGTCCGCGGCTACCATGGCGCGCCGGTAGTAGATGGAGTTGCCCTCGCGCCGGCCGGTGGTGAGCCCCGCCGCGGACAGCAGTTTAAGGTGATGGCTCATGCCCGACTGGCCCACGGCGAAAATACGCGCCAGTTCCAACACCCCGTAGGAGTTGTGCGCCAGCACCTGCAGGATATCCAGCCGCAGCGGGTCGGCCGCCGCCTTGAGCAGGGCGGCTAATTGGTCGCGGGGAGCCGTGGCGGACTCCAGTGGTTGGGGGGCAGACGAGTTCATGGGCGCATTCTAGCAGCAACCTGCCACCTATATCAAAATATTTTGATATAGGTGTGTTGGCGATCGCCACGCCTTTACTGATAAGGGCAGGTGCGCGAGAATAACGCCCCTTCACGATTCGACAGGTTGCGTTTTCATACAATAAGGCCCGCCAGAGGTCATTTTTGAACCCCTTTATTCGCTAAGGAGCCTTGACCCCTATGCCATCTCGTCTAGAACTTGCCAATGCCATTCGCGTCCTCAGTATGGACGCCGTACAGAAAGCCAGCAGTGGCCACCCCGGCGCCCCCATGGGCATGGCGGATATTGCCGAAGTGCTGTGGAACGACTATATGCAGCACAATCCGCAGAACCCTGCCTGGTGCGACCGCGACCGCTTTGTGCTGTCCAACGGCCACGGCTCCATGCTGGTCTACTCGCTGCTGCACCTGACCGGCTACGACTTGCCCATGAAGGAGCTGGAAAACTTCCGCCAGCTGCACTCCAAAACCCCGGGCCACCCGGAGCTGGGCTATACCCCCGGCGTGGAAATTACCACCGGCCCGCTGGGTCAGGGTATCAGTACCGCCGTGGGCATGGCACTGGCCGAGAAAATGCTGGCCGCCCAATTTAACCGCGACGGCCACGAGATTGTCGATCACTACACCTACTGCTTCCTGGGCGACGGCTGTCTGATGGAGGGTATCTCCCACGAGAGCTGCTCGTTGGCCGGCACTCTGGGCCTGGGTAAACTGATCGCCTTCTGGGACGACAACGGCATCTCCATCGACGGTCATGTGGAAGGCTGGTTTACCGATGATACGCCCAAGCGCTTTGAGGCCTATGGCTGGCATGTGATTGCCAATGTGGACGGTCACGACCCCGAGGCGGTGAAGCGCGCTATCGAGGCCGCGCGCGGCGAGGACCAGAAGCCCACATTGATTTGCTGTAAAACCACCATCGGTTTTGGCTCACCCAACAAATCGGGCACCCACAACTGCCATGGCGCCCCCCTGGGCGAGGACGAAGTGGCGGCTACCCGCGATTTCCTCAAATGGCCCCACAAGCCCTTTGACATTCCCGGCGACATCTATGCCGGTTGGGACGCGAAGGACAAGGCCGCCAAGGCCGAGCAGGACTGGCAGGCCAAGTTCGATGCCTACCGCTCGGCCTACCCCGCCGAGGCGGCGGAATTCGAGCGCCGCGTGATCCGCGGCGACCTGCCGGAAGCCTTTGCCGGCGAGGCGCAGAAGTTTATCCAGGA
>CBFGUT010000321.1:0-3408 GCA_965652265.1 uncultured Cellvibrionaceae bacterium | reverse complement strand
CGTTTCGCCCTCTTTGGGCTGCGAGCCTATCACCTGCTAATGAACAGCTCATACGCCCACAACTATTCCGTGCGTATGGACACTCTCTTCGCGGGCCTGTTGCAATTAAATACCCTGTTGCTCGATCAGCTTCCCCTGCACCCCGAAATATATGAGGACACCAATCAAGTAGCCATGCTGGCGTATATTCTGCTGGCCAGCGGACAGGAGATTCGAGACACCGGTCTCACGAGCAAAGGGCAGCAATTGCTGCAATGGGTGCTAAGCGTACAGCGAGAAAACGGGGTATTCCCCGAGCGTGGGGGTCACGACAGTCACTACCAGGCCATCAGCGTATTGGCATTGGCAAATCTTTATACTCACACACATTCCGATGACATCAGGATGAAGCTCCACTCTGTCTTGAAAACAGGGTTAGAATGGCTGCAATCACGTATTTCCGCTAGGGGATTCATTAATGACCGCGGCAATACCCGCACGGCCAACGACCCTCGACTCAGCCCAGAGGGCAAGCAGATCGATCCGCGCGAAATTGCCTGGACATTGCTTTATCTTTCACACCTGGATCCGGCCTTTTCCAAGGCACGGATTGTCAGCGAGAGTGTATTGCGGCATTATCTCGCCGAGAGGGGGCCGCTCGATCAAGGTAGAGAAACCAACAATAGACTCCACTATAACCCAGCCATTGGAAGCGATGATGAAACAGTACTTATTAAGAGTGGCACACTGGCTTTTATTTTTTGTCGGGTATTTTATTCTCATTGTGGGTTTCCCTCTTTTGGCAACCTGGGCAATCGGCAGCGCAATCTGCTGGAAAAAACCCCTGGTGGGAGCCATCACAGCTCTGCTGGTAGTTTTTTACAGTTATTCAGCCGCCCCGCGTTTTCGCTACTACACGGTTTGGATCGGCTTTCTTTTAGGGCTTTTTATCGCCTATCAAACACCCGGAATATTTTGGTATCCTGAGTGCCATATCAACGCTTACTCCCCTACCGCAATCGCTTTCAATATAACTGCGCTTAGCGGCTTTCTGGCACTGCTGCTGATTTCCCTTTGGGCTTATAAAAAGCGAAGGTAAGCGGCCTCGGTTCGCAAAACACTTAACCCCATTTGAGTTCACTCCTGCTTTGTGTCCGACTATTGATCACAGCTATCAGAGATAATCATTGATTAAGCTTAACCAATGGTCTACATTTTTTCACAAGCCCTCTATTATGATCTATAGTCAGAAGATCACGTAACACTCGTTGTTGCCATAAGCCGGTTTCAAAATCCACTGTGCTGGCACACATTGCCGTGTAAGTTCGCTCATCCCTCTGGCTCTGCCAGTGATTGAGGAACGACGCCATTATTCGATGCCAGACAGGCAGACAAGAAGGCAAACTCATGTTGCTCTCAATCCGTTTCCGAATAGCGGCAGTACTACTCGCCGCTATCACCGCCACTACAGCCTGGGCGGAGCCCAAGCTCTCCGCAGGCGTCTGGGGCACTTATCAGTACCTTCGCGATAATGATGCCAACCAAAACAGTGGCGGCGAATTCACCGGGGAAGCCCTGATTCTCTATCTGGATGGCAGTGCCAGCGATTCCGGCAATTGGCTCTATTCAGCGGAGTTTCGCGCAGGCCCCGGCAGCTTTACCGATCCGGCGAATAATTCCACCGGTGATCAATACACACTCCATAAGGCCTGGGTCGGCTGGCGATTAAACGAGGATCACACTCTGCGAATAGGCAAGTCGCAGGTGCCCTTCGGCTGGAAAACCATTAACTTTTGGCCCGGCGACATCCTGCTGGCCGGTTATGGTGATCAAATGGATGTGGGTGTGAAATTGACAGGTGAGCGTAACAAATTTGCCTATGACCTGGCCTACTTTCACGCTGACGACTGGGGCGGCACCAGTACCGATACCGTGGATGACAACGGCCACTGGGGCAGCTCCACGACTTATCGCAAGGTCAAAACCTGGGTGGGCAATGGCAAGTGGGCATTTCTGGAAAATCACGCCTTCGGTTTGTCGCTGCAAAGCGGCAAGTTGCAGGATCTCAGTGGCACCCCCAACCGGCCGGTTTCAGGCAACCATGAGGCGGCAGCCCTCTATTACGAGGGTCATATGGGTAACTTCTTTTCCAAGGCTTCCTATATCCTGCAGTCCCGGGAACTTCCTCCCGGCTTAATCAGTGCCGAAAGCTTACCCCATCAGATTGAAAACCAGCGGCTGGCTGTGGAACTGGGCTACAGCCAGGGGCCCTGGGCACTCTATCTGGACGCTTCAGCCGCGCGACCCGACACCCGCGGGAATGGCAGCGATAGCGTTATCGCACTGGCGCCCGGTGTTCGCTATGACTATGGCCCGGGATGGATCTATCTGGAATACCTGACCCAGGATGGCTATGTAGACCGTTATGGCATGGTCAATGAGGGTGATTTTGACGCCCTGTATCTTTCCCTGGACTTTTACCTGTAATGCGGAGGTTGCATGAACGAAGAACAGCAAACACCCCCCACGCCCTCCTGGATTAAAGTCAATCCGCCAGTCTTTATTGGTGCCGGAGGTCTGTGCCTGTTATTTGTTCTCTACGCAGTATTACTACCCAAAACCGCCGAAGCCCAATTTACCGCAATTCAAACCTGGGTCGCGAATTCGGCGGGCTGGTTTTATGTGCTGGCCGTGGCCCTATTCCTGATTTTCGTGGTGGTGCTGGCTCTCTCGGATTACGGGCGTATCAAGCTAGGACCGGATCACAGCGAACCCGACTATAGTTATCTGTCCTGGTTTGCCATGTTATTCTCCGCCGGCATGGGCATTGGCCTGATGTTTTTTGGTGTCGCCGAACCCATAATGCATACCATGACACCGCCCGTGGGGGATGCGGCGACTGTGGCGGCAGCAAGAGAGGCCATGCGTATTACCTTTTTCCACTGGGGGGTTCACGCCTGGGCCATTTACGCTGTCGTTGCCCTCTCGCTAGCCTATTTTGCGTTCCGACACAAACTGCCCCTCACCATTCGCTCGGCCTTTTATCCACTTATTGGCGAGAGAATATACGGTCCCATCGGTCATGCCGTGGATATCTTTGCTGTCCTGGGCACTTTGTTCGGCGTTGCCACTTCGCTGGGCTTTGGGGTGATGCAGGTCAATGCCGGGCTCAACTACCTGTTCGATTTACCGGTGGGCACTGGCATTCAAATAATACTGATTGGCGTAATTACCCTGTTCGCCACTATTTCCGTGGTATTGGGCCTCGATGGAGGTATTCGTCGTATATCCGAACTCAACCTGCTACTGGCTGTTGCACTTTTGTTATTTGTGCTGATTGCAGGTCCCACAGTTTATCTACTGCAAACCTATGTGCAAAACGTAGGTTATTATCTGTCCAATTTGGTGGAATCCACCTTTATGCTCTAT
>CBFGUT010000320.1:0-3417 GCA_965652265.1 uncultured Cellvibrionaceae bacterium | reverse complement strand
CAGACATCAGACATCAGACATCAGACATCAGACATCAGACATCAGACATCAGACAGCGACAGCAACTGTATCATTTGCGGTTGGCGGCGGGGTGGCACCAGATCCGCCAATGTGTACTGATCCAGTGTCTGGAAAAAGGCTTCAAGTGCCTCGCGGAACACCCCCTTGAGTCGGCAGGCGGGGCTGATAATACAGCCGTTGCCAGCTTCAAAACACTCCACCAGTGCCAGATCCTGCTCGGTATCGCGTACAAGCGCGCCAATGCTGATGGTTTCCGGCGGGCCACTCAGACACAGCCCACCGTTTTTACCGCGAATCGCCGTGAGATAGCCTTTGTTGTTCAGCTCCTGCACCACCTTCATCAGGTGGTTTTTGGAGATATGATAGCTCGCGGCGATTTCGGCGATGGTGGCCAGTCGCTCCCGGTTCAGCGCCAAATACATGAGTACGCGCAGGGAATAATCGGTATAGCGGGTGATATGCATAGGCGGCGTAATCTCGACGCGGGTGCGGGCGGCTGATCCTTTGGCTAGGTTACCATAAAATTCAGTGTTGGGACGGGGCCACCATTGCGGCAACATCTTGCCATCGGCGTGCCTTTAGCATATAGTACATATGACCATATCTTGGCGATAAAGTCGGTGAAGCCCGGTGGAGAGCGTGATAACCTCCGGGATGACAGGCTGGCACTGCCACCCCGAAACTGGCGGGCAGCGATTAATCCACTACTCACAATAAGAACCTGAGAGCTATGAATACTCAATCACATGTCCTCACCGTCCGCGAAAAGGTCGGTTACAGTCTGGGCGATCTGGCAGCCAATCTGGTGTTCCAGACACTGGTCACCTTCATTGCCTACTACTATACCGATGTCTATAAACTGGAAGCGAGCACCGCCCAGTGGGTAATCGGTACCTGCGGCATTATCGGGGGCGTGGTGTTCGCACCCATTATGGGCATGATCGCCGACCGCACCCGCACCCGCTGGGGCCGCTACCGTCCCTGGATTCTGTGGACCTCGGTACCCTTCGGCGTATTGGTGCTGCTGACCTTTACCACCCCGGACTTGAGTTACGGCGCCAAGGTCACCTACGCCTTCGTGACCTATCTGCTGCTGATGTTGCTCTATTCGGCCAACAATCTGCCCTATTCCTCCCTCAGCGGGGTATTAACCGGCAAGATGTCCGAGCGCAACAGCCTGTCCAGCTACCGCTTTGTGGCGGTCATGGTGGCTCAGTTTATTGTGCAAGTACTGCTGTTGCCGCTGGTGCTGGTACTGGGTAACGGCGATCAGGCGCTTGGCTTCGAGCGCATTATGACTGTGTTTGCCGTTGCCGGCGTGATCTGCTTCTTGATCACCTTCTTTACCACCCGGGAGCGGGTGATCGAGCAGAACACCACCAATAACACTATCCTGGAAGATATCACCGATCTGGTGAAAAACGGCCCCTGGCGCGTTATGCTGCTGGTGACCATTCTAGTGTTTGTCCACCTGGCCTTGAGGGGCGGTACCCTGGTGTATTACTTCCAGTACTACGCCAGCCAGAGCGAACTGAGCGCGTTCCTAAACGGTATTGGCTTTACCGGCTTGATCGCATCGGTTCAGAGTGTATGGCCCAATTTCAGATGGCCGGAGGAGGTGCACGCCTCCGCCTTTGGGCTGTTTAACGGCGCCGGGATTATTATGATGATCACGGGTATCGGCCTGTCGCGGCCACTGGCGGATCGCTTTGGTAAGCGCAACGTTTTTGGCGGTGCACTGTTTGTTTCCACGCTGTTTATTCTGGTGTTTATTATCATTCCCCGCGAGGCAGTGAGCATGATGTTCCTGTCGCAGATACTGCACGGTTTCTTCTATGGCATCACCATCCCGCTGCTGTGGGCCATGATTGCCGATGTCGCCGATTACTCCGAGTGGAAAAACCATCGTCGTGCTACTGCCATTATTTTCTCCGCCATGATTCTGGGCTTGAAACTGGGTCTGACCATTGGTGGCACCCTGGTGGTGACTTTCCTCGCCGCCTATGGCTATCAGGCCGGGGTGGCCGAACAGAGTCCGGAATCCATATTGGGTATTCGCATGACCATGAGCGTCTTCGCTTCCATACCTTTCTTTTTGGCCTGTGGCCTGTTGTTCTTCTATCGGATCAACAAGCAGGTGGAGATGCAAATCGAACAGGATCTGGCGGCGCGGCGCGTGGCCCAGACTGTGGAAGAGCCTCTTTTGTAAAACCCGTGCCGGGTGCTGGCACCCGGCTCGCTTGAGTGACAATTACAGGAATTATCATGTCTGACAGTAACGAAACCGTGGATTACCAGGCACTGGCCAAGAAAGCCATTTCGCAGCCCCTGGTAACTCATATGTACACCGCCGATCCATCGGCCCATGTCTTCGATGGCAAGCTCTATATTTATCCCTCGCACGATATCGATGCGGGCATTCCCTTTAACGATAATGGCGACCACTTCGGCATGGAAGACTATCACGTGTTGCGTCTGGAGACGCCCGACAGTGAGGTGGTGGATTGCGGTGTGGCCTTGCATGTGAAGGATGTTCCCTGGGCGGAGCGGCAGATGTGGGACTCGGACGTGGCCTGCAAGGACGGGCAATATTTCATGTACTTTCCGGCCAAAACGAGCGATGGCCGTTTCTATATCGGCGTCGCTGTAAGTGACAACCCGGAGGGTCCTTTTACGCCCGAGGCCGAGCCCATGCCCGGCAGCTACTCCATCGACCCGTCAATCTTTCGCGATGACGATGGCAGTTATTACATGTACTTTGGCGGTATCTGGGGCGGCCAGCTGCAAAAATATCGCGATAATGTCTATGGTGAAAGCAATGAGGAGCCTGAAGACAACCAGCCCGCATTGGGACCTCGTGTGGCACGGCTCGGTGAGGATATGAAAAGCATGGCCGAGGCGCCGCGCGAAGTGGTGATTGTGGATGAAGACGGCGAACCACTGAAAGCCGGCGATCACGAGCGCCGTTTCTTCGAAGCTTCCTGGTTACACAAATATCAGGGCAAGTACTATTTGTCCTACTCCACGGGTAACACACATTTCCTGTGCTATGCCATTGGCGATAACCCCTATGGACCCTTTACCTACCAGGGCAGGATTCTGACCCCGGTTATTGGCTGGACCACGCACCACTCCATCTGCGAGTTCCAGGGTAAGTGGTATCTGTTCTACCACGATTGCATATTGTCTGAAGGTGTCACTCACTTACGTTCAGTCAAAATGACCGAACTGCACTACGACGCCCAGGGGCGTATTCAGACCATCTATCCCTACGGCGACGAGGGTTAACGAGTCATCGAATCGACGAGTCACCGAATCATCGGTGACACGTCGATTTGAATATTCGCGAAATAAAAGTTTACTTCCTACCCCACTATACTCGCACACTATTCTGCG
>CBFGUT010000319.1:0-3422 GCA_965652265.1 uncultured Cellvibrionaceae bacterium | reverse complement strand
TTAGGGTATAGGATAATTCTATGACTTTTTTCTGGCGCATGGCGCTATTGGGCCTTGCTCTTGTGTGTTTGCAGGGCAAGGTTTTGGCTGAGACTGTGGCTATATCGGTTGATCCTGAAACAGCACTCGGCCAGCTGGTGGGTGATCGCGAGATCACCTTTTATGCCATCGATGTCAGCACCGGGCAGGATTACGTTTACGATCTGCCGCTTAGCCAGGTACGCAATACCCCCTTTTCCAGCTTTAAAATCCCGCATTTACTGATCGCGCTGGAAACCGGTGCTGTCAGTTCCCTGCAGGCGGAAAAGCCCTGGGATGCCAGCCAAAGGCCTGCGCAGGGCTATTGGCCGGACTCCTGGAGGCGTTCGCACACAATGGCCACGGCGTTTAAGAAGTCTGTGCCCTGGTATTTTCAGGAAATAACCCGCGATATCGACGGCTCAGCCTATCGTCTATGGCTTACGCGGCTCTCCTACGGCAATGCTGAGGCGCCCGAGGGCAGTGACGATTTTTGGCTCAATGGACCTCTGGTCATTTCTCCCATGGAACAGGCGCGCTTTTTGGCAAAGCTGGCAGCCGGCAGCTTGCCGGTATCGCCAAGGCATGTGGAAGCACTGAAATCGGTGGCTTTGTTGGAGGTGGTTGGCACCAGCCGCCTGTATGGCAAGACAGGGGCAGGTCCTGTGGACAATACCGATTTTGACGGCGAGTTTGCCGGCTGGCTGGTGGGCTGGGTGGAATCCGATAAAGGTGGTCCAGTCAGTTATGCGCTCTATGTGCGGGGCCCCAGCTTCGCGGCTATCAGGGAGTTGCGACGACAAGCGGCCATACTGTTTCTGCAGGAAATCCAAGCCCTGCCGCGATAAAGCTGGTTGCAAGAGTGGCGCTTGCAATGCTTAACCCTTCATTACACCCGGGGTGGGTCTGGTATTTGCCAAAATGGGCGGGGCTGCCCAATAATAGTCAGACAGGCTCCAGCAGCCAGTTTGGGGCTATTGCCCTGAATGATAACGACAATATAGGCCCGCCCATGAATAGACGACAGATTCTCCAGTATACAGCCTGGATAACCGGCAGCGCCGTCTCCGCCTCCCTGGCCGGTGCAGTGCTGAGTGGATGCTCGGAGGCGCCTAAGGGCGCTGCGGGTTCATCCGCTTCCTCCGCCGCCAGTGTCGATGCGCCCTTACTGCATCATTTTGCCCCCGAACAGTTCCAACGGCTGGCGCAATTGGTGGATGTCATCCTGCCGCGTACCGAGACACCCTCGGCCACGGATGTGAATGTGCATACCACCATTGACTCCATGTTGGGCCAGGTGATGGAGAGCGATTACCAGGCGCAGTTCAAGGAGTTGTGGACGGCCTTATGGACGCACCTCGACCGCCAGAATTTTACCGCCCAGGACACCGACCGGCAGGTGGCATTGTTGAGTGAACTGGAGCTGAGCGACGATGTTGCCCTGGCGGGCGCGCGCAAGGGCCTGGTGGAGGTAAAACAGCAAACCATCGCCTATTACCTCCTCACCGAGGCTATAGCCGAAAAGCATTTGAACTACCTCCCCATTCCCGGCAAATACGACCCCTGTATTACCGTGGCAAGTGTTAATAATAAAGCCTGGGCTATTTGAATATGAGTAAGACAACTGCAACCGATTTTGACGCTATTGTGATTGGCTCTGGTATCAGTGGTGGCTATGCCGCTATGGAATTGTGCACACGCGGTTATAAAACCCTGGTTCTGGAGCGCGGCCGCATGGTGGAACATGGCGAATACCCGACGGCCCATGCCGACGTCTGGGATCTGCCCCACAATGATCGTGTAACACAGGAGGAAATTGCCAAGCACTACTACAAACAGGATAGACTGCCCTGGTGGGTGCGTCAGGCCAACAAGCACTGGATCAATAAAGACGACGAATATCCCTACGACGAGGATGAGCGCTTCGACTGGATTCGAGGGCATCATGTGGGCGGCCGCTCAATTATGTGGGGGCGGCACTGTTACCGCTGGAGCGATATCGACTTCGAAGCCAACAAGAAAGAAGGTATCGCCATTGACTGGCCTATCCGCTATGCCGACATCGAACCCTGGTATGATAAGGTGGAAACTTTTGTGGGCGTTTCCGGTCAGGCGGAGAACCTGAAACAGGTGCCCGATGGGAAATTTCTCAAGCCCTTCCCCCTCAACTGTGCGGAGCAGCATCTGCGCGAAGCCGTGGCGAAAAAATTTCCCGGCCGCGTGGTGACACCGGGTCGCACGGCCAACCTGACCGAATACAATCCGGAAGTGCACAAGGGCAAGCGCGGGCAGTGCATGTCGCGCGATCGCTGCTGGCGCGGCTGTCCCTTCGGTGCCTATTTTAGCAGCCAGTCGGCCACCCTGCCGGTGGCCGAGGAAACCGGCAATTTGACGATACGTCCCAACAGCATTGTCAGTGAAATTGTGTACGACCCGAATACGAAAAAAGCCACGGGTGTGCGTATTATCGACGCCGAAACCCGTGAGCATTTGGAAATCAGCGCACGTATTATTTTCTGCAATGCCAGCACCGTGGGTACCACCGCCATTTTGCTCAACAGCCGCAGTGAGACATTCCCCAATGGTTTGGGTAATAGCAGTGGCGAGTTGGGCCACAATATGATGGACCACCACTACGGCATGGGCGCGGCGGGAATTCTGCCGGGTCTGGAAGACGAGTACTACTATGGTCGCAAACCCAACGGTTTCTACATCCCCCGCTTCTCCAATCTGGATGAAGAGTCCAAACGCGATGATTACTTGCGCGGTTTCAGTTATCAAGGTAAGGCCCAGCGCATTCCCAATGCGCCTGCCGGCGTGGTGGGTAAGGCACTAAAGGACGCGGTGTTCCAGCCGGGTGCCTGGGCGATTACCATGACCTGCTTTGGTGAATTGTTGCCCTACCATGAAAACCGCATGTATCTGAACTTCAATAAGAAAGATCAGTATGGCATGCCTATTATTACCTTTGATGCCAAGCTGCGGGAGAACGAAGCCAAACTGCGCGAGCACGGTGTGCAGAGTGCCGTGGAGATGCTGGAGGCGGCGGGTTGTATCAATATCACCTCCTACAACAGCGCCACGGCGCCAGGGGCCTGTATTCACGAGATGGGTACGGCGCGTATGGGGCTGGACCCGGCCACCAGTGTGCTCAACCAGTGGAACCAGATGCACGATGTGGCCAACGTCTTTGTCACGGACGGCTCCTGTATGACCAGTTCCGGCACCCAAAACCCGAGTATTACCTATATGGCGCTGACGGCTCGTGCGGTGGATTACGCTCATCGGCAAATACAGGAAGGTAAGCTTTAATCATGCCTTTTCGCGACAGGGAGGTCGCGGTAAGATGAGCTGATTGAATTGACGTCACAAGGGTGCGTCGTCTACAGGGAAGGTATCGATAT
>CBFGUT010000318.1:0-3437 GCA_965652265.1 uncultured Cellvibrionaceae bacterium | reverse complement strand
CCTCACCTGCATCCATGCAGGCGACGCAGAGTGGCGGATTTTTAGCCGCAACCCGAAGGGCTGGAGCCAGTTTGGTCCCCAGCGTCGTTGCCGTTCGCTTATTTGGCACCACCACAAAAACGCCTGGAGCGTTTTTACGCGCAAGCCCCGAAGGGGTGAAGCATAGGGATATGTTGAACAAACTGCACTCACGGCGCCTAGCTGGAAACAAAACTGGCTTCCAGCAGGCGTATCCAAATAGTGTTAACAGGCCCTAGTGGGCTGCGCGTGAAGTTCGGTAACAAAGGAGCACTGCAAAAATGACCAGATCAAGACGGAAAAATGCAGGCATAGTGGCGCTATTTCAAATTTTTCCAACGCAGAGCTGGGCATTTTGGCGAAGCGAACTGTTACCTAATTTTGCGCGCAGCCCACTAGATCAGGTCTCTCAGTACGTGCAGTAACCGCTCCATCTCCGCATCCGTGCCAATGCTTATACGCAGATAGGCATCGATACGCGGTTTATTGAAGTAGCGCACCAGGATTTTCGCCTCGCGTAGCTGTGTCGCCAGCGATTGTGCACGATGAGGTGCCGGAGGTCGGGCCATGACAAAGTTGGCCTGCGAGGGCAGCACTTCAAAGCCCATCTCCAGCAGAGCTTCACGTGTGCGCTCACGGGTAGTTACAACCCGGTCGCGACACTGGCGAAACCAGTTGTCATCCTCGAAAGCGGCCCTGGCGGCAAGCTGCTCCAGACGCCCCAGAGGGTAGGAGTTAAAGGAGTTCTTGACCCGCTCCAGACCCTCGATCAAATCCTCATGGCCAATGGCCAGTCCCACCCGCAACCCCGCCAGGGCCCGGGATTTGGACAGGGTCTGAATGACCAGCAGGTTATCCAGTTCCCGCGTCAACGAGACCGCGCTGGTGCCACCAAAATCGATATAGGCCTCATCCACCACGACTACGGAGTCACGGTTCGCGCGCGCAAAACGAGCGATGTCCTCCAGCGGCAACGCCATGCCGGTGGGGGCGTTGGGGTTGGGGAAAATCACCCCGCCATTGGGCTGGCGATAGTCATCCAGGTTGAGAGTAAAATCCTCCGCCAGAGGAATAATTTTATTGGCGACACCAAACAGCTGACAGTAGACCTGATAAAAGCTGTAGGTAATATCGGCAAACAGAATCGGATCACGCTGCTGAAAAAACGCCATAAAGGTCTGGGCCAGCACCTCGTCGGAGCCATTGCCCACAAACACAGACGCCAGCGGCACCTGATAATAATCGGCAATGGTCTGGCGCAAAGCCACCGCATTGGGGTCGGGATAGAGCCGCAAATTGTCCATTTGCTCGGCGTTCAACACCTCGGCTACCCGCGGCGAGGGCCCGTAGGGGCTCTCGTTGGTATTGAGCTTGATCAAACCCGGCACCTGGGGCTGCTCACCGGGCACATAGGGCTCGATATCGCGAATCACCTGACTCCAGTATCTGGACATACACTTCCCCCGACAGACAAGCCGGCGAGTATAGCAAACCGGTATTGTGATCGCCTAATGGCTTACGGGGTACGGGGTACGGGGTACGGGATACGGGGGCAGAATGGTGTGGTTTAGGTGAAGTGACAAGTGTTGGGGATTATCCACTTATGGGGAACTTTTACAATTTCTCCCACCCAATCCAAGCGTTCATCGTTCATCGTTCATCGTTCATCGTTCATCGTTCATCGTTCATCGTTCATCGTTCTGCGTTCTGCGTTCTGCGTTCTGCGTTTTCAAGCTACAATAGCACCCACAAAATTCATCGCCGGAGCGCCCATGTTTGAACACTTGCCCCAACTCCCCGCCGATCCCATTCTGGGTCTGAGTACCGCTTTTGCCGAGGATACCGCCAGTCACAAGGTGGACCTGGGCGTGGGTGTGTATAAAAACGATAGCGGTCAAACACCGGTGCTCGCCAGTGTGCGCACCGCCGAAGAGCGCCGCCTGGCGCAGGAGTCGAGTAAAGCTTATACCGCCCCGGCGGGCTATCCCGGGGCCAATGCGGCCAGCCAACAGCTGGCCTTTGGCGCTAACCACCCGAGCTTGCAAGACGGGCGAGCGAGTACCATCCAGACGCCGGGTGGCTGCGGCGCCCTGCGCGTGGCGGCGGAGTTGGTGGGCCGAGCCCGGCAAAGCGCCACCTGCTGGGTCAGTATTCCCACCTGGGGCAACCATGTGCCCCTCCTGGGCGGAGCCGGCCTCACCTTGCGCGAGTATCCCTACTATGACTTTGCCGAACACCGACTCGATTTCGACAAAATGATGGCGACTCTGCAGGAGGCCGCGCCGGGCGATCTGGTGCTCTTACACGCCTCCTGCCACAATCCCTCGGGGGCGGACCTCACTCGGGAACAGTGGCGACACCTCAGCGACCTGGCGGCCCAGCGCGGCTTTACCCCTTTTATCGATATGGCCTACCAGGGTTTCGGCGAAGGCGTGGAAGAAGACGCCTATGGTGTGCGACGCATGGCGGAGCAATTGCCCGAGTTGATACTGGCCACGTCTTTTTCCAAAAACTTTGGCCTCTACCGTGAGCGCGCCGGCAGCCTGTCGGTAGTCAGCGCCAGCCCAGCGGGCGCCCGGGCCGTCACCAGCCAATTACTGAGCATTACCCGGGGGCTCTACTCCATGCCGCCCTCTCACGGCGCCGCGATTGTCGATATTATCTGTCACGATCCCAACCTCTACGCCCTGTGGCTGCAAGAGTTGACCCAGATGCGCGAACGCATCCAGGCTCTTCGCACCGCGCTGGTAAAGAGCCTCAATAGCGCCCAAAATCAACGTGACTTCAACTTTATCCAGCACGAACGCGGTATGTTTTCCTTTCTTGGACTCAGCAGTGAACAAGTACTGCAACTGCGCCGTGACTTTCATATCTATATGACCGACAACAGCCGTATCAATGTGGCCGGTTTGCAGGTGGACACCATCGACCCGGTGGCCAAAGCGGTGGCTAGCGTACTGGAATCTAGTGGCTGATCATGGTCAAGTGGGCTTGGGGTACGAGGTACGAAGAACGGGTGACGAGATCGTTCACCGTTCACCGATTTATTATGATCACTTTGTGAGCAGGCACAAAAAGGGCTAGTATTAACACTCGGGAAGTTCCCATAAAAAGCCCGCTCGGCGGGGGACAATCAGTGACGCTAAAATACTATCTGGAAAGTGCCGACCCCGGCAGCCTGCGTGCACGCCGCTATGAGCTGCCGCCGCTGCCCGCCGTGGTGGGCCGGCATATGGAGTGCGACCTGCAACTCAATATGGAGAGCATTTCACGCCAGCACGCGCGCTTTGAATATGACGGGGACCGCCTGTTACTCACGGATCTCGGCAGCACCAATGGCACGTTTGTCAATCATCAGCGGCTGGCGGCACCCACGCTGGTGGAGCCGGCGACGCCCACCTGGGCGGCCATCAGCGTAT
>CBFGUT010000317.1:0-3441 GCA_965652265.1 uncultured Cellvibrionaceae bacterium | reverse complement strand
TACGCCTTCAGCGGTGGGGGTGCCTGCATCGCCAATGGTGAAGCGCGCATTGTTCATGCTCAGGGCGTTGTCGGCGATGCTGATGCGGCTGCCGCCGGAAGTGACGCGATAGAAGGGAGCCTCCGCATCCGAGGACAAGGCCAGGAAGTCGGCATCTTCATTCTCGCCAAAGAAAGTGTCGGCATCGGCGGAGAAGTTGAGGGTCAGTGGCAAGTCGTTAAAGGGTGTGCCCAGATGCGGCTCTTCGGGGGCGGTGCTGTCGCTGCCGCCGGTGATGGGGTGCACCATGGTGTAGTCGGTGGTTTTGCTCGCACAGTCTGGCTGCGGGTTATTGCCGACATCGGACTGATATTCAATCAGCAGGTCGTCGATCACCGCCCAGCCACCGCTGGAAACGCGCAGGTTGAGGAAGGAATTCTCGGTCCCTACCGGGTCGGGCTTCGATGCCACCAGCTCACCGCCCGGTTGCAGGGTGGTGTCGCCGGGGATATTGATTTCCACACGCTGTCCCGGAACCAAGGTATTGACTGGCTGGTTGAAAATGCGTGAACCGCTGTTGCCACCGCCGTGGATGGAGCTGGCTTCACTGACGGTATTGTTGTCGGCGTAAATCTGGAATAGGCTGGAGCTGGGGCCGGAAGTGGCGGCCACCACACAGAAGGAAATTTTATAGGGCTCGGACAGGTCCAGCTCACCCCAACTGAGGCCTTCGTCTACCCCTTCGCCGGGGGTGGTGTCTTTGCGCGGGTCTTCCACCTCACCCGCCAAGGGCGACACGGTTTGTGCCAGGGTCAGCCGCGAATTGCCAATGCGCAGGGCCTGATCCACATCGGCGGTAATCCAGATGCCGCCCTCGGGATCAATGCTGCCATCGTCGGCAAAAGCGCCGGCCATGGGATAGTAAAAGGCATCTTCGCCGGGCTCGGCGTCAGTGGCCAATGCCCAGTAGTCGGCGTGGAAAAAGCCCGCAGTATCGCTGGCTGCGAAATCTTCAATAATCGGCAGAGGGGTGTTGGCAATCTCGGGCAGTTCGCTGCCACCGCCGCCGCCATCGGGGTTGTCGATATTGATAATAATATCGGGGGCGCTGGAATCGGGTTCACTGCCACAGGCGGTGAGCAGAGCGCCTGCCATAATCAACGAACTCAATAGGGTTATCTTGTTCATAGTGCATACCTTCTGTCTTTATTGTTAAGTCATCAGGGGCGCCCCGTCGCCGAACGCCCCGCGTCTGTTCCGGTTACAGAAATTTAATATTGACACCGAGCTGGACAGAGCTGCCGTAGTCTTCGGACTGGAACAGCATATTGCCGCGCGAGTAATCGTTGCCGACAAAATATTTAAAGCTCTTGTCTTCCGTGAGGTTGATGGCATCCAGGTAAAACTGAATGTTGTCCGTCAGCTGGTAAGTCGCTTTAATATCCAGGCTAAAAGTATCGTCGTCATAGATATCCGCCCAGTCGGCGCAATTTTCCGGATAGCCGAGCGCCTGATCGGCGTCGCGATCGGCCTGCGAGCAGGAGCCAATGCGTTCCAGCACTTTGCTGCGATAGTTGCTGATCAGGCGCAGGGAGATATCGTCGTTTTCCCAGCCCAGTGTCAGGTTCAATACATTGTCGGCCTGGTCCGGCAGCTGGATATCATCACTGCGGATGGTGTCTCCCACATTGGCGGTGGAATCGATCAGCGTCAGGTTGCTCTGCACAAACAGGCCGTTGTTGAAATACTGGGAATAGGACAGTTCCACACCGTAGACCTTGGCTTTATCGCCATTGGTGGTGAAGTTGATGTCCTGATAGACCTGGCCGGGCGGGAAGTAAAATTCGCTCACCTGCTCGGTGGGAATACGCACGGGAAGATCTTCCAGGGTGCTGCTGATGCCGCTGACTTCCACGATAAAGTCGTCAATATCCTTGTAGAAGAAGGCGGCCTGCATGTACAGGTCCTCACTGGCGTACCAGGAGATGGAGGTATCAAAGTTGAGCGAGGTCATCGCCTTGAGGGTGGGGTTGCCCAGGTTGATAACATTGTTGGGGCTCACGTAAAAATTTTGCGTAGCGGCCGAGAGATCCGCCAGCGAATTGGCGCCGATCTCCGTGGGCTGATCGCTGCACTCGCCAAAGTTGGCACTGCCTTCAATATCGTTACATACCTCAATGCGGCCATCGAAGTTGGCAAAGGCCCGCGCCTCATTAAAGGAGGGCCGGGTAAAGCTGGTCCACAGGGAGGCGCGCACCAGAATGTCCTCGCGCGGCTCGTAACGATAGTGCAAGCTGGGAAACAGATCGCTGTAAGAGCTTTCCGCGCCTTCCAGCGGAATGGCGATATCCAGTACCGTGGCCTCGTTGGCCACTTCAAAACGGTCGTTGCGGATAGACAGATTGCCGGTGGAGGAAAAGCGGGTGTCGGAGTAGCGCACACCGGCAATCAAGGTGGATTTTTCACTGAGTTGCAACTCCGTCATCAGGTAGGCGGCGGCGGTGTCTTCACTTAAGGTGTAATCGTCCTTCACGCTGTCCTGCCCCACCAGATTCGGGTCGGTGTACTTGGCAATCGGCGTGGTAACTGCCAGCAGGTATTCGGCGTCGTCGTAGCTGATAAAGTCGTACTGAATATCCGGGTGCGCGGGGGTAAAAGTGTCGAAGGCACCCAGGCGGGCACCGGACAATTGCAAACACTCTTCGTCGCCTTCACAGCCGTTGGTGTAATCGCCGGGCACCACACTCCAGCGGTCCTTGTTGCGGTCGCGGTCGCGCTGCTTGGCGGTGGCACCCACTTTGATGTAATTAATCAGCCCGCCCTCTTCAAAATCCTTGCGCAGGTTGAGGCTGAACTCGTCAATGTTGTCGTCGCGGAAACTGTCTTCAATAAAAATGTTGTCGTAGAGCAGGTTGCTCTGCTGGCGGGTATCCGGCTGAAAGCCGTTAAGGCCGCCGTAACCGCCCGACTGGGGCACGCTGGGCGCGCCGGTCAATCCCTGAATGACATCGGGGTGTACCACCGTGCCCTGGATGTAACCGGGGCCGGCAACACCGAGCATGGGCAGGTCGCGGGTGCGGAATTGCACGCGGCGGCCGTTGGGCTTGGTCCACTCGCCCACGGAGTGAGCATAGGTGTAGTCCAGTGACCAGCCGTTGTTAAAGCGGTTTTCACCCCCCAGAGAGAAGGCCGTGGTTTCGGAGGTGCCATCCTGGATCATAAACTGCTGTTGTAAATCCGTATCCACCAGACCAAACAGGCCGTTGCCGGCGTCGGTGTAGGCCACATCCCCCGAGCCCGCCTGACCAAAGCGATAGTATTCGCGCAGGGCGATATCCAGGTCATCGAACTTGGTATAGCTGAACTTGGCGAAGTACTCGTGGTTTTCATTGGGGCGGTAACCCAGATCCAGAGAGCCGGAAGTGCGGGTGCGCTCGGCATCCTCCTGCCGCGCTTCATATT
>CBFGUT010000316.1:0-3442 GCA_965652265.1 uncultured Cellvibrionaceae bacterium | reverse complement strand
GGCGGCTGCAGGCATTTCGTGCCTGGCGGGAAATGCCTGAACCGGACTGGGCACAATTGCACTACGAGCGGGTGGATTATCAGGCAATTTCCTATTATTCCGCCCCCAAGAGTATGAAGGATCGGCCCCAGAGCTTGGATGAAGTGGACCCGGAACTCTTGGCCACCTATGAAAAGCTGGGCATTCCCCTGCACGAGCAGGCCATGCTGGCCGGTGTCGCCATGGATATGGTATTCGACTCCGTCTCGGTGGTGACAACTTTTCGCGAGAAGCTGGCGGAAGCGGGCGTGATTTTCTGTTCCATCAGTGAGGCGGTGGAAAAACACCCGGAGTTGATCAAGCGTTATCTGGGTTCGGTAGTACCGCAAAAAGACAATTACTTTGCCGCGCTCAACTCGGCGGTATTTTCCGACGGCTCCTTTGTTTACATTCCCAAGGGCGTGCGCTGCCCCATGGAGCTGTCCACCTATTTCCGTATCAATGAGCAGAATACCGGTCAGTTTGAGCGCACCCTGATCGTGGCCGAAGAGGGCTCGCACGTGAGCTACCTGGAGGGGTGCACCGCCCCCATGCGCGATGAAAACCAATTGCACGCGGCGGTGGTGGAGTTGGTGGCACTTGACAATGCCGAGATTAAATACTCCACGGTGCAGAACTGGTATCCGGGCGATGAAAATGGCAAGGGCGGTATCTATAACTTTGTCACCAAGCGCGGTGTCTGCCATACCAACGCCAAGATTTCCTGGACACAGGTGGAGACCGGTTCGGCCATTACCTGGAAGTATCCGAGTTGTGTATTGCGGGGTGATAACAGCGTGGGTGAATTTTACTCGGTGGCGCTCACCAACAATTTTCAACAGGCCGATACCGGTACCAAGATGGTTCATATCGGCAAAAACACTCGCTCCACCATTATTTCCAAGGGGATATCCGCCGGTAAAAGTCAGAACAGCTATCGCGGCCTGGTGCGGATGAACCCGGGAGCCGAGGGTGCGCGCAACTACACCCAGTGTGATTCGCTGTTGATTGGTGACAAATGTGGCGCTCATACATTCCCCTATATCGAGAGTAAAAACCCGAGTGCCGTGATTGAGCACGAAGCCACCACCTCCAAGGTCAGCGACGATCAGATGTTTCTGTGTCAGCAGCGTGGCCTGGATGCGGAAAAGGCGGTATCCATGATTGTCAATGGATTTTGCCGCGAGGTGTTCAAGGAGTTGCCCATGGAGTTTGCTGTGGAAGCGGGCAAACTGCTTGAAGTGAGCCTCGAGGGCTCAGTGGGTTAACCATTACTGTTTTTGACCGACATACCGGTACGATTTAGACAAGAGTAGCAAACACTATGTTGAGTATTAACAACCTGCACGCAAGGGTAGCCGACAAGGACATTCTCAAGGGCCTCAATCTCGAGGTGAACGCTGGCGAGGTGCATGCCATCATGGGGCCCAACGGCGCCGGCAAAAGCACGCTGGGCAGTGTGCTGGCCGGGCGCGAGGGCTTTGAAGTCACCGCCGGTAGCGTGACTTTTAAGGGCGAGGATCTGCTGGCGCTGGAGGTGGAGGAGCGCGCCCGCGAAGGTGTGTTTTTGGCTTTTCAGTACCCGGTGGAGATTCCCGGCGTCAGCAACATGGAATTTCTCAAGGCGTCGGTGGATACCATTCGCAAACACCGCGGTCTGCCCGAATACTCGTCGGTGGATTTTTTGAAGCTGGCGCGTGCCGCCAGTGCCGAACTCAAACTGGATCAGGCGTTTTTAAAACGCGGTGTTAACGAGGGTTTCTCCGGCGGTGAGAAAAAGCGCAACGAGATTCTGCAAATGAAACTGCTGGAGCCGAGTTTGTGCATTCTCGATGAGACCGACTCGGGCCTGGATATCGATGCCCTGCAAACCGTGGCGGCGGGAGTGAATGCCATGCGTTCAGCCGAGCGCGGGTTTATTGTGGTAACCCACTACCAGCGCCTGTTGGATTTTATCGAGCCGGACTTTGTGCACGTGCTGGCCGATGGCAGGATCGTCAAGTCGGGCGACAAACAGCTGGCCCGGGAACTGGAAGCCAAAGGCTACGGCTGGTTGGAAGGAGAGGTGGCCTGATGAGCGATTTTCGCCAGCAAGCACTCGCTGTGGCCGCGCGGCAACAGCCGCCGGCCTGGCTGCACAGTGTGCGCGAGCGCGGCGCCGACCATTGGCAACAACTGCCCTGGCCCAGTCGGCGGACTGAGCGCTGGAAATACACGCCGCTGGTGGCGCTGGACAAGCAGTCATTCACATCGCCCACCGCGGCTGTCGCCAGTGGCTGGGAAGATAAGCTTATCGATATCGATGCGCACCGGCTGGTATTTATCAATGGCCAGTACAGCGCGGAATACTCCAGCGAAGCGCCGGTGGAAGTGGTGCGCTTTGCAGAGGCGTCGGATGAGCAGGCCGATATTATCCAGCGGCATCTGGGTCGTCTGGCCGATAGCGGTGAGCATCTGTTTGCCGCTATGAATGAGGCCACACTTAGCGACGGTGTGTTGTTGCAGGTTGCGGACAGCAGACGGCTGGACAAACCCCTGTATATTGTTCACCTGGGGGCCGAGGACGAGGGCTCACTCGCCAGTGCGCGTTTGCTGGTGTGTTTGGGCAGGAGCGCCGAAGCCGAGGTTATCGAACACTATATCACCCGCGATGCCGAACAAGCGGGTTTTCTGACGGCACAGAGCGAGATCTTTCTCGCCGAGGGCGCGCACCTGCAGCACTACCGGTTGCACCTCGAGGATGAAAACGTCACCCGTGTGGGGGGCGTATTTGTAGAGTTAATGCGCGACAGCCAGTTGCGTGCCTTTACCTTGACCAAGGGCGCGTCGCTGCTGCGCACCGATTACGGGATCTTCCATCGCGGTGAGGGTGCCCATGCCGATTTGCAGGGACTCTACTTGCCGCGCAACCGACAGTTAGTGGATTACCACACCAATGTGCAACACTGCGTGGGACACTGTACTACCAACGAAGTGTTTCGCGGTATTGTTGGTGACAGTGCCAAGGCGGTGTTTAACGGGCGCATACATATTCACCCCGATGCCCAGAAAACCCTGGCCGAGTTGTCCAACAAGAACCTGCTGACCTCCCGTCGCGCGGAAGTGGACACCAAACCCGAGTTGGAAATATACGCCGACGATGTGCGCTGTGCGCACGGCGCCACCGTGGCCCAAATTAATGAAGAGGCCCTGTACTATTTACAGACACGCGGTATTGCTCGCGAAGACGCCCGCACCCTGTTGAGTTTTGGCTTTGTCAATGAACTGGTTGAGCAGGTCGCCAATCGGCAGGTGGCCGAGCATCTGCTGCCGCAATTGACGGCGCAGTTTGGATTGCGAGAAGGGCTTGTGGATTCGGTGGAGGCCGCGCTTGAAGACCTTTGATGTCGAACAGGTACGGGCGCAGTTTCCCATTTTGCACCAG
>CBFGUT010000315.1:0-3448 GCA_965652265.1 uncultured Cellvibrionaceae bacterium | reverse complement strand
GGTAAAGTTCGCCCAGGTGCTGGTAGAGCAGGTGCTGGTAGGGCCGTCCGCCCAGCTCGTCCAGCAGTGCGGCAATGGTGTCGGCGCCGTCCAGATTGGCGAAACTGTAACTCATCACCCGCAGGGTGTCCTCGCTCAGATTGCGCCCGGTGGGGGTGAGAGCGGCGAGCGCAGCGTCTACCTGCCCGGCGGTATCGACACTCGGCAGCTGCTGGTCCAGCAAGCGGCTGAAGATCAGCAGGGCGTCGAAGTAGCGACCCTGTTTGTAGAGGGACCAACCCTGCATATACAGGGCGTTTTCGGCAAAGGCACTGGTATCGGTATCGGCCACCTGGCCATAGAGCGTTTCGGCGGCGGCGTAGTCGGCCTCGGCAAAGGCGCGTTCGGCGCGGCGGAATTGTGCTTCATTCACATAGGGCGAGTCGGGGAAGCGTTCGGCCAGGGTGTTAAGAGTCTGGGTGGCCTGCCGGGTCTGTCCATCCAGCGCATAGGCTTTGGCCAGTTTGTAGTAGAGGGCGTCGGGAGTGACGGCGTGTTCCGGATCGGCCTCGTTGGCGGCGATCAGTGCCCGGTACTGGGTAATGGCCCCGGCAAAGTGGGCCTGCAGCTCGGTGGCCTCCTGCTGGGCCTGTTCGGCGCGGGCCATTTCCAGGTCGGCCAGCTGCAACTGAATATGACGGCGCACGCCGGGCTGGCTGGCGACTTCCAGGGCGCGCCGGTAATCGGCTTCGATGCGGGCGCGGTCCACCACTTCCACAGGGGTTTTAGCGCTGGGCAGGCGGGCCTCAGGCAACTCCGCCAGGGTGGGGCCGGTGTCCGGCAGTTGCCCACAGCCGCTGACCAGGGCGGCGGCGACACCGAGTGCGAGCAGACGCGGCCTCATGGCGCGTCCACCGCGCCCGCCCGCTGATAGAGGCGGGCAATGTGCAGGCGTGTCTGCGCCAGGTAGTCGCGCAGCAGCGCCTGGTGCTGCTGCAGGGCTCCGGCCAGACGTTGGGCGAGATGATCGGCCTGGCGGGCGATGGCAGTATCCAGCGCCGCCAGCTCGCCTCGGTTGCGCTCGGCCAGAGTGTCGAGGCGGGCCACCTGGGCGGCAATATCCGAACCAGCACTCAGGGTGTGATCGATGCGCTCGTAAAGCTCGCCATTGGCGGCGATGGTGGCGCGGCTTTGCGCCAGGGTTTTTTCCGCCCGCCATAGGTTATCGGGGAAGGCCTGGGCGGCGCGCCAGTAGAGTATCCCCTCCAACAGGCGCAGTTTTTCGGCCTCGGCGCTGAGGTCACGACCGGCGGCGGTCAGTGCCTGCAGGTGTTCGCGGCTGTTTTCGGCGCGGCGGTAGAGTGCGCGGGTGTCATCGCTGGCCAGTGTCATCACATCGCGACGCTGCCGAATAGCCGCCAGCTGGGTATCCAGCTGGCGCCACTCGGCCAGTTGCTGGCGGTGAGTGTCACCGTGCGGGTTATCACCGTGGAGCTCGCCGCGACGGGCCTCTTTGGTGAGCAACAACTCCCGGTAAATGGACAGCTTTTCCTGCCAGTTGGCCAGGTTTTCGTCGAGGATGAGCAAGTCCTTGAGGGTCTGGGTGTCCGTCTGGAAGTCGCCGCGCCCCAGCAGTTGCTGCAGGTGGTCGCGATCCGAGTCCAGCAGTTGGGTGGTGTCCAGCGTCAGCCAGTGTGCATTGCGCGGTTCGCTGGTACTCAGCCAGCGGGGCTGGCGTTCACCGGTGAGCAGGCCGATCACCGCGGCGCCATCGAGCTGGTCCAGCCAGTGGCCGGTCTGCTCATACTCGCGGGTCAGCAGCGCCTCGGACTGGCGATAGGCGGCCAGCGCCTCGCCGGGAGCGCCCAGTTTCTCGTAGGCCCAGGGAATGGCCACCAGCGATTGCAACACCTGGGTGTCCTGCAGGGAGCGCTGGCGCAGGACCTGCCAGGGGCGCAGTGCCAGTTTGTAGTCGCCGTAGCTGGCGGCCGTCCAGCCGTAGCCCAGTAGCGCCGGGTTGGCCAGGGCCGTATCGCGCCGCACTTGCTGGAAAGCCTCGCGAGCACTGCTGTACTGGCGCTCGCCCAACAGGCTGTAGCCCAGGGCGGTATAGGCTTTGTCACGCAGTGCCAGGTAGGCGCGGTCACTCTGGCCGTGGGCGGGGGGCAAGTCCAACAATTGGCGGTAATACTGGCGGGCATTTTGGCCGTTGCCCTCGCGCGTGGCGGCGTGGCCCAGGTTGAGCAGCCCCAGGGCGCGACTGGCGGATTCGGGCAGGTGCTGGCGTGCGGTCTCGGCACTGGTCCCGGTTTTTATCGCCAGGTGCAACCGCATCAGTGCCGCCTCGTCGGCCAGCCGGGGGGACAGGCTGTCACCCAGTTGCTGCAGGTGATACTGCGCGCGCGGGTACTGGCCTTCGGTATAGTGCAGTTTGGCCAGGTAAAAGTGGGCCGTGTCGCGCACCACCGGGGGTTCGCCCTGGCCCAATAAATTGTCAAAGGCCTGCTCGGCGGCGGTGGGCATACCATAGGCCAGCTGCATGCCGGCGGCCATGAGTTCGGGGTAATGCTCGTGGTGCTGGATGCCGTCCTGCGTTTCGGCCACCATCAGTCGGGTCAGCGCGGCGGGGTAGTCGCCCGAGTAGTAGTGAAACAGGCTCTCACCGTAGCGCAGGTCGGCCACCTGCCGGTGCTTGGGGGAGTCGGCCAGAGTGGGGGTGCCCGCCAGGCCGAGTAGGCACAGGGCCACGCTCGCCAGCAGGCGGGGTGAAGCCATACTTGCGGGCCGACCTAGAGTTCCCATTGTTTGATATCAAACACCGGTTGCAACTTGGCGGTGGAATCCACAATGCGCAGCTCCAGCACCACGGGCGCGGTGCTCTTGTCCACGGTCACGGCGGCGGCGCGCTTGTAGTCCTGCCCCTGAGGGCCCTTGCCGGTGAAAAAGGCGCTGATCTCGTGCTCGCCGGCGCGGATATTGCCAATATACAACCGCTGCACGCCGCCTTTATGCAGAGCGTCCACTTGCGCCTGGCTGTAGAGTTCACTGGCCACCAGGGTGTCGTCGATATGCAGCTTCACTGCATCCAGAGCAAAATAATCGCCCACATCCACGGACAGATAAACGGCGATCTGGCTGCTGGCGGGATAGAGCAGCTCTTCCTCCAGAATCAGCAGGTCGCGATTGAGCTCCAGAGTGCGTTGCTTGAGCGCCTCGATATCCGCCGCCGGGTCCTCCTGGGCGATAGCGATGGAGGCCAATGCCAGCAGCGCCACTAACCCTGCCCCGATGCCCCGGCGCACAGCGGTAAATACGTGTTTTATGGGCATAGACTTATCCTGTAGGCCAGACACTGACCATCTGATTGTAACCCGCTGGCAGGAATGCAAAAGCTTATTCTACGGGGAAACACGCGCGAGTGTTGTGATTGCCAGCATGTTTTATCTGCCACTACTGATGTCGTTTGCAA